>JAFSZJ010000053.1 GCA_017458965.1 Kiritimatiellia bacterium | reverse complement strand
TGCGCGGCCACCGGCCGCGCACGAGGATGCCGCGCGGAAGCGCGGCATCCTCTACATATCCCGCATCGAGCACCCTGGCAAGAACCACCTGCGCCTCATCGAGGCGTACGGCACATTGCCGCGCGAGCTCGCCGAGGCGCACCCACTCGTTCTGGTTGGTGCCGACTGGAAGGATGCGGAAGTGGTCCATGAGGCGGCCGCTCGGTCGCCCAACGCCGCCTCCATCCGTTTCACCGGCTTCGCGGACGATGCGGCCATCGCGGACATCTGGTCCCATACCGGCTTCTATGTCTTCCCGAGCCTATTCGAGGGCTTCGGCCTCTCGCTTGTCGAGGCGATGGCCCGCGGCATCCCCTGCGCCTGCTCCGAAAACGGCTCGCTTGGCGAGATCGGCAAGGGCGTGGCGATCACCTTCGACCCGGAGAGCGTCCCCTCCATCGCGGCCGCCCTCCAAAGCCTCCTTACGGAAGGTGACGGTGCGCGCGCCGCGCGCATCGCGCGCGGGCACGAGCGCGTCAAGCGCTTCTCGTGGCCCGACCATGCCGCCGGCCTCGCCCGGCTCATCGAGAAAGGATCTGCAAGATGAGTGAGGCAAACGCGGGGCGCAGCGGCCCCGCACACCCGGATTTCGCGGGGCGCGACGGCCCCGCACCCCGAGATTCAGCCAGTGGAGGTGCGCGCCCACTGGGCGCGCACATGTCCCCGCTCGTCGCGTGGGCGCTCGCCATCGTCGGCCGCTACGCGCTGGGCGGCATCCTGACATTCGGCTTCCGCTACACCATCGCCAGCTTCGACGGCATGCTCCTCAAGCCAATAACTACGGCCACGCTCGACGAGGCCCTAAAGGGGGTGGCCAAATGAAGACCGTCAGCCTCTTCGGGATGCCGGTCGCCAAGGTGACCCGCGCCGAGGCCGTCGAGCGCATCGTCCAGATCGCGCGCGAACGCCACGCCGCCGGATCGGGCGGCCGCGGCTCGTATTTCGTCGCGACGATCAATGTGGATTTCGTCTGCAACGCCGTGCGGGGATGGCCGTTCCGTGGCGACCGCGAACTCTGGGGCTATCTCAAGGGCGCGGATTTCGTCGTGGCGGACGGCATGCCGCTCGTCCTGCTCTCGCGCCTTCTCCGCGATCCGCTGCCCGAGCGCGTGACCGGCTCCGACATGGTGCCGGAGCTTTGCGCGCGCTTCGCCGAGGAGGGGCTGCCGATCTATGTCCTCGGCGGGACGGCCGAGGCGCTCGACGCCGCGCTGGCAAAACTGCGGGAGAAGTCGCCCTCGCTCAAACTCGCCGGGTCGGACCATTCCCGCGTCTCGCTCGACGACGACCCCGCCGAAACCGTCGGCCGCATCAACGCGGCCAGGCCCGCCATCCTCTTCGTCGCCCTCGGCAACCCGAAGGAGGAGCTGTGGATGGGCCGCAACGCCGCCAGCCTCGACGTCCCCGTGATGATCGGGATCGGCGGCAGCTTCAACTTCATCGCCGGCCGCGTGAAGCGCGCTCCGCGCTGGATGCAGCGCGCCGGCCTAGAATGGATCTACCGCATCTGCCAGGAACCGGGCCGCCTGTGGCGCCGCTATGCCTACGGCCTCTTCAAGTTCTCATGGCTCTCGCTACTTACGTTATGCGGCGCCTATCGCGAAGAAAAATGAAAGACAAGGAGATATCCGGGCAGGTGCCCGGAGCAGATGACAGCACCCGCAACGCCGGCGCCGCCCCCAAGGCCGCGCCGGCGTCGGCCGCGCACATCGGCCTGATAGGCGCCTGGGCGCTCGCCTTCGGGTGCGCCATAGGCTGGGACGCCGTCGTCATGCCGTGGACGACCTTCCTCCCGAAGGCCGGACCGCTTGGAACCTGCCTCGGCATCCTCATAGGCGGCATCGTCATGGCCGTCATCGCCTGGAACTACCACTTCATGATCGGCCGGCGTCCAGGCCCGGGCGGTGCCTACACATACGCTACGGCGGCCTTCGGCGCCGACCACGGCTTCCTCTGCGCCTGGTTCCTCTGCTTCACCTACATCGCCATCACATGGATGGACGCGGCGGTGCTGTCCTACTACATCCAGCATGCGTGGGGGCTCGAATTCAAGTTCAGCCTACGCTACGATGTGGCCGGCTACGGCGTCACGACCACAAACATCCTCCTATCCATCCTGGCCATCGCCTATGCGGCCGCGATCTGCACGCGGCGACGCTTCGCCGGACAGGTGCAGACAGTCCTCGCCACCATCTTCGCGCTGGGGATCGTCGCCTCCTTCGTCATGGCGCTCGTCCGGCATGAGGGTGGCTTCGCCTCGATGGGTCCGGCCTTCGCGCAGGACGGCGTTAGCCCCATTGCGCAGATTCTCGGAATGGTTGCCCTTGCGCCATGGCTCTTCGTGGGCTTCGAGTCGATCTCGCACTCCTCCGGCGAGTTCAATTTCCCGCGCAGGCGCACCTTCGGCGTCATGGCCTTCGCCATCGCCTCGGTCGTCATCTCATACGTCTTCCTCGCCCTTATACCGGCGCTCATCCCGAACTATTCGCCGGACGGCGCCTTCGCGAGCTGGACGGAAGCCGTCGCGCATCTTAGTGCGGCGAACGGCATGGCCTACACCACGGTCGGACGCTCCTTCCCATGCGGCGGCATCGTCATCGTCTCGACGATCTTCTTCACCGCCATCTTCACGAACCTCGTCGGCAACACAATCGCCGCGAGCCGCCTGCTCGCAGCCATGTCGGAGGACGGAGCCCTTCCGCCCTGGTTCGGCGTCAGGAACAACGACGGCGCGCCGCGGAACGCCATCCTCGCCATCGCGACGGTCTCGATCCTCGTCTTCGCCCTCGGGCAGACCGTGATCGGTATCGTCGTCGATCTCGCGCTCGTCGGGGCCGCCATCGCCTACGCCTACACCTCCGCCGCCACATTCAAGACGGCGCGTCTGGTGGGCAACCGCCTCGCGACGGCGACCGGCGCCGCGGGATTCGTCCTCTCCGTGGTCATATTCGCGCTCTTCGTTCTGCCATCGTTCTCCGGGAGCGCCCCCACGATGGCGACGGCATCCTATCTCGTCCTCGTCGTCTGGTGCCTCATCGGTCTCCTGATGTTCCTTTCCGTCTTCCGCAGAGACCAGAGCAACCGCTTCGGGCGGTCGCCGGTCGTCTGGCTCACCCTCTCCGCCATGATCGTCTTCCTCTCGGTGCTCTGGATCCGCCAGGCGACGGTCGGCACCTCCGAGAAGACCTTCGGCGAGGTCACCGCCTACCATGACGACATCTGTCCCTCGCACGACCTCGCGGACAAATTGCGCGAGACGATCCGCGTCCGGCAGGACGCCATGATGCGTGCTTTCCTCGGCTACAGCTTCGTCCATACGGGGCTAACCGTGATGGCCCTCGTCCTGATGCTCTACCTCTTCACCGTCCTCCGCCGCCGCGAGCGCGAGCGAGAGGAGGAGAAGGCGAAAGCCAAGAGCCTCTTCTTCTCGTCGGTCAGCCACGACATCCGCACGCCGCTCAACGCCATCATCGGCTTCTCCGAGATGCTCCATGACGGCTTCAAGACCGAGGAGGAGCGCAAGCAGGCGATCGATTCGATCCTCATGAGCGGCAAGACCCTCCTCGCCCTCGTGAACGACATCCTAGACCTCTCCAAGCTCGAGGTCGGCAAGATGGAGATCGCGCCCGAGCCGACGGACTGCCCGTGCCTCATGCGTGAGGTCCTTGATGTACTCCGCATCGCGAAGTCCAAGCCCGGCGTCGAGTTGAGGCTTAAGGCCGACGAGATGCCTCTCCTCATGCTCGACCCGCAACGGCTTCGGCAGATCGTCTTCAATCTCGTCGGCAACGCCGTCAAGTTCACCGAAAGGGGCTACATCGAGCTCCGCGCCTCCTACGACTGCGAGAAGGGCTCGAAGACCGGCATCCTCCGCATCGAGGTGGAGGACACCGGCTGCGGCATCTCGCCAGAGGATCTGAATAAGATCGCCTCGGCCTACGTCCAGGTCGGCGGCAGGGCCGCGCGCGCCAACGGCACCGGCCTCGGCCTCGCCATCTGCAAGCAGCTCGCCACCGCAATGGGCGGCGAGTTCAAGGTCGCCTCCACCCTCGGCCAGGGCTCCACCTTCTCCGTGGTGCTGCGCGGGGTGGCGGCTGCCTCCGGACCGGCGCCCGGAGCACAGAGCAGCCCGCGTCCTGTCGGCGAGGTTCTTCAAACCTCGTCTAAGTTCGCGGGCCTGCGCCGCATCCTCCTCGCCGACGATTCTAGGATGAACCTCACGGTCCTGACGGCGCTGCTCAAAAAGACCGGCGACTTCGAGATCGCCACGGCCTCCGACGGCAACGAGGCGCTTGCCGCGCTGAAGGCGTCAGGCGGCGCGCCATTCGACCTCGTCCTCACCGATCTCTGGATGCCGAACCTCGACGGCGCCGGCCTAGTCAAGGCCATCCGCGCCGATGCGGCCCTCAACAATCTCAAGGTCGTCGTCGTGACGGCCGATGTGGAGCTCCGCGGCCAGTACGCCGCCATGGGCTTCGACGCGATTCTCCTAAAACCCATCACCACCGCAACGCTTCAGGCGCTGCTAGCTGACATGGCGAAAGGAACTGGGAAATGAAAGAGAACGAAATGGCGTGGGGCAACGCCCCCGCACCCCAAGGTTACCGGAGCGCGGGGGCGTCGTCCCCCGCCGGAGGGGGCGTGCGTGCGCCGGCCGCGCACTTAGGCCGCCTCTCCGCATGGGCGCTCGCCTTCGGCTGCGCCGTGGGCTGGGGCTCCTTCGTGATGCCCGGCACGACCTTCCTCCCCAAGGCCGGGCCGCTCGGCACGGTCATAGGGATGTTCATCGGCGGACTTGTCATGGCCGTGTTCGCCTGGAACTACCACGCCATGATGAACCGGAACCCCGGCCCAGGCGGCGCATACACCTACGCCACCAAGGCATTCGGCATAGACCATGGCTTCATCTGCGCCTGGTTCCTCATTCTCGCCTATGTAGCCATCGTCTGGGCCAACGCCACCGCCCTCGCGATCGTCGCGCACTACACGCTCGGCGATGTCTTCAAATTCGGCTTCCACTACCATATCGCGGGCTTCGATGTCTGGATGGGTGATGTCATCCTTGCCGCCATCGCCATCATCGTGGCGGCCGAGATCTGCGTCAAACGCCGCCTGGCTGGCGGCATCCAGACCATACTCGCCATCGGCTTCGGCCTTGGCATCCTCTTCTGCTATGCCTCGGCGTGCCTGAAGCACACCGGCGGCCTCGCCGCCACGGCCCCCGCGTTTTCCAACATCGACGACGGCGTCGGCCCGATCGGCCAGGTCATCCGCATCGTGGCCCTCTCGCCCTGGCTCTTCGTGGGCTTCGAATCGATCTCGCACTCCTCCGGCGAGTTCAAGTTCCCGCTCAAGCGATCCTTCCGCGTCATGTTCGCCGCGCTTGTCGCCTCGGTGCTCGCATACGCGATGCTCGCCGTCCTGCCCGCACTTGTGCCAATCGAGGGCACGGCCGGCTGGTCCGACTACATCGGCACGCTCGGCGAAAAGACAGGCGACCTCGCGCTCCCGACCTTCGCCGCCGTCAAGCGCGCCCTCGGGCAGCCGGGCGTTGTCGTCATCGGCCTCACGATGTTCGGCGCCATCTTCACGGGGCTCGTAGGCAACATCTTCGCCGCGAGCCGCCTGATCGCCACGATGGCCGATGACGGCATACTGCCCGCGCGCTTCGGACGCCGAAACGCCGAAGGCTCCCCACAGGGCGCGATCCTCGCAATCGCCGAGGTCTCGATCCTCATGCCATTCCTGGGTCGCACGGCGATCGGCTTCATCGTCGATGTGTCAACCATAGGCGCCGCCATCGCCTACGCATATACCTCAGCTGCGGCCTGGCGTCTGGCGCGAGGCCGCCTCACGCGCATCGCCGGCATCTGCGGCTTGGTCCTTTCAGCGATCGTCCTTGTCCTATTCATCGTGCCGAACTACGCCTCCGGCACGATGATGGCCACCGAGTCGTACCTGATTCTCGTCCTTTGGTGCATCATCGGCTTCGTGGTCTTCCGCGACATCTTCCGCCATGATGAGAGGCAGCGTTTCGGCAAATCCACCATCGTCTGGACGTTGCTGCTCGTCCTCATCACCTTCATGTCGCTCATGTGGATGCGCCAGGTCACAAGCGAGACGACGACCCGCGCCATAGACGAGATCGAGCGCATCCACGACGAGGTCTTCCCCGACCACCAGGCCGCCGAGACCTGGGACGCATCTCTCAAGGAGGAGCAGCATGTCATCAGCGTCGCCCTGACGCGCGGCAGCCTCGTCCAGACGGGTCTCATGTTCATCGCCTTCATCATCCTCTTCAACCTCTACGCGATGCTCCGCCAGCGCGAACGCGACTCCGAACGCGAGAAGACCCGCGCCAAGAGCTACTTCTTCTCGACCGTGAGCCACGACATCCGCACGCCGCTCAACGCCATCGTCGGCTTCTCGGAGATGCTCAAGGAGGGATTCAAGACCGAGGCGGAGCGCGAGCAGGCCATCGACTCGATCCTCGTGAGCAGCAAGACCCTGCTCGCCCTCGTGAACGATGTCCTCGACCTTTCCAGGCTCGAATCGGGGCGCATGGCGATCCACCCGGTGCCGATCGACAGCGTGCGGCTCCTGCGCGAGATCCTCGGCGTCTTCCAGGCCGCCAACAAAAAACCGGAACTCGAACTGCGCATGAAGGCCGGCAAGGTGCCGCTCGTCCACCTCGACCCGCAGCGCCTCAGGCAGGTGGTCTTCAACATGCTCGGCAACGCCGTCAAGTTCACGAAGAAGGGGTTTGTCGAGGTCCGCGTCTCCTACACGCCGGACGAAGACGCGAAGACCGGAACCTTCCGCCTGGAGATCGAGGACACCGGCTGCGGCATCCCGCC
Source organism: Kiritimatiellia bacterium (assembly GCA_017458965.1). Lineage (GTDB taxonomy): Bacteria > Verrucomicrobiota > Kiritimatiellia > RFP12 > JAAYLN01 > RGIG3612. The sequence continues at coordinate 247 of JAFSZJ010000053.1, read as the reverse complement.
GGAGGACCTCTCGAACATCACCTCCGCGTATGTGCAGATCGGCTCCAAGATGGCGCGCAACGGCGGCACGGGCCTCGGCCTCGCCATCTGCCGCCAGCTCGCCGAATCGGTAGGCGGCGAGCTTGAGATCGCCTCCAAGGTCGGCCAGGGCTCCACCTTCACCATCACCCTCCCCGGCGTCCCCGCAGGCGGCGAGGCGCCTGCCGACGCGCCAGCCTGCGCGCCAACCTGCGCGCCCGATGGGCGC
>JAFSZJ010000052.1 GCA_017458965.1 Kiritimatiellia bacterium | reverse complement strand
TCGTGTCCGGCGCCGCGCCGCGGATCGAGCTTTCCGAAGGGTTCCGGAACAGCACGACCGACGAGGAGAAGTACTGGCAGAACGCCGACACCGACTTCCTCTTCTCCGTGCCGGAAGCGGGCTGGGCGAATCCCGTGATCTACTCGGAGACCGAGGACCAGATGTTCGCCGGACTGACCGGCTCCGGCGCGGGCAAATACACGATCGCCATCGACCCGGCGAGTCCGATCTTCCGGACGGGCAATTCGCGGACCGTCCCGCTCGTCGCGTGGAAGGCCGGCATCGCCACCACGCACGTCACGCTCGCCGAGCCGCCGGAGGGGGCGGAGGTCTTCTTCACCTACGGCTGGCCGTCGGTCTCCAAGACACCGTCGGCCCCAGGCGAGGCGCCCACCGGCATCGCCGCCACCCTCCATGGCCGCGGCATGACGATTTTCATCTTGCGATAGAGGCTGGACATAGTACATACCATCCGGAACCGGTCGCGGACATGTCCATGACGCAAATACGGAATGGTGCCTGGAGGGGCGTTTTCGCTTGCAGAACGCCCCTCCAAGGTGATAGTATTCGCACATATAAATGAGCAGACCTGATGCAGAATTGATGTCGATTGACGACTGCCCTACTCCACCCGCCTCCTGCGGTTGCCTGTGGAGCGCTGATCGCGCGTCATTGTCTCCCCTCCCCTCCCGCCCCCGTCATCCATCATCTGCTATCTGTCATCTGTCATCTGTTATCTGTCATCCATCATCTGTTACCTGTTATCCATCATCTGTTACCTGTCATCCATCATCTGTTATCTGTTATCTGTTATCTATTATCTGCTATCTGCTCTTCTCCCTCTCCCCTCTCCCTTCCCATGCCCAGACGGCGCGTCCGCAACGTGTGCAGCAGACCGCACCGGTCAAGGCTCGGCTCTGGTGCATCCCCGAGGATGCCAAGGACCCTGAGGTGGCGAGGCGGAAGGCTTACGACGTCACCATCGTGGGCCGCGACCGCGCAGGTCTTGCACTTGCGCCCGATGCATCCGGCAGCATGCCGTCACGCATCCCGTTCTCGCGCATCACCGCCGTCGATTTCGACATGGACTACGACCGCTTCGAGGTGACGAAGGCGATGGCGAAAAATGACTGGGCGAAGGCCATACGCATTCTCTCGTCCGTCTATTCCCCACTCTACCCGTACCTTGATCTTCCGGAGAACAACGGGCTTGAAGGCGCGATGGACCTTGGGACGACGATGATGAAGTTCGCCATGCGCACACGCCGCGCCGCGAAGACAGATGCGGAGCGCACGACCGCGTCCCAGCAGTTCGACGCCGCATACAAGGTCTTCCAGGCTTGCGCCAAGGCGGAATGGAGCGATCTCGGGGCGCTCGCCACGCTAAAGGGATGCCGATGCATGATTGCCATCGACACGGACATGGCCAAGACCGCGGCACGTCGCATAGCGGCCATGGACGAGCCGACACCTGGCGATCTCGCCTACGGACACTACTGGCTCATGAAGGCGGAGCTCGCACGACTCGCCGGCGTCACGACGAACGCGCTCGACGCCGCCATCAAGTCGCTCTGCTTCGAGAACAAGGACGTCGAGACATTCCCGGATGCGCTCATGATCTCAGCCGAATGCTATGAGAACCTAGGCGAACCCTATCGGGCGCGCGACGTCTATTTCGAAGTGGCGAAGCTCTTCCCCGGCACCGACTGGGCCGATGACGCCGTGGCAAGGCTTGAAGTTATCTTGAAGACAAGGAAGACCGAGAAGCGCGAGGCCGCCACGGCCGAAAGCACTTTCTTCGGTCTTGAGGAAGACATGAACGCCCTCTCGGAAGCGCTGATCAAGGAGCGCAAGGCGGCAAAGGAAGCCGCCGCGAAGAGGGCCGGCGAGGAAGAGGACGAAAATGACAACTAAGGCAAACTTCAGCATGATCGCGGCCATCGCCTTTCTGGCGGGGGCGCTGGCGCTAATAGCGCATGGACAGGCGGCCGGCCCGGAGGTCCAGACCGCGTCGAAGAGCCTGCTCGACTACTGGCGCGTCGGCGGCTTCGCGATGTACCCGATAGGCCTGTGCTCGGTCGCGGTCGTGGGTCTGTCGATCTACTGCGCAATACTCTACAAGACGGCGCGCATGACGCAGCCGGCCCTCGTTCCCCTACTTTCGGAGTCGCTGGAGGCCCTTGACATCGAAAAGGCGAAGTCCATCTGCCAGGGGGCGCCCGGAGTGCTATCCAACGTCCTATCCGCAGGTCTCTCCCGCATACGTCCGGAGACCGAGATAAAGGTCGAGGAGGTGGAGAAGGCGATGGAGGAGGCCTCGGTCGAGGAGGTCAGCGCAGGCATGAAGCCGCTTGGTTATCTCTCGATCGTCACGCAGGTGGCCCCGATGTTCGGGCTTCTCGGCACCGTCACCGGCATGATCGGCGCCTTCGACAAGATCGGCATGGGCCAGATGGGTTCGCCGGAGAAGCTCGCGGACAACATCGGCGAAGCCATGATCACGACAGCGGCCGGCCTCATCGTTGCCATCCCGGCGATGTTCGCATACTTCGGCTTCAAGGCGCACTACACCGCCAACATCTCGCGCATCTCGACCTTGCTTGGCGACCTCACCTTCAGCTTGAAGGAAGGTGTGCGCAAGAGCCATGCGGAGAAGGGCATGGTCTTCTAGGACGCGCCGCGGAACACTCGCGGACGGAGAGCAACAGCCATGAAGATGCCCGAGGAAAAGGAAAGCACGAGCGTGCAGATGTCGCCGCTCATCGACATGGTCTTCCTCCTCATCATCTTCTTCATGACCGCGTCGCACATGAGTTCCAGCAAGAACATGGATCTCGACATACCGGATGCGTCCAGCGGCCACATCCCAAAGGAGCGTCCCGACCGCTGGACGGTGAACGTGTTGTCTGACGGCGCTGTCTTCAGCGGTCAGACGCCTGTGTCGCTTGACGAACTCCGCCAGCTCGTCGCGGCTCGCGTCAAGGCCGATCCCGACACCAAGGTCTATCTCCGCGCCGATCGCAAGACCCCGCACCGCACCGTCCGCCAGGTGATGAACGCCATGGCGGAGGCCGGCGTTGGCGACTTCATCTTCGGCGTCTTCGCCCCCGAAGGAGGAGGAGAATGAAGCTCAAGCCACCAGAAGACGAGGAGCCAGAGCTCAGCATCTCGCCGCTCATCGACATGACCTTCCTCCTCCTCATCTACTTCATCTGCACCTGTACTCTCATAAAGCCGGAGGCGGATCTTGGCATACGCCTTCCTGGCATGGTGGCGCAGCCTACGAGCGTAGACATGCCCGACGAGCAGATCATCGAAGTCCGCAAGAACGGACAGGTTTTCCTGAACGACCGCGAATACGACAATGCCGCCTCGCAGGATCTGCCCGAACTGCGGCAGGTGCTGCGCAACTACAAGGCCTCGTCCGAGGCGTCTGGCAACCAGGCCCTTGTCACCATCCTCGCGGACGGAGACACCGAGCACCAGCGCGTAGTCGATGTGATGAACGCCTGCGCGGCCGCCAAGATCAAGGACGTCTCTTTCTCCGGCGGCGGGGACTAGAGGCAAGTTTTTTTTTCGATTGATATGGCGCGATAGCGCCTCAATCTTTGCGACACTCACACGAGGCGACCTTCAGCGCCTAGGACACACTGTTGTTCCCGTGTCTGGCCTCGGTCCATTCCGTATCCAACTAGGCAAAAGTCGCAAAAGCGTCTCGTTGCTTTAACTCCTTCATCAACTATCCATCATCTACCATCTGTTATCTATTATCTGTTATCCATTATCTGTTACCTGTTATCTATTATCTGTTATCTGTTCTCGGGCACTCTCGGCACGGACGCCAGCAGCCGCCGCGTGTACGGATGCGCAGGTGCCGCAAAAATGCTCTCCGGTTCCCCTTCCTCGACGACCCGGCCTTTTTCAAGGACATAAACATAGTCGCATAGGGCGGAGACCACGGCCAGATCATGCGTGATGATCAGAAGCGATAGACCGTTCTTCTCGCGAAGGTCTCCGAGCAGGCGCAGTATGCGCGCCTGCACCGAGACATCAAGGGCCGACACAGGTTCATCGCCGATTAGCAGCGAGGGCTTCATGGCCAAGGCCCTTGCGATGCAGATACGCTGGCACTGTCCGCCGCTTAGCTCCGACGGATAGCGTCTTGCGACCTCGCAAGGCAGACCGACCTGCGACAAGAGCGCATCGACATCGACGGGTATGCGGTGGACACGCCCGACCTCGGCTATAGCGTCGCCGACACGCTGCCTTGGATCCAATGCGCCGATGGCGTCCTGGAAGATCATCTGTATGCCACTAGCGGCGCGGCTGGTGTGGGCAAGTTGCGTAGGACTTTCGACCTTCGACCTTGGACCTTCGACCTCCGACCTTTGACCTTCGACCTCCGACCTTTGACCTTCGACCTCTCCGGTCGCGCCGAATACGACGCGCCCGGAGTCGGGCTTCTGCAGACCGCATGCCACGCGGACGAGAGTCGTCTTTCCGGATCCGCTTTCGCCTACAAGACCTACCGCTCCGCCATCCGGCACCTTGAGCGAAACATCATCAAGCGCCGCGAAGGACGAGCCGTCGCGGCGCTTGAAGCGTACTGTTATGTTCTCAAGTGAAAGCAAGGCATCCACCTTGCCTGGATCGCCTACCTGTAGAAGGCGAATTCACCGCGGCGGTTCTGCTGCCACACCGCTTCGCCGGTGCCAAGGACCGCAGGCTTCTCCTCGCCGAAGCTGCGCGACTGGATGCGGCTCTGGTCGATGCCGAGGCTGACAAGCGAAGAACGAAGCGCGAGGGCGCGCTGTTCGCCGAGGGAGAGGTTGTACTCGTTGGATCCGCGCTCGTCGCAGTGACCTTCGACGATCAGCACGATCGACGGGTTCTGCTGCATGAAGCCGGCGGCTTGCTGGAGCTTGAAGAGTTCGGAGGAGGGCAGGACGGAGGAGTCGTAGCCGAAATAGACAGGACCGATACCGGTGCCGGTGATAGCCTCGCGGTTCTGGTCGAACGGCGTGCCGTCAAGCGGGATGCCGGTTTCTGCATCGCCGAAGGAGGTCGTGTTAAAAACTCCATCGTCATCTATGCCTGCGGTATTCGGCTTCTTCTTCGAGCAACCGGCAAGAGCGGCGACTACCGCAACGGCGAGGATGGAGGAACGGAGGATGCTGTTCATGTTTTTCCTTTCGGGAGTGGGGATGAAGTTGATGAATGATTGGAAGATGATACCAGACCATTCCCCTCGTGTGCAAGGGTATATTAATACAGGGACTTTTACTGCGGCTTGCGCCGCGACGATGGTTAGCAACATTCCGGAGGTGCGGCGTCCCGCCGCGCAATTGGCGCACGTGGACTTTTTACTGCGGCATGCTCCGCGACGATGTTGGGCAATCTTTTGCGCTCGGTAGATGAAGCGGGCTTCGTCAGGCGGGCCGGATTGTCGCGTTGCGACGCCCGCCTTCCGCAAGCCCACTTCCTTCCACCACTTTTGCGCCTACACAATGGGCATGTGATGCACGGCGACGCGGTGAGTTGCGGCCGTGCATTTCGTCGGCGCCGCGAAGCGGCAATCCGGCCGACGAAATGACGGACGCCTCCGCGGCACCGCGCAAGTAAACTGTCCATGATCGTCGGTCGCGAGCGACCAGTGAGAAAAACTGGGGATAAGCCTGTAATTCGACAAGGCGGGCAAGCGGCAAGGTTCTGGAAATGGTATAATTCCAATGATTGGAGCTAGCGGTTTCATCGACTAGGATTTGGCGACATGAGTGGAGAAGACAGTCCGGGCAAGTTCACGCCAGGCATGACATTCAAGGCGCTTGTTGCGTCATTGCTTTGCATTACGCTGGCGGCCATCTACACGAACTATTCCAGCGTCGTCCTCAAGGAGTCGCGGCACATAGCCGAATCGGCGATACCGGTCCCGGCGATCTTCGTCGTCCTTGGCCTCACGCTTTTCGTCGGGGTCATTTCCGCAATCTTCCGTTTCCGCCTCCTTTCGAAGGCGGAGATCGTGTGCGTGACATTCGCCACGATGATGGCGGTGCCGCTGATGACGGAGGGCTTCTGGCACCGTCTGCTTGCACTGGTCGCCATAGCCCCGCGCACGGAGGCGTACGACTATTCGGACGCGCTTGACGACCGTCTTTGGCCGCATGGCCGCAATCTTCTCGAAGGTGCCTTCGCCGGCCATGACGACCCCAGCGTGATGCGCACGCGGCCGGCCACGGCCTCTTCCGGAAACGTGTGGTGCGCGATCGCGGAGACGGACGAAGGCGTCATGGGACCGGTACTCGCGATATCGAACTCCGCCCCCGATGAAGTCTCATACGTCGATTTCGCGTTCCACATCGATCCGGACGATCCGCGCTCCATGCGTCCGGGCGAACCGCACCTCTTCTCCGTCCTGACCAGGGCTGACAAGACCGAGGCGTCTACCGAACTCTTCGCATTGGCCTTCGCCGACGAGAACCCGATATCGGAAACGCTTTTCTCCGGCTCCCCCGTATCCTCGCCCAGCTATCTCCACAAGACCGGCTTTGGCCGCCACGGAAAGTACGGGGCGGTCCCGTCGCGGACATGCCTAAGCAACATCGTGGTGCGCATCGGGCTTTCCGGACGAGGCGTCGTCGAGGTGGCGGACCCGCGCTTCTACTCCGTCGCGGCCCTTGAGGGCGTCTATCGCGGACGCAAGATCGTCGATGAGGCGGAGTGGAACGCGATGGCACCGGAAGACCGGCCAGTCGGCACTGTCGTGCGTCCGACCAAAAAGTGGTCGTTGGCGATGCTCGCCTTCTATCTGCGCGGACTAATCCCCGTCCGCGAATGGGTGCGCCCTGTCCTGATCTGGGGTTCGTATGTCGCCATACTCCTCACCGCGCTCTTCTGCGTGAACGTCATCATGCGCCGCAAGTGGGCAGAGAGCGAGCGCTATCCCATGCCAAACACGCGGATCCCGCTCGCCATAGCCGGTGCGGGGCCGGGCGATGACCTCCCCTCCCCCTTCGCCGCGATCTGGCGCAACAGGTGGGCGTGGGCAGGCCTGATCTTCGCGCTCATCTACGGTCTCCTGAAGGGCGCTCATTTCTACAACCCGCGCATACCCAACGTGTCGGTCATCCTCGGTCTCGGCGAGACATTCACGAACCCTGGTCTCGGAAAGCTCTTCGACTGCTGGTTCGTCCTCTCGCTCCTCGTCTGCTCCATAGCGGTCTTCTTCGAACTCAACGTGCTGCTTTCGCTGGTCGTGGGATACTGGCTCTGCCGTACGCAGTACTGCATAGGCCACCTCGCCGGCATCGACGTCAACAGCGGCTTTCCGTGGTTCCAGGAGCAGGCGGCCGGCGCATACATCGGCTACTTCGCCATCGTGGTCATCCTGTCCGCCAAGTACATCTGGGGCGTACTGAAAGACGCATTTCGTGGTGCTCCCGGCGATGAGGCGGACGTTATGACGCCTAGGGCGGCAGTCGTCCTCTTCGTGCTCTGCCATATTGCCGTAGCCGCATGGTCAGGACTTGCCGGCGCCTCCGCCCTCGCGATGTCCGTGACATTCTCGTTCCTCGTTCTCTTCGGCTTCGTCGCGGCCAAGTACCGCGCCGAATGCGGCAGTCCCTTCGGCTACTTCGTCCCGCAGAACGTGATGCTCCTTGTCGGCATCCTCGGCGGAATGCGCGTCTTCGGGGTGCGCGGCATGTTCGTCTCGCTGCTCCTCTCCGGCTTCCTGACGACTACGGTCTTCTACCTCATCCCGGGCATGCAGTTCGAGATGATCGAGGTCGGGCGGCGTCTGCGCATAAAACCGCGCCACATAGCCTACACATGCCTCGTCGGTCTGCTTGGCGGCCTTGTCATCGGCGGCTGGGCCTTCCTGTCGTCAGGCTACACGGCCGGCGCCGACTCGCTCCGTGGGGCATCGTACTACAACGGCCTTGCATGGTTCGTGACCCGCATACGCGCACCGCTCACGCAGGCGACGCTGCAATGGCAGAACGACGCGGCAGGCGTCGGCGCCTCGGTCGCCAACTGGGGCGGACGCGCAATGGTCTTCAGCGGCGTCATGATGGCTGTCCTCACGCTTCTCCGCCAGTACTTCGCTGGCTTCTGGTTCCACCCCGTCGGCCTCATGCTCGGCTTCACCTCCATGAACGACGGAGCGAACTGGGGCACGATCCTCCTCGCATGGCTCATCCGTCTTGTCGTCCTCAAGATCGGCGGGGCCAGGGCCGTGCGCACTAAGCTGCTGCCCTTCTTCGCCGGATCATTCATCGGATGCGTCATAGCCATCGTCGTCATGACCGTCGTCAACGGCAACGCCGTCTCAACCGGCATCCCCAACTTCTACGACCTCATCCCCTAGTCCCCCACCCCACATTCAACTTTCAACTTTTCAACTTTCAACCTTCAACTTTCAACTTTCAACTCCTCCCCCATGAGCAGCACTCCCAATCCCCGTGAAGCGATATGCGGTTTCGACATCCTGGGCGACTTCATCGATGTCCGCCCATACGGAACCGGACACATCAACGACACCTTCCTCGCCACCTTCGACCAAGGCGGGACAACCGTCCGCTACACGCTCCAGCGCATCAACACCAATGTCTTCAAGGATCCTGCCGGGTTGATGGAGAATGTAAGGCGCGTGACGGAACACTCGCGCCAGAGCCTCATCCGCTCCGGCGCCGCCGAACCTTCGCGTCACGCCCTTCGACTCGTCAGGTCTAAGGATGGAGGCGTCATCCACTTCGACGCCGACGGCGGTGCATGGCGGTGCTACGTCTTCATCGAGCGCGCCCACACGGTCGACGTCGTCGACAAGCCCGAGAACGCCTTCGAGGCCGCACGCGCTTTCGCGCGTTTCCAGTCGCTTCTCGCGGACATTCCCGGCGGACGTCTCAACGAGACGATCCCGGACTTCCACAACACGCCCAAGCGCTACGCCGCCTTCCATGACGCGCTGAAGGCGGACAAGGTCGGCCGCGCCAAGGACGTCGCGCCCGAAATCGACTTCGC
>JAFSZJ010000051.1 GCA_017458965.1 Kiritimatiellia bacterium | reverse complement strand
CCCACCATCGTCGCGGCGCATGCCGCAGCAAAAAAGTTTCCGTATCCCAGACAATCAAGCGAATGCTGCCTCGACCGCACAAAACCTGCCCTTGGCCGACATGGGTGGTATCCATTGGACAAATTATGGGGGATAAGCCTGCTCTGGGCTTGGTTTGCGTTCCCTCCGAGGCATGGGGTATAATGGTTTGCATAAGGCAAGTTGCCCTGTAAACGCAAAACCACGGTAGGATCATGTCAGAATTCCGCAAAGTCTCGTACTTCGAGCGTCTCATACCGGTGAATCTCCCGGAGAGCGCCAGCTTCGTCTACGCGAACGCGAACACGATGAACCACCGCCTGTCGAACGACGGGTTCTACAGAAACATCTCCTCCTACAACTCCGAGGCGATATCCGACGACGTGATAGTCGTCGGTGACGATGCTTCTTCGAAGTACGTCCTGGTCGGGGCCATCACGGCATTCCGCTCGCTCACCCACCTATCCGCCGTCTGGCGCGGCCGCCGTCTGCGCGAGGTCAAGGTGTGGCAGCCTGAGATCAAGGAGGGCGAGCAGCCTGAGGAGATCATCATCCTCGAGGGTTCCGACTGGCGAGATCTCCTTTGCGAGTACGGCGAACGCACGGCCAAGGCGATGAAGGCAATCCGTCCTACCGGCGACGCGAACGTCATGGGCTACTGCTCCTGGTACTACTACTACAAGGGAGTCACCGAGAAGGACTTCCTCGAGAACGTCGATACGCTCGCCAAGCTGCGCACGACATCCGCGTTCAAGGCGAGATACGTCCAGATCGACGACGGCTACCAGACCTTCCAGGGCGACTGGAACGACCAGGACGCCTCGTGGCCGACGCCGCTCGCGGAGATCGCGAAGCGCATCACGGACGGCGGCATGGAGGCCGGCATCTGGACCATGCCCTTCCACGCGTCGACCGCGAGCCGCGTCTTCCGCGACCATCCGGACTGGTTCGTCAAGGGCCCTGACGGCAAGCCGCTCGTGGCGCAGGGCTGGTCGCCACCGCCGGACCACCTCTGGGCCACGCTCGACACGACGCAGGACGCCGTCCTCGAACACCTCCGCAACATCTTCCGCACGTTCCGCGAGTGGGGCTACACCTACTTCAAGATGGATGGCCTGGGATTCGCACTCACGGACGGCGTCCGCGCCGATCCGAACGCGACGAGCGTCTCGGCCTTCCGCAAGGGCCTTCAGGCCATCCGCGAGGCGGTCCCGGACTCCTTCCTCCTCGCCTGTAGCCAGCACTTCCTGCCGTGCGTCGGCATAGTGGACGGTGCCCGCTTCAGCGACGATACCGCGGCGAACGCATGGGCTATTTCACGCGCCGCCGAGGAGACGCTCGGGCGCTTCTGGATGTTTGACCGCTACTACTGGGCCGATCCGGACTGCCTCATCGTCCGCACCGACCGCGGCACGAACACCTTCGGCGAATCGCGCGTCAGCGCGCTGACCGGCATCCTCACCGGCTTCGCCCTCACAAGCGACAACCTGGCGCTCGTCCCGCCGGAACGCCTCGCCCTTCTGGAGAAGGCCGCCACGATCCGCATGCGCGGCGTCCGCCCCGCGAAAGGCTCGCTCAACATCTGGCGCACCCCGTGGCCGACCTCCTTCGTCGGCACGATCGACGGCCGTCCGGCCGCCGCATTCCTCAACCTCACGGACGAGCCCATGGAATGGAAGCTCGCGGAGGTCGAGGGCCTCGGCGGATGCGCAGCCTTCAAGGAACTTCTGCAAGGCACCGACCTTTCGTCCGGCACACTTACGCTGCCGCCGCACGACGCGGCGCTCGTCGTGGCGTAAACGCCGCGCGTCCCCCGCGTCGATCTAGATCCGACCCGGCATGATAGAATTGCCGCATGAATGGCAAATTCCGAAGCTCAGGGTCTAGGGCGGCGTTTCGCGCTTGGGCATTGGCGACAGGCATAGCGGTTGTTTCCACAGCCATCACGCTGCTGCCATTGCACTCCGTGGCCGACACTCCCCACATGTCGGGTTCGTCGTGGATGGAATCCGTCGAGGACGCGGACGGCGCATTTGTACTGGCCGGGAGTGTGCGCGACGGCTTGGCGTTGGTCGTCTGCCCGGTCTCGTCGCAGTCGCAGTTCGAGCCCCTCGCGGACGAGTTCGGCCCGGCCGGCGTGCCGACGCTCGCCAAGGACAAGTCAGGTCGCTGGACCATATCCCTTAAGGGATGCCCAGGCTGGGAGCGGCCGCGCTTCGCGCCGCGGGGCGAAGGCGAGCGAATGGCGCTCCTGCGCATGGGCAAGGGACTCGTGCTGCTGTCGGCGGCGGACATGCGCGAGGACAAGGCGTTCAGAGACATGCTTGAGGAAGAGCTTCTCATGCAGATCGAAGGCTTCGCGTTCCGCGGGGTTTCGTTCAGTCGCCACGGCACGAAGGGGAACTCCAAAAAGCCCGTTCGCGGAAAGGGGAAGGCCGAGATATCCCTCGTCAACACGCGGTCCGTGCTCGCGGACGTGACCGCCCGCCTGGTCATCGACCCGAACGGCGCCGAGCCGATTGTCTTCGCGGCAAACGCCGCATCGTCGACGAAGGGGCCGTTCAAGATCGCCATCGAGGGCGACTTCGTCGTGTACGGCCCGTGCAAGGCCAAGCTGGAGCTCGTCTCCAAGGAGAGCTTGCGATCGTATGTAGTGGGCGAATGGACGCTCGACTGGCCGGAGTACTTCTCCTTCGTCGCTCCGGCATACCGCAGGATGGTCTCCACGGCGCGGCGCGAGGCGGCAGTACATCTCGGCGCCCTGTTCGACGACATCCGCGAGGAGACCTTCGCGGGGCGCGTAGCGGACATAACGGTCACCGGCCCTGACGGAGGCAAGATCGCCTCGTTCAAGCGCGAATTCGGCGATTCGCCGCGTCTGGCGTTCGACGTGCCCTTGGCAAAGGATGCGCCCGAGGGGGAATACAAGGTCGAGATACGATCATCCAACGCCACCGGTGCGCCGGTGGCCGCCAAGGGCTCGTTCAAGGTCGTGCCTGTGCGCGAGGGGCAGGTCTTCGTCGATCAGGACGGCGTTCTCCTCGCGGACGGCAAGCCATGGTACCCGTTCGGCATCTACCACCTCGCCGGAAAGGACAACATCGAGGCGGCGGCCGCGATGGGGCTCGACATGGCCCAGCTCTGGAGCGCCCCGAAGGAGAGCCTTGAAGCCCTCAAGGCAAATGGCATGCGCCTCGTGTACGAGACCGAGGCATGGGGCCAGGTCATAAACACCTACGTCAATGGGCAAGGGCTGATCCCTGACGGATACCCCTTCGAGACTAGCGAAGCGTTCAAGACGCGCGCCGAGCTCGTCAAATCCTATCCGACGGCCCTGGCTTTCTACTACACCTCCGACGAAGGCGATCCGCCCGTCCTCCCGGGCATCAGGCATGTCCGCGACTATTGGGAGCGCCTCGACCCCGAGGATCACCCCACGTACCTCGTCGCGACGCGCGACCCGGCTATGGCCGCCGGCGCGGACGTGATCGGCGTCGATTGCTATCCGAGGTCCTTCGGCGCGAAGAGGCCGATGACGGGCATATCGGACCTCGTGGCGAAGTTCAACGAGGCTTTGCCGGGGAGGTGCGTAATCGCCGTGCCCGAGGCCTTCGGCCACACGGCGAACCACAAGGAGACTCCGGAGGAGTGCAAGTGCATGGCATACCTCTCGATGGTCGCCGGAGCGAAGGGCGTCTTCTGGTACTGCTGGTGGGACGGCGGCAACCAGGGAGCGTCGAACGACGCCGAGACGCGCCGCGCCATCACTGAAACGACGACAGAGGCTAAGGAATTCAAGCTCGCGCTCCTCGCTCCGGGCGGCATTATGCTCAAGTCAGAGGATGGCCGCGTCCTCGCCCGCCTCTGCGGCGATGAAGCCACGGGGCGCTTCCTCATCGCGGTCAACGGCTCGGACGACCCGTCCGAAGGCGTTGTCGCCTCCACTGCGCTCGCGGGTCTTTCGCTCGAACCCCTCTTCGATTCGCCCACGGTCTCGCCCGACGCAAATGGCTGCGTGGCGATCCCGCTCGCCCCGGCCGCCAGAGCCGTATTCTCCGTGAAATGAGCGGGCATGAAGACACGATTGCGGCCATCGCCACGGCGCAGGGCGGCGCTGGGATAGCGATAATCCGTATCTCCGGTCCGCAGTCCTGGGAGGTCGGCGCCAAGGTCGCCGGCGTACCCGTCTGGCCCCGCGAGGCCGCAGGGACCTTCCGTCGCGCCACCTTCCACTCCTCCACAGCCGATGGGAAGACGGTCGTGATGGACGACGGGATAGTCCTCCTCTTCGCGGCGCCTCGCAGCTACACCGGCGAGGACGTGGTCGAACTCCAATGCCACGGCGGACGCCTTCAGGCGCGCCAGGTGCTGGAGGCCGCGCTTGCCGCCGGCGCCAGGCCGGCGGAGCCGGGTGAGTTCACCCGCCGCGCATTCCTCGCCGGGAGAATCGACCTCGCCCGCGCCGAAGCCGTGATGGACTTCATCTCCGCGCGGACGGAGCGGGCCGCCGCGGCGGCCCGCATGCAGATGGAAGGGCGGCTCTCACGGACGGTCGACGCCCTTTTCGACGGGCTTGTCGAGGTCCATTCGGACATCGAGCATCTGCTCGACTTCGACGAAGGCGAGGTGCCGGATGATTTCGCGGACGAGGCGGCCGCGGTGCTGGGGCGGCTGCGGGATGGTCTCGCGGCGCTTGAGGCCACATGGCACGAGGGCCACCTCCTGCGCGAGGGCGCGCTCGTCGTGATAAGCGGAAGACCGAACGCCGGCAAGTCGTCGCTCATGAACGCGCTTCTGGGGCGCGACAGGGCAATAGTCTCTCCTACGCCGGGAACGACACGCGACTCCATAGAAGAATCCTTCGATGCCGACGGCATACCGGTTAGGCTCGTCGACACGGCAGGACTGCGAGACACCCCTTCCGGCGACATCGAGGCGGAGGGCATCGCGAGGACGGAGCGCCTTGTCAACGACGCCGACCTCGTGTTGCGCGTCATCGATGCATCGACGCCGACGGACGACGAGGAAAGGGGCGAAGTCGCGGCGCTGCCACGAGACAGGACGCTCGTCGTGCTCAACAAGACGGATGTGGCGCCGCCGGACGCCGTCGCGGCCGCGGAGGCCTCATTCGCGGGGTTGTCGTTGCGGGTCCGCAGCGTGTCCGCGAAGACCGGCGACAACCTCGACGGGCTCGCGCATGCCATAGGCGGGATGCTATGCTCGGCACCCGCCGCCGATACGCCTGGGGTGTCGTCTCGCCATCGGCGCGAGGTGGCCCAGGCCCTGGAGGCCGTGGACGAGGCGCGTTCACGCCTTGCGGACGGCGCGGAGGGGCTGGTCCTCGCGGCGGAATGCCTGCGCACGGCTGCCGACGCCCTTGGCCGCATAACCGGCCGTGTCTGGTCGGAGGAGCTTCTTGACAACATCTTCGGCCGTTTCTGCGTAGGGAAGTGACCCCGCAGGGATTGCATTTCGCGCCGTTCCGCGATATCCTTTACCCGAGGAATCAAATGAGGAACTTCGCCCATGTGTTCATATCCCGCGTCCGACGCCAGGCAAAGCGCAAGACGCAATGCGCGACCATAGTCTCAGGCGGACGCGAACGGACATTCATCGGGTATGACTGGGGCGACGACACGTTCATCTTCGAGCGCGACGTCTGGCTGCGCCTCGACGACCACGCCCCCGTGGTCATCCTGCGCAAGGCCTCTCTGATCGAGGGTCGCGCAGGAAGGATCATGACCGTCACTTCAGGAAGCCATTCGGTGGCGGCCATCCCGCTCCTGAAGGGCCTCCTATGGGACCTCGGGCGCATACCCGACAAAAGGCGCGGCGAAGTCATGACGAAGAGCGCCGTATGCGCCAACATCGTCGGCGACAGGATCGAGATCTCGCAAAGGGACGTCCCGATAGACGAGGTCATCGCGACGGACGAATGGCTAAGGGGCCTCGGCTGGCCATTGACGGGTGTGGTCATAGCCGAGCGGACCGACAGCGCGATCGAGCGCTACAGGCGCCTGGGGCAGGAGTGGCGCATCAAGCCGCTTGTCTGGACGCGCGCCGAGATGGACTTCGCCCTCGCCGCGTCGCGGACGCACATTCATTCGCGCCTCACCTACCACCACAACGTGAAGGGAGTCCACTTCCTCCCCTACTCCGACTTCGCCGCGATAGCGCCGATGTGCCACGAGGACTTCGAGGCGGCGAAGGCGTGCATAGCCGAACTCGCCAGCCCGCTTGAGGTCGGCGAGGCCCCGGCGCTCCTCGACCAGAAGTTCCACGGGCACCACGAGATCGAGCTGTTCGGAATACGCGACCCCGACGCCCACGACCGCCTCGTCGAGATGGTGCTGGCCATAGGCCGCGACATGCCCTCGCTCACGCCGGACGAGGCGGCGGACCGCATCTCGGCGGCCGCGGCGTTCTTCAAGAGCTCCCTTTCCTTCCCTGATCTGGCGGACAACTCCAGCGACCTCTTCGTCGGGAGCATGTACAAGCACCTGACTGGCGAGATATACCACGGGACACAGGACCAGATCGTCCCGGCCTTCGACGACCGCAGGACGGCGCTGCCCGGCGTGACATACGTCGGCGGCCGCCCGGACCTCCACCCCCTCGCGGACGACCGCACCCGCGCCATCATAGACTACGCGGCCTCGCTCCTGTCGCACGGCGAGGAGATGGAATACGTCAACGTCTACGAGCTGCGCCTCGACGACGCCATACCGCTCGGCAAAGGCCCCACGCGCGAGATCGAGTTCAAGACCACGCGACGCCCGATCCCAATACGCCTTCTCGAGAAGAGCCTCGCGCGCCAGGGCGTCGAGTACGCCAGCTACATGCTCGCGCGCGTCCAGGCCTTCCAGGCCCTCGGCGTGCCGTTCGTGGACCACCATCTTCTTTCACGCCCCAACCGGTCGGCCGGCGCGACGTTCTACTTCATACGCGCCCGCTGCCCGGGGTACGCGCTCAACAACATCAGCTACAACCGCTTCCAGAGACCCACCGGCGAGGGCGGCCTTTTCGAGGACTTCCCCGAGGCGATCCTCATGGCCGCCGCGCAGGCTGGCCGCGCCGCCGCGTTCTCGCTCATCGCCAAGAAGTACTTCCCCGGACGCGACCCGGTGCGTTTCAACCAGGGCAAGGAGATCGTGGAGTTCGGATACGACCTCGCGTACAGGTGCGAGATGCCGGTGGACGTCCGCATCTGCTCGATACGCGGCTCGCTCGGCTGGCCATGCATCGACAAGACCCAGGAGAACATGGAGGTGTGCTTCGACACCTACTCCGAGGCCTTCGGCGCCACCGTCGCGGCCATCTGGCGCAAGCACGCGGCGGCGGTGACGCTCGACGACGTCATTTCGCGCTTCAACGAGGGCTTCGCCTCCGCGACGCGCATCATCTACTGGAACCACGCGACGCAGCGCGAACCGTTCGACCAGTTTGACCCGCATCTGCGCCCCATGTTCCAATTCACGCAGAAGTGGCACTTCGCGCTATGGGCCCTGGACGAGCAGTACGCCGGCCTCGACCGGATCCAATCGCTGATCGCCTCATACGCCCGGAACGCGGCGGCTGGCGCATGACAGGAAAATTTCCTTGCACTAACGCGGCCGATGCTCTAATCTACTCCGACAACGGAAGGACTGTCTCTTAACAAAGGGTGATCTGACATGGGCAAGGTTCTCAGGGTTCTCGTGGTTCTGCTGGCGATCCTCGGCATCGTCGCAACGGTTTTCGCGTACATGAACTACAACAAGCGGGAGATTCTCATCGGCCGCGCGCACATGCTCGAGGACATGTTCGTGAAGGTCGCGGCCACCCTGGAGGCCGAGGACGTCCCCGACACGCCGCAGCCTTCGTATCCGCAGCGCGACATCTCCGCGGTCACGAGCCGCGAGATAGACAACCCCGAGCGCTCGGCCTTCTGGGACTCCTACAACCACAAGTACGAGCCGCAGGCCACGCCTCCGCCGATGATGAACATCAGCGACAACTCCAGCCGTCTGCAGCTCAGGACCTACTTCCTCAAGGACCCAGTCACGGACAAGTACGTCCTCGACGAGCTCACGGGCAAGCCCACGACCAAGGGCGACGGCACGATGTCCGCCGTGCTCGACCGCATATACGCGCGCGCCAACGCGCAGTACAAGACCCTCACCGCCACCCGCGCCGAACTCCCGCGCCTCCGCGAGGAGCTGACGAACGTGATCGACGAACTCAACTCCGTCAAGCGCATGGCGCGCACGGACAAGCACACCATCGAGGAGCGCGACGCCACGATATCGCAGCTCGAAAGCCAGAAGCGCGATCTTGAGAACCGCATCGAACGCCTCAACGAGGACATAAAGGAGCATGAGGAGAAGGAGGAGGAGCTCCAGCAGCAGATATCGGAGAAGGACGACGAGATCGGCACCCTCACTGACCGCGTCAAGAACCTCCAGCAGCAGCTCAACGAATACAAGGGCAACGCGAAGATCACCCAAGGCATCATCAACACCCGCGGCACCCTCGCCGAAGGCGTGCTCACGCCTGGCGACAAGGGCGTGATCGTAGCCGCCAACGAGGAGTGGAAGTACGCCATCGTGGAGTTCTCGGACGAGTTCATGGCCGAGCTGATCGGCCCCGAACGCAACCAGGCCCTGCCCCAGGCGGAGGTCATGGTGCGCCGTCCGTCGATCGACGACCCCGACCAGGCGTTCGTGACGCGCCTGCGTCTGCGCCAGGCGATCCGCGAGAAGAACCTCGTCATCGCCGACATCCTCTCGGACTGGCAGCAGAAGCCGGTCGAGATCGGCGACCTCGTGTTCAACTAGCCGCATCGGGGGCCGCACTCATGGCACGACGCATCATGTCGGCATTCCGCGGGCTCGCGCCCGCGCTTCTGGCCTTGTCGCTCCTTGCGCTGGCTGGATGCGTGACGAACGACGACACGGCGATGCCGTGGGCGGCGCCGGCGCCCGGCGAGGGGACGATCCCCCTGCCCTCCTCGCTTCTTCGCGAGTAGATGCCTAAAAGCAAATCAAGCAGCCGGTCGGCTGCTTGATGTTTTGGTGGAGGTAAGCGGGGTCGAACCGCTGACCTTCTGAATGCCATCGCCCGCCGATGCCGGGACGGCCGAAACCCGAAAAGGACGGTTTCGACCCCGTGCGGACAATAGCGGAACGTCTGACCTACTGAAAATCAATGAACCCCACCAGCCGTTAGGTGTGCATTAGTTCTGTCTTAAACCCCTTCCGGCACCCGCCGGGGGGAAAT
>JAFSZJ010000006.1 GCA_017458965.1 Kiritimatiellia bacterium | reverse complement strand
GAACACGGAAGTTAAGGGCCTCATCGGCGAGGGTACTGCGGGGGTTGCCCGTGGGAGAGTAGCGCGTTGCCGGAATCCTTTCTCAAGGCCCGCGGGTCGTCAGACCCGCGGGCCTCTCTTTTTGTCTCGAAGGTCCGGAATGTCCGGAAAGTCGTCCTAGTCGTCCTAGTCTTCCTAGTCGTCCTAGTCGTCCTAGTCGTCCCGGTGGTCCCGGTTGTCCCCATCTAGCCCGACTAGCCCGACTAGTCCGACTCCGGCGCGGCGGGACGCCGCACCTCCGGACTCCCGTGCGCCCCGCGCCACGTCTAGGAAGACTAGGAAGACTAGTCAGACTCTGGCGCGGCGGGACGCCGCACCTCCGGAAACTCGTCGCGCCCCGCGCTACGTCTAGGAAGACTAGGAAGACTAGTCAGACTCTGGCGCGGCATCCGCCGCGCCCCCGGGAACCTCGTCGCGCTCCCGCGCCACGTCTAGGAAGACTAGGAAGACTAGTCAGACTCTGGCGCGGCGAGACGCCGCACCTCCAGAACTATGGTGCCCCGCTACAGCGAAAAAACGGGGAAGAGCGGCTGGCGGGTGTCGTCATCCACCAGCGAGAAGCGGTTGCCGTCGTTAGGCGTCGAAAGGTAGTTCCATACGCAGTATGGGATGCCCCATTCACGGCAGATGGAGATTACGTCGCGCATGTATGCAACGCGCGACGACTTCTCGGCGTGGCGGATCGTGCCGAACTCCCCGTTCCATAGTATTTTGCCCGGATGCGCCACAATGAAGTCGAGCGCACCGGACATCAGGGACCTGAGGAAGTCGCGGTTGATGGCCTCGACTCCCTCGTAGGCGTTATCGTTGCCGTGGAAACGATGGTAGTCGCGGTATCTTTCGACATCGCGCGTGGGGTACGGCATGGAGCGGTTGTAGGCCAGTTGCTTAGCCATGAGAACGCCCCGCTGGTGGGTGAACTCCGATGGCGCATACATGTGGAATGTATAGACAACGCGCGGATCGTCCCATACCTTGAGATACTTCAGCGTAGAGGCCGAGTTCCAACATGTGGAGCCTACCACTATCCAGCGGTCTGGATTGACTTCGCGAATGGCGCGTATAGCCCTGTCCGCGAGCGCGTTCCACCGGTCGGGATCGACGTTGCGGACCTCGTTTAGCAGTTCGAATGCAACGGACGTGTGGTCCTTGAAGCGGCGCTCGATTTCAAGCCACAGCTTGATGAAGCGCTCCTGCAGCCCTTCGTCGTCAAGTAACTTGACCCTTTCCTCAATGTCGCAGTAGTTGCCGATCGCCTTGTGTAAGTTCAGGACGAGGTTCAGCCGGTGCTTACCGCACCATGACGCGAACTCCTCCAGCCTACGCATGGTCCTTTCCCTGTAGCGTCCCGGTTCCTCCTCGACGACTATCTGATCGAAGCCTAGGCGGATGTGGTCAGCGCCCATTGATGCGATGTTCGTAACGTCCGCCTCGGTTATGTACGAGTCGAAGTGCTCAAGATCGCCAACCGTGATTAAAAGCCGCTTGTCCTCCGGCAGCACGTTGAAGCGTTTGTAGTTGGTGAGCCAGCCGCCAATGCCCATGCCATGTTCGAAGCCGGACCATGGCGCGCTCCTCGGCGTCGCCGCGTTGCTATTGCCGATTTTCATATTCATTCAACAAGGATACCGCATCCGCCATGCACTTGCAAGGTGGGTCTTATGCGAGTTCGTCCTTGCGCGGGCCGCCTAGCCAGCGGTCCACGCAAGGTCGCGATCCCTTACCTTTTGCCGATCTCTTTCCCGTGCAGCTCTTCCCTTCCTTCAAAATCGTTCCATCTAATCTCACGATTTTCTCTGCTCTGGAACCCCGCCGCGATGCGGCCGACCACGAAAAGTGGTATCATAATACACTAATTTCGCGCAAGCGCGCGGGAGAGGATTCCCATGAACAACACCGAGTACAATTTTGCTGAAATCGAGAAGAAGTGGCAGGCCTACTGGGCCGAGCACGAGACCTTCAAGACCGATGTGTGGGACTTCTCCAAGCCCAAGTTCTACGCGCTGGACATGTTCCCATACCCGAGCGGCGTTGGCCTCCACGCCGGCCACCCCGAGGGCTACACCGCCACTGACATCGTCTCGCGCATGAAGCGCATGCAGGGCTACAACGTCCTGCACCCGATGGGATACGACTCGTTCGGCCTCCCCGCGGAGCAGTACGCCATCAGCACAGGCCACCACCCCGAAGGCTTCACGCAGAAGAACATCGAGACCTTCTCGAAGCAGCTGAAGGAACTCGGCTTCGACTACGACTGGTCGAAGATGGTCGCCACGAGCGATCCGGCCTACTACAAGTGGACGCAGTGGATCTTCAAGCAGCTCTTCCTCGACGGCTACGCCCAGTACATCGACATGCCGGTGAACTGGTGCGAGGAGCTAGGTACCGTCCTCAGCAACGACGAGGTCATCGACGGCAAGAGCGAGCGCGGCGGCTACCCAGTCGTCCGCAAGAACATGAAGCAGTGGGTCATCAACCAGCCCGCCTTCGCCGAGAAACTTCTCGAAGGTCTGAAGGAAATAGACTGGCCTGAATCCACGAAGGAGATGCAGCGCCACTGGATCGGCAAGAGCGAAGGCGTCGAGGTCAAGTTCCAGATAGTCGGCGGCGGCGAGTTCTCGATCTTCACGACCTGCATCGAGACGATCTACGGCATCACGTTCATGGTGCTGGCACCCGACGGGCAGCTCGTCCAGGACCTCATGCCCCGCATCAAGAACCAGGCGGAGGTAAAGGCCTACATTGACGAGACGAAGAAGAAGAACGACATGGACCGCACCGAGCTGAACAAGGGGAAGTCGGGCTGCCGCCTCGAAGGCGTGACCTGCATCAACCCCGCGAACGGCAAGGAGGCGGAGCTCTTCATCGGTGACTTCGTCCTCGCCAGCTACGGCACCGGCGCCGTCATGGCCGTCCCGAGCCACGACCAGCGCGACTTTGAGTACGCCGTAGCCCACGACATCCCGATGATCCAGGTAATCGACGGCGCGGATGTCTCGCAGAAGGCCTTTGAAAAGGGCGAGTACCTCGGCAAGGGCTGCAAGCTCATCAACTCCGAGGAGTTCACAGGCCTGACCGTCGAGGAGGCCAAGGAGGCCATCACGGCCAAGCTCGAGAAGATGGGCGTCGCGAAGCGCACCGTGAACTATCACTTCCGCGAATGGATCTTCGCGCGCCAGCGCTACTGGGGTGAGCCGGTTCCGGTGGTCCACACCGACGACGGCAAGATCTACCCGCTGCCCGACGACGAGCTCCCGCTCGTCCTCCCCGAACTCGAGGACTACAAGGGCCAGGGCGGCAAGGCGCCCCTTGAGAACGCCACCGAGTGGAAGAAGTACGACCGCAACGGCGTCAAGGGAGTCCGCGAGACCTCAACCATGCCCGGCTCGGCGGGATCAAGCTGGTATTTCCTCCGCTATGTCGATCCGCACAACGACAAGGAGTTCGCCAACTACGAGCTCCTCAAGCACTGGCTCCCGGTCGACCTCTACATCGGCGGCCCCGAGCATGCCGTCGGCCACCTGATGTATTCCCGCATTTGGAACCGCTACCTCTACGACAAAGGCCTTAGCCCCGTCAAGGAGCCTTTCAAGAAGCTAGTCCACCAGGGGATGATCCTTGGCGAGAACGGCATCAAGATGGGCAAGCGGTTCCCGAAGTACGTCGTCAACCCGAGCGACATCGTGAAGAAGTACGGCGCCGACACGCTCCGCCTCTACGAGATGTTCATGGGGCCGCTCGAGGCGAGCAAGCCCTGGAGCGCCGCCGGCGTCGAGGGCGCCTTCCGCTTCCTCAAGCGCTCGTTCCGCATGGTCATGGACCAGCCGGTCGTCGACCGCGCGCCGAACGCCGACGAACTGCGCCTCCTCCACGCGACGATCAAGAAGGTCACGAACGACCTTGAGACGCTCAACATCAACACGGCAATCAGCCAGCTAATGATCTTCGTCAACGCCTTCGCGGGCGAGGGCAAGGAGCTGCCGCGCGAGGCCGCCGAAACCTTCGTACTGCTGCTCTCGCCGATAGCCCCGCATGTCTGCGAGGAGCTATGGGAGCACCTGGGCCACGACCACACGCTCGCCTACGAGCCTTGGCCCAAGTACGACGAAAAGCACCTCGCCGTGGACGAGGTCGAAATCCTCGTCCAGGTCCTCGGCAAGCCGAAGTCGCGCATCATGGTCGCAGCCGACGCGACGGAGGACGCCATGCGCGAGGCCGCGCTCGCGGACGAGAAGGTCAAGGCCGCCATCGAAGGCAAGACCGTCCGCAAGGTCATCTGCGTCAAGGGACGGCTGGTCAACATCGTCGCCAACTAGCGCGCCATAGCTACCGTTCGCGCATTGTGACGACGCGCTGCGGGAACGGGATGACTATGCCAGCCTCGTCGAAGGCTTTCTTCAGGTTCTCGTTCAGGGCGAAGAATACGTCCCAGTAGTCCTCGCGCTTCACCCACGGGCGCACCTTGAAGTCGATGGCGCTCTCGCCGAGGTTGGCGACGACGATCATCGGCGCAGGGTCGTCCAGCACGCGCGTGTCGGCCGCGAGGACATCGGCTATGACCTTGCGCGCCGAAGCGAGGTCGGTGGCGTAGTCCACGGATATGACCACTTCGAGCCTGCGCGTCGGGAAGACTGAGTAGTTGACTATGTTGTCGCCCGTGAGCCTTGAGTTAGGTATCGTCACCTGGCGGTTGTCCGGTGTGCGGAGCATCGTGTTGAATAGGCCGATCTCGGCGACGGTCCCCGAAACCGGGCCGCACTCGATGTAGTCTCCTACCTTGAAAGTGCGCTGTATGACGAGGATCATCCCCGATGCGAGGTTCGAGAGCGACCCTGCAGGGCGAGGCCGATCGCCAGACCGGCGGCGCCGAGCATCGCGACGATCGACGCCGTCTGGACGCCAAGCTCGTCGAGCGCCGCGCACAGCACCAGCACCAAGGCGAGCGCGTAGAGAAGGTTCGCGAGGAAGGTGCCTACCGTCGCCTCCGCCTTGCCGCGCCTGACGAGGCGCAGGACAAACGACTTGACTATGTGCGCCGCGAGCCAGCCGCCCGCGCACATCGCGATGAAGACGAGTATGCGGGGGCCGTAGGGCGCTATGCGCGACATTACATGGGATATGCTCATGGCCGCGGCCCCGCCTTGGAGATGTCGAACGGATGGAACCCGACCTTGAAGGCTGGCGAGAGCGGATGGAGCGTGTAGTCGTGGTGCGCGGGGTCGGCGAAACGCGGGTTCATGAGGAACGAATGCTCGTCCTGGCCAAGCGCGCGCCATTCCTCGAGTTCGAGGCCTGTTCCGAAGCGGATGTCGTGGCGCCTGAGGTTGGGGCTGTGGTAGATGTTCCAGTCGCACTCCACGGTCTTGCGCAGTTTGCGCGTGTGGTCCGGGTGGTCCCTGTAGTCGAACTCCTCGTCGTTCCAGTTGCCGGAGTGGAGCTTGCCCTGGGTCCAATAGACGATGTTGCAGTAGAACACGAACGATATGTGGTCCTCGCGGCGCGTGCGGGCGATCTGGTCCATGCGTCCGCCGGCGAAGATGTTGTTGCGGACGATGCAGTCCCTGCCGTAGTGCATGTGGTAGCAGGCGAACTTGGTGTCGTAGACAAGGTTGTTCTCCACTACGACGCCGGTGGAACCCTCGTCATTGTAGATGCCCCATCCTCCATAGACGGAGGCCTCGATGTCGTGGATGTGGTTGCCGTCTATCAGCGTCCCCGGCGACACGCCCAGAGTGTATATGCCGCCCATGTCCGAGAGCAGCCCCTTGCCGATGTCGTGGATGTGGTTGTGCGAGATCTCGCATCCGAAGGAGACGCTTGGCATGTAGCCCCAGACCCATCCGCACGACACGCCCGTGTAGTAGCCGTCGTGGATGTGGTTGTGGATGACGCGCGTCCGCTCGGCGTTCCGCGAGAGGACGCCGCATGCCGAGCGGAACTCGCGGCCGTAGTCGCCGATCTCGCAGTCGGAGACCTCGTTCCCGGCGGCGATGCGCCTCGGATCGGGGATGCCGGCGTCATGCAGCGGGTCGGGCGGATCGGACTTCGCTTTGCCTGGCAGGCCGCTGTCGATATGTACCGCGCCCGCGCCAAGACCGGAGAACGTGCAGCGCGAGACCTTGCAGTCGCGCGTCGAGTGGAGCATCTCCACGCCGTATCCGCCTATGTTCTCGAAGGCGCAGTTCTCGAAGACGCATCGCTCCGCCGCGGTGAGCGAGATGGCGGCGCCGATTGAGCATGCGGCCTGGAAGTCGTTCACGTCCCCGGCGCCGAGGTCGGCCTGCGAACCCTCGAAGCGGATGCCGCGGAACACCATGTCCGTTGCGCAGTTGATCTCGAAGAAACGCGGCAGCCATGGGACCATTATGACGGTGCGCTTGATGTCGTCGCCCGGCTTCGGGAAGTAGTACACGCGGCGACGATGGTGGTCGAGCGCCCATTCCCCCGGCTCGGAGATCAGGGACCGATGGTTCTCGAGCGTGAACGGCGCATCCGAAGGCGAGCGCCGCAGAGGCTCGTGGATGCGGACGAACGTCTTGCCGTCCTTCTCGAACGCCGACTCGGCCGTGACATGGGAATCGACCCAGAAGTGGAAGAGCGTCAGTTCGGCGCCGTCGATGTCCGTGCCGACGGGTATGTCGCCCGGGGATACCTCGATCTCGTGGCGCGGCGTGTTGTGGTTCCATGTGAACCAATCGACGCCCTCGGGCATGTCCAGATGCGCGGCCGTGAAGAAGGCGCCGCTTTTCGGCAGGCGGGCGCGCGGGCGCTCGACACCATCGGCGAAGAGTATGCGGAAGCCCTTTTCGCGTGAGGTCACCCAAGGTACGGGCGCCGACCAGAGTCCATCCGGATCCTCATGCCAGTCCGTTATCCTGCGCATGGCCGAGACGGTCGTCTTGCCCGGTGACGCGGCCTCGTAGGTTATGCCGGAATCCGTCTTGTCAAAGCGGACCGTGTATGGCAGGAGGAACTCGCCCTGGCGGAGTATGACTTTTGTGCCGGGGCCGGCCAAGCGGGCGGCTGCGCGGGCGCGGTCGATCGTGGCGAAAGGGGCGGCGGAGGAACCGTTTCCGGTGTCCTTGCCGTCTGGGGATACGTAGATTACCTTCTTCATTTCAGCATCTATGATAGCCGTTCCGCTGAAAATTCGCAACTGCCTTTCCGCTTCTGGTACACTGCGCCAGTGACATCGGGGTTTCATCATGGATATTGACATCGCATCGATCGGCCTGGCATTCCTGGCAGGGGCCGTCATTGGCGCATTGGTCGCCATGGGCTTGGCGGGCGCTCGCAGGATCCGCCTTGAAAGGGAGCTTGAAAGATCCGTTGGCGGACTTCTCGAGCCTATGCGCGATGAGCTGGAGAGGTTCCGCAAGGCATTCGCCGATTCGATGGGCGAGGAGAAGGCCGGCGCAGAGGCGCTCCGTACGATGGTCGCGAATGAGATGCGGCGCATGCAGGATCTGGCCGGAAAGGTCGGCGAAGACGCCCGCGGTCTTAAGGCGGCGCTCCTTGGCAGCGTCAACATACGCGGCCAGTGGGGCGAGGCCATTCTGGAGGGGCTCCTGCGCGATTCCGGACTCCTCAAGGATATCCACTACTCGACGCAGGTGACGCTGTCGGACGATGACGGACGCGCGAGGCCTGACATGGTCGTCCACCTGCCGGACGGTGTGAACATCGTCATAGACAGCAAGGCGCTCTTCCCGAACTATCTCAAGTATGTGGAGGCGGAAACGCCAGAGGCGCGCAAGCAGGCGATCGCGGAGCATCTTCAGTCGGTTCGCGACACGATCACCGCGCTCTCCCGCCGCCATTACGAGACACGCGTCGAGGGAAGCATCGAGTTCGTGGTTATGTTCTTCCCGCTCGAAGGGGCCTATCAGCTCGTTCTCTCGGCCGAGCCAAGGATTCTTTCCGACGCGCTGCAGAAGCATGTGATGCCGGTCAGCCCGTCCACTTTTGTGGTCTTGCTTACGATCGTCGAGCGCCTGTGGCGACGGAGCGATCAGGACCGCAACGCCAAGGCGATCCTGGCCGCATCGCAGGAGCTGGCGAACAGGGTCGTCGCATTCGGAACCGAACTTGATGCGATAGGCAAGGGGCTGGACAACGCCAGGGCGGCCTACGACAATGCCCTGCGGCGACTCTCCTCTCCAGACGGCCGGAACAAAAGCGTGGCGTCGCATCTTGCCACGCTTCAATCGCTGGGGTGCTCACCATCAAATGGCAAAGCACCTAAATCGCTGCAGCCCGCCGACGCATAAATAAGATGGACTATCGTACGACGCCTTCGCCGGGACGCATGTCCGCGCCAAGGAGGGAGTCTGGCGCGTCATCCTCGTAGGGTTGGATCCAGCCGTTTTCGAATCCAAGGCGTTCAGCCTCGTCCGTTACGGCATTGTACTCCTCGCGCGTCACGCGCCGCGCGAACTCGCCGCATTCCATGGCCTTGTACACGGGCGCATATTGGGACATAACGCTTATGTCAAGTTCGGTCCCGATGTTCACGGCTATCCATCTGAGGTTTTCTATTGCCTCCTCCGGATGGCCAGGGAGTACAAGAAGCCGGCAGATGACGCCGCGCCGCGCTATGCCGTCGTCATCGCAGTCCAGTGGGCCGAGGCGCAGGCAGAACCAAAGTAGGGCCTTGCGGGCGGCGTCAACATAGTCGGCCGCGCCCGAGGTGCGCTGCGCGAGGGACGGAGTCGAGTACCTGAGGTCGGTGAGCGCGACATCGATCAGATCCGAGTATTCGTCGAGCATCTCCAGCCGTTCGTAGCCGCTGGTGTTGTAGACGAATGGAAGGCGTTCGCCGCGCACCAGTCCTGCTGCCTCGCGGACATGCGGCAGCCACTGCGTGGCCGTGACGAGGTTCCAGTTGTGGCATCCCTTGTCACGCAGAGACTCCATTATCGCTGCGATGCGTTCCGGCCCCATCTCCTCGCCGCGCCCTTCCTGGCTCCATGTGTAGTTCTGGCAATAAAGGCAATGCAACGGGCAATGGGAGAAGAAGATCGTCCCCGATCCGCGTGTTCCGGAGACCGGCGGCTCCTCGCCGAAGTGCGGCCCGTATCTGTATATGCGCGGGACACCACCGCTGCCGCAAGCTCCGACTGCGCCATGCTCCCTGTCGGCGCCGCACATGCGGGGGCAGAGCTGGCAGCGGGATGGCGCCAGCTGGCTCGCGGACATTCCGGGCGTGTTCATCGTGCACCTCCAAGGATTGCGCGTGCGGCCTCGATGTCCTGGCGGATCTGTGCGAAGAGCGCCTCGCCAGACGGGAAGCGCATCTCGTCGCGTATCTTGCATACGAACGCCACGTCAAGCGTTTTGCCGTAGAGATCGCCATCGAAATCGAGCACATGCACCTCCAGCTGCGGTTCGTCAGGGCGTGCGCCGGGGAACGTGGGCCTGAAGCCTACGCCGCCAACGCCGAGGTATGTGCCGGCGCCGGGTATGCCAACCCGCACGGCGTATGATCCGGCCGGTGGCAGAACGCAGCAGGAGGTGTCGAGGTTGGCCGTCGGTAGCCCGAGGCGCCTCGCCTCGCCGCGCCCGTGCACGACCTCTGCGCGGACGATGTGGCCTCTGCCAAGCATTGCCCGAGCGGATGCGAGGTCGCCGTCCGCGACGGCCGTCCTGATACGGGAGCTGGAGACGGGTGCGCCATCGTGGATGACGGACGGCTCGACCGCCACCCTCGCACCGTATGCGCGGGCCACGCGGTCCATCGAGGCCGGAGTCCCTGCCGCGCAGGCTCCGAAGCGCCAGTTCTCGCCGCAATGGACCTCCGCCACCGCGCCGCCGGACAGAAGCGCCTTGGCGAAATCGTCGGGCGGTGTGCCGGCGAGCGCTTCCGTGAATGGCAGGACGCATGCGCCATCAACGCCGGTCTCCGCCATTAGCTCAAGACGCAAGGAGGTGGAAGAGAGCAGCCGTGGCGCTGAAGAAGGCGAAAGTATGGCGCGAGGATGACGGTCGAATGTCAGGACCCATGCCTCGCCGCCGGCCTTGTGCGCGTTCTCGACTGCGGCGGACAGTATGCGGACATGTCCTACATGAACGCCATCGAAGAACCCGGCCGCCAGAAACAGAGGGCCTTTCCTGGCGAGCAGGTCGCCCAGCGAGGAGACCGATAGCATCAATCCCCTTCCCGGGCCGGGGATGCGGCCTCGTCGGAGCGGCCCCGGCGCGGGCGGTAGTGGCGCCGCCGGCGCCGGCGTTGTGGCTGACCCTGCGCGGCGGGGTCGGGACCGGTGGCGTCATTGGCGTCATTGACACCAGTGGCACCACTGACATCATTGGCACCATTGGCACCATTGACACCACTGACACCATTGGCACCATTGACACCATTGGCACCACTGACACCATTGGCACCATTGACACCATTGACATTATTGGCAGCCTTGACACCATTAGCATCATTTGCAGCCTTGGCTGGGGTGGCTGTTGCGGTGGCTTGCGCGTGGGCCGCGAGTGCGGCCTCGCGGGCGTTGGCTTCGCGCACGGCCGCCTCTATCGGGCCTGTCGGAAGACCGTCCGCAGCGGCGCGGATGCGTGCGAGCGTTATCGTGTCCTTGAACTCCGCGTTGCCGGGGCGGAGCTTGAAGCGTCCTCGTGAAGCGCCCTTTTCGAAGAAGGAGAGCCTTCCCAGTATGTGCGTGGTGTGGATATGGATGGCCTTCGACATCCGGTAGCGCTCGTTCACGACATGCAGCACCGATGCCGCGCTCTGGCTGTAGCGTCCTGGCTGGGCCTTCAGCGCGGCCAGATATGGCGCCATGTACAGGGCGGCGAAGCGGAGGCCATTCGATGCTTCCTCGCCCCAGCCTTTCGTGATCCTGTCGAACTCGCGCAGGTACTTCCAGACGTCGCAGTCTTCGCCGCCATGCGTGTCGATGAACTCGCATAGCGACGGCGTCAGGATCGTGAGTAGCCTGGTGCGCCACATGAGGCGGAAGGATTTTTCCGCGGCGGAGAAGGAGAAGAGGCGGCAGATCTCCTCGAAGACGCGTGGCGTAGAGGCCTTCTCGATCTCACGGTACTGGCGGCATATCGCCTTGTAGGTCTTGCGCTCTATCTCCATGCCGAGCTTGGCGGACAGGCGGATCGCGCGCATCATGCGGACGGGATCCTCCTGGAAGCGTATGTCTGGATCACCTATGGCGCGTAGGACATGCGCCTCAAGGTCGGCCAGACCTCCTACATAGTCGATGACGTCGAAGGTCTTGATGTCGTAGAAGAGCCCGTTGATGGTGAAGTCGCGGCGTCGAGCATCCTCCTCCGGGGTGCCGAAAGTGTTGTCGTCGTCTTGGTAGAGCTCGCCGATGCCGGACTCCTCGGCCTCTTCGGCTGGCGGCGGCTGGCCACGGAAGGTGCTTGTCTCGATGATCGTCTTTCCGAACACCACATGGGCCAGGCGGAAGCGGCGGCCTATGAGGAAGCAGCGGGGGAAGAGGCGCTTTATCTCGCGCGGGGAGGCGTCTGTGCCGACGTCGAAGTCCTTTGGTGTGCGGCCAAGAAGCAAATCGCGTACGCCGCCTCCGACGAGGTACGCCTTGTAGCCGGCGTCGGAGAGCCTGTATAGGACCTTCAGGGCTTCACGGGATATGTTCTTGCGGGAGATCGGGTGTTCCGCACGATGGCGGATTACGACTTTGGGCTTTCTTCTGAAAAACGAAAACATGATTAAGAAATGATAGCCGATTCGCCCCCACCTCGGCCAGTTTTCTTGAATCCGAAAAGATTTGTTTGCAATCGGACCGAATATTTCATATCATCTTTCAAACCTTTGGGGAAGTAGCTCAGTTGGTAGAGCATCGCGTTCGCAACGCGGGGGTCGAGAGTTCGAATCTCTTCTTCTCCACCATCTTCCAGGCGGGGCCGCGCAACAGACGCGGCCCCGCCTTTTCCATCCGCTCCAAGCTTACGGTGCATCTGTGAGGCGTTTGAGGAAAGGATGCGAGCGAGGCTAGATGTCGCAAGCCTTGCCCAATCATCGCCCGCTTGGCGGTAAAAGACGTTGTTTCGCAATATGATTCCGCACGGAGCGATGTCATCCGACCGTCGAAATCAATCTCTCCCCACCCAAAGCCTTTCATCTCTCATCTCTCATCTCTCATCTGTTATCTGTTATCTGTTATCTGTTATCTGTTATCTAT
>JAFSZJ010000050.1 GCA_017458965.1 Kiritimatiellia bacterium | reverse complement strand
TCGCGGCGGACGGGCATGTTGTTCTCGCCGACCTGCCAGACGTAGGCCTTGTCGCCGTCGTGCTGGAGCGCCGTGAGCGGAAGCGAGACGTAGCGCGCCGCCTTCTTCGCCTGGACTTCGACCTTGACCGTCGCGCCCGGGACGAGGATGCCGCCCTTGTTCGCGAAGCGCGCGTAGACGGGCATCGTGTCCGTCGCCGCGTTCACCGCGTTGCCGACGAACTCGACCTCGCCCTCCTCCGGATAGACCGTGGCGTCCGCGAGGCGGATTCGCACGCTGAAGAGCTCGCGCAGCCCCTTCTCGCCGCCGAAGACGGCGATGTAGTCGCGCATGCCGGGGGCGAAGGCGACACGCACGGGGTCCTGGCGGACAATCGTCGCGAGGGCGCCCGAGGCGGTCGTGACATAGTTGCCGACCGTCGCCGCATTGACGCCGACCTTGCCGTCCACGGGCGCGACGATGGTGCAGTGCGCGAGGTTGTCCTCGGCCGAGACGAGGGCCGCCTTCGCCGCCGCCAGCGCCGCCTCCGCGGAGGCGTAGGCGCTCGTCGCCGAATCGAGATCGTCGTCCGACGCGACCTTCTTCTCGAAGAGCGTCTTCGCGCGCTCAAAGGACTTCTTCGCGTAGTCGTAGGTCGCCTGGCAGCGGGCGACGTCGGCCTTCGCGGCGGCCACGGCCGCCTCGTACTTCACGGGGTCGATGCGGTAGAGGACGTCGCCCTTCTTGAGAAGCGCGCCCTCCTGGAAGCCGACCTCCTTCACCTCGCCCGCGACCTGCGCGACGACGGCGACCGTCTCCGGGGAGAGAACGCGACCGCTGAAGGTGCGCACGGGGTTATGGTCAACCACGCCAGCCTTTGCGACGCCCACAAGGAACATCGACGGCTTAGGCGCCTTTGGCGCGGCAGCGGACTTCTCAGCCTCTTTGACCGGCACCTCCTGCGCGAACGCGGCCGTTGCAACCGCTATCGTTGCGGCAAGAGTCATTGCAAACTTCGTATAGTTCATGTCTGTCTCCTAAATGGTTAAACCCTTCAACCCTTCAACTCTTCAACTCTTCAACCCTTCAACCCTTCAACTCTTCAACCCTTCAACCCTTCTATGTGGGTGCGCCAGCGGGCTAGAAGGGCCGCGTGGATGGCGGCGAGGACGCGGCTGAAGGCTGCGATATCCTCATCCGGCAGACCGGTTTCCCGGTAGATGTCCGTGAGCAGAGCGGTCGATTCTGCGCGAATCCGTTCAATGATCTTGCGCCCATTGTCGGATATCGTGACAATGACGGCACGGCGGTCGGTAGGATCCTGACGCCGATCTAGCAGACCATCGGCGACCAACCGCTCAACAGCTTGCGAGGCTGCGGCCGGAGTGACGTCGAGGTCGTGCGCGAGGTGCTTTATCCGGATGTCGGATTCCGGCTTCGAGAAGATGTAGCCAAAGATGCGCGCCTGATTGACCGTCACGCGGCCAAGCTGCTCGTCTTCCCGGCAATGGCGAGGGGAAGCCTTCGTGGAAACCATGCGGAAAAGCCCCGATGCCTGGAATAGATTGCGCCAGTCATCGGAAGGCGTAGAAACCCTATTGGCGGCGTCCTTTGGTTTTCTTGCCATCATTCCCCCAATTCAAAATGAACATAAGGATGATAACGAAAGAAGGCTTGATAGTCAAGCCACATTAACTATTTCGAGGCCGACTTACACCATAAGGTCATCACCGACCTCCGCATGGTATAATCCATCCAGCCATTTGCTGCATCAACCCAACCACAGCACCACCCAACAACCTAACCACCTAACTACCCAACCATCCCACCACCCAAGGAGCCTTCCATGGACCCAATCCAATTCCTTCTCGTCATCCTTCTTTTCGCCGTGATCGTCATCATCGGCAAGTGCGTCCGCATCGTCCCGCAGCGCAGCGCCTACATCGTGGAGCGCCTCGGCAAGTACTACGGCACTCTTGAGGCCGGGTTCCACATCCTGATGCCCATCATCGACCGCGTGGCATACCGCCACACGCTCAAGGAACAGGCCATCGACGTCCCGCCTCAGCAGTGCATCACCCGCGACAACATCACCGTCGAGGTAGATGGCATCCTCTACCTCCAGGTCATGGATCCGGCCAAGGCTTCCTACGGCATCTCGAACTACCTCTTCGCCTCCGTCCAGCTAGCCCAAACGACTATGCGTTCCGAAATGGGCAAACTCGACCTCGACCGCAGCTTCGAGGAGCGCGAACACATAAACGCAGAGATCGTCGCCGCCGTGGACAAGGCGTCAGACCCATGGGGCGTGAAGGTCACGCGCTACGAGATCAAGAACATCACCCCGCCGCAGTCGATCCGTGACGCGATGGAGAAGCAGATGCGCGCAGAGCGCGAGAAGCGCGCCCTCATAGCCGAGTCCGAAGGCGATCGCCAGGCCAAGATCAACAGGGCCGAAGGCGACAAGCAGGAGGCGATCGCCAAGTCCGAAGGCGAGAAGGCTCGCCGCATCAACGAGGCCGAAGGCAAGGCCAAGGAGATCACCCTTGTCGCAGAGGCCACAGCGGCAGGACTGCGCTCGATCGCCGAGGCCACACAGCAGCCTGGCGGCAGCGAAGCCGTCAACCTCCGTCTGGCGGAAGGCTACATCGCCGAGTTCGGGAAGCTCGCGAAATCGGGCAACACGATGATCATCCCGACCGACCTCGCGAATGTCGCCGGCTTCATCAAGGCCGCGTCATCCGTCATCGACACGGCGAAGTCCAAGGCCTAGCGCCTCACCTCCATCGATCTCGCTGCTGTGAACAGGCACCAAAGGCCGAAGGACACGTGGAAGACCACGCTGCCGAGGGCGATGCGGCCACCGGCCGCATCGACTAGTTCGGAGTATATCGGGAATGGCGTCTTGGAGAAATTGCCTCCAAGATAAAGGCGGGAGAAGACCGCCCACACGAGCATGAGGAGCGAACCGGCGAGTATCGTCCCAGATGCTGCCATCCATGGTCTCCGCGCAATGGCGGAGAACAAGGTGCCAAGGGCCGTCCACGAAAACGCATGAAGCGCAAGCATGGCCAATGGGGCCGCCAGCAGCGCCGAAGACGGCGCACGCCACCCCAGCGCATGGCATAGCAACAGCCAGGGCACTATGGCGCCAAGGAGCCCGACGCATACCGAGAGGAACGAAGCGAGGAACTTCCCCGCGACCACGCGCCTCATAGGTATCGGAAGCAGAGTAAGCGATTCGTATGTGCCTGCGGCCCGTTCGCCTGCGAACATGGGCATTGTGACAATCGAAACCACGACAGGAAGCGGAATCGCGACAGAGAACATCCAAATCGCCTCAAGCGTCCAGAAGCCCCCCTCCGCCAAGTGAAGCGCGGCGGAGAAAAGCGCGGACGAGAAGGCGAAGAAGCATGCGAAGAGCGCATAACGCGAAGGCGAGAAGACGGATGCCCCGAATTCGCGTTGGAACGTGATCCTAGTCGCGCTGCTCATATCCCATGTCACCAAATACCGCCAAAAACCACCACTTGCCAGCCTTCGTCTCAATCGGCGGGAAACCCATCAGACTGCAATGGAATTGTAGCAAAGGCTCTCCCGCGAAGTCAAAATCAGGTTGCCGAAGCCTACTGCGGCTGATAGCGGAGGAACTCCTCGAACAGGTCGATCACGCGTGACGAGGAATAGTCGTCGTCCCAGAGGTGCAGGCGCGGCATGGCGGCCCACTGCTTGTCGGTCCTGAAGCGCCAGAAGCCATCCGCCCCCTTGGTGTGCGGTCCGGCCTCGTTGTTCGGGCCGTTTTCCTTGTTGATGTCGCGCCAGAACTGGATGCGCCCATACTGCGTGTGCGTGTTGCCCGTCGATTCATCGAGGTCGTTGTACACCATGCTGATCCAGTATGCCTGTTCACCGATGCGTATCGTGATCCACTGGTAGTTGCGGTAGTCGTTCACGGTGGAGTTGCCATGCGATGTGCGGACCTTCCACTCCGGATGGCGCTCTTTGGCCTCGCGGACGATTGCCGCCATTGCCTTCGCCTCGACGGACCTCAATGTCTCCAAGGCCTCGTCGACCTTACGGCGCTCTTCTGTCGCCGACCGGGCGTCCGACATGCCGTCCACCGACGCGGAGGGTGGGTAGAGGTCCCGCAGGTATTCGTCGAAGAGATCGACGACCCGCTCTGCGGAATAGTCATCGTCCCACACGCGAAGGCGCGGCATCCTGCGCCAAGCGTTGTCATACCGGAAGCGCCACGCCCCATCCGGCCCGCGCGAATGGGGTCCGTTTGGACCCTCGCACTTCCAGAACTGGAGCCGTCCGAACTGCGTATGCGGATTGCCGGTGCGAAGATCGATGTTGTTGTGGTGGATCGTGATCAGATGCTCCACCCCATTGGTCTTCACGGATATCCACTGGTAGTTGCGGTAGTCATTGCGCTTGGATCGCCCGCCCGATTGTCTGGCGTCGATACCCGGATACCGCTCGCGAAGCAGGGCGAGAATCGCCGCGAGTTCTCCCTGGCACACGCGACGGACAGTTTCCAGGGCCTCGTCGGCGCTTTTCAGTTCTTCCCGCGTAGGTTCAGCGCCAGGCACCTCCGCCATTCCGTCCGCCATCGCCATTGGCGCGAATCCCATGACAAGCGCAAAGCACACAATAGTGAATCTGCATTGAAGGTTGTTTGACATAAGAATGGAAAGTGGAGGAGTGGTGGAGTGGAGGAGTTAAGAGTGGAGAGTGGAGAGTGGAAAGTGGAAAGATGAAAGATGAAAGAGGGAAAAGTGGAAAGTGGAAAGATGAGAGATGAAAGATGAAAGATGAAAGATGAAAGAGGGAAAAGTGGTTAGGGGGGGGCTATGTTTTCGAGTCCCTTGTTACCATCTGTTATCTATTATCCATTATCTGTTATCTATTATCTGCAATCTACTATCCACTATCTACTATCCACTATCTACTATCCACTATCTACTATCTGCCATCGCCCCTTTCCTCTACATCGATCCTGGCGCCGGGTTGTAGCGCGACCTTGACTGGCTCATCGCGTCCGGGCATGAAGACATCGATTTCGCAAGCAGGGAAGCCATTGAGCAGTTGGAAAGCCGCATGTGTGGCGGTAGGCGACCATTCGATATCGACGACGATGCCGCCACGCACACGCAGTCCATGGACCGCTCCCCTCCCCCACTTCGACGGAAGCGCCGGAAGAACCTCTAGCGCATCGCCATCCTCGCCAAGCAGCATTTCCTGAACGGCTGCCGCAAAACCGAACGCCGCATCCAGCTGAATCGGCGGGCTTGCCCCGTGACGCATTTCAGGCGTCACGCCCATGCCTCGCCAGTCGTTGTGCCGCGTGAAAAGATTCGGGCCTGTGCAGCATCGGAGTATAAGCTCCAGACATTCCAGAGCCCTGTCGCCTTCGCCAAGCCTGGCCCAGACGCATGCGAGATGCGCAAGGCTCCAGCCCGTCTGATCGGCAAGCCCCGTGGCCAAACGTGCCCCGGCGGCGCGACGCGCGGCCTCGAACAACTCAGGCGTACGGCGGCGGGATATCTCCCGCCCCGGGAAGAGCGGATAGAGGTGCGAGAGATGGCGATGATGGTCGTTGTCGAGCAACCTGTCGTCAAGCCATTCGCGCAAAGCGCCGGTTGCGTTGGTCTTGTAAGGCGGCAGTTGTCCAAGCATTTCCCGCCAGCGCACGATCTCCGGTCCCTGGTATTGGATCGCCTCAGCCGCCGAAAGGCAATTCGACAGCAGCTCGCGGACAAGCGCGATGTCCATCGTCGCGTCTATGCCGACAGAAACATTGCCTGCGCCATCGAAGTCCCCCAAGGGATGGTTCTCAGGTGAAATGGACGGATAGGAATGGAGGAAACCGTCGCCTCGATCCGCCAGGAAGTCCTCGTGGAAAAGCGAGGCCTCGCGCATGAACGGCCATGCACGATCTCGGAGGAAGGCCATGTCACCCGTATGCCTCCAGTACTCGAAGTAGAGCGAGGCCACCCAGGCCGACGAGCCTGTCCAGTACACGCAGTGCGGCTGCGGATTGTGCTTGAAACCGGAACAGGCATCCATGAAGACCGGTAGGAGGATGCCACGGCAACCGTAAAGACGGCGCGCGTTGGCGCGGAAGTCACCGATCATCCAGTCGCACAGATCGAAAAGAGGGACAAGCGTCTCAGCCATGCCGCCACGAAGAGACTGCCAGTATGCCATCTGGATATTGATGTTAAGGAAGTAGGCGCAGCACCATGCCGGAGTGTAGTCGCCGTTCCAGAGGCCCTGAAGATTCGCCGGAAACGAACATCCGAACCCCGAAGATGAGAGAAGAAGGTATCGGCCGAAATCGGCCATCTTCTCGACGAGTCGTGAATCGACACCGCCACGATACGAATCGAGCAGCAGCCGTTCATTGCTCTCCTGCTGTGCATCTGCGGGACACAGCGAAACGGCGTAAGCGTCGAACCGCTCGGCGAAGGCCAAGGAATGCGCCTCCTGTATGGCGTCGAACGACACTCCGTCATACGAGGCCAGAAGCGCGGTGAACTCGTCGAAGGTCGGCGGCGCATCGTGGACATCCACCACGATGTCCGCGAACGAAGCGCCTTCCACCACGATTGCGGACGAGGGGGCATCGGCTCCGGACACCTCTGAAACCGTCCCATCGGTAGAAACGATCCTCGCCATGCCACGGAAGTCCAGACCGTCATTCGTCTTCAAGGATGAATAGATGGCGTCGCCCACGGCCGCGGACGAGAAGGCATCCCATCCTCCGTATCCCCGATAGTCGATCAAGTCGTGCTGCGGCAGAGAAAGGGTCATCTGGAAGGGCTCCCCTTCCCGCCTGATGCGCACTATTACGGCTCCGGCCGCGTTCCTGAAGCAGTCGGCGAATACGATCCTCTCCCATGCGCCGCCCTCGTCGCTCCAGCGGACTTTGCAAATGCCATGCTCCATGTCCAGTTCGCGGGCGTAGTCGCGGAAAGCGCCGCAGGTCCGGAACCGCATGCGAAGATCAAATGTGGGGAAGAACTTGCCAGACCGACCTTTCGTTGCCGCCTTTTCAAGCAAACCGGGATAGAGCCTGTCAGCCTCCGCGAAGCGCCCTTCGTCAAGGAGATGCCGCAACTCCGGCAGGTATGATGAGAGGTCCGGAGGTTCGCTATGGGCAGACCAGTTGAAGAGCGCCTCGTGGTTGAGCGTCAATCGCTCATCCGACGCCCTGCCATGGACGAGCACGCCGATACGCCCATTGCCGACCGGCGTAGCATCCCGCCAGTCGTTAGCCGGATAAGCCTGCAGAATGACCTTCTCCATCTTGCATTGAGCCTACCACATCTCGCATGTTTCCTGCCCAAGCAACTCCCTCCTCCTTGCCTCCGTACCGCTGTGTGAGATCAAGCCAACCTCCATGCGTGTTTTTGGACAGGATTGACAAGATTGACAGGATTTGCGCTGGCGCGGACGGCGGCAAGTTCGATTGGGCGGGGCACTCCTGACTCTTCATTTCTCAGTGCCTCCGTGTGAGAAAAGTTCTTGTCGGGATATCGGGTTTTCGGGATATCGGGATATCGCATTTTTAACGCTTCAACGGCCGCGCCAGCGGCACCTTCAACGATTTCAACGCCCAACCAGACACATCCTCCTTGTCCCATGTGTTGGCCTTTGGTAGGATGAAGGCATGTCGCGCAATAGTTCAGAGACTGACATCTGGATAGCGCAACGGCATTTGCTGGCTTGTCATAATCGCCCACGCTGAACCATAAAGGACGCCATGAACAAATCCAACATCTTCTCCATCCTGCTCCTCGTAGCATCGGCGGTGCTGTTCTCGACCGGCGTCGCTCGCAAGATAGCCCATTCCCGTGCCGCAGGCAGGGCGCAAGTGCGCACGATTGCCGTCATCCCAAAAGGCACGATCAACATGTGGTGGGATGTAGTCCGCGTCGGCGCCGAAGCCGCCGCAAAGGAGCTCGGCGTCCGCACGGTCTGGAACGGTCCCGAGACTGAAACCGACCGCGAAAAGCAGATACAGGCCGTCCGCGACGCCCTGACGATGCAGGTGGACGCCGTTGTGCTCGGCCCCAACGACTTCAAGGCGCTCGTCCGTCCCATCGAGGAGGTCCGCGAAGCCGGCATCCCATGCGTCATAATCGATTCGGCAGCGGACACCGACGCCTACGACGCCTTCGCCGCCACGGACAACATCGCCGGTGGCGCCGATGCCGCGCGGCTCCTTGCCGCCGCGATGGGCGGCAAGGGCGACGCGCTCCTAGTGAAGGCCATCCCCAACTCCGCCTCAACGGACGACCGTGCCCGCGGCTTCCGCGAGACGATCCAGCGTGAGTTCCCCGCCATCCGCATCGTCATGGAGGACTACACCGACGGCACCGTCGAGGGCGCCAGGCAGAAGACCGCCGACATGCTCACTCGTTTCCCGTCCGTAACCGGCGTCTTCGCCGTCAACCAGCCAGCTGCCGTCGGCGCATACAAGGCCATCCAGGCGCAGGGTCGCGCCGGCGAGGTCAAGTATGTAGGCTTCGACTCGGACGCGCTGCTCGTCCGCGCCGTCGAGGATGGCACCTGCGCCGGGCTTATCGTCCAGGACCCCTTCCTCATCGGATACCTGGGCGTTCAGTCAGCCGTGCGACTCCTCGACGGCGAGAAGGTCGAGCGCGACATCCCCGTCCCGAGCATGGTCGTCACCCGCGACAACCTCGAGGAAAAGAAGAAGACCCATTCCGCAGCCCTCGGGCTCTGAAGTCGCTTTTTGGGTCCACGCTAGGCGGCATGTCGCGACACGCAGTGAACATCCCTATCTCATGCCGCACCGCGGCAACGTCTTTGGCTGTTGCCGCCACTGCGCTTATCGCCGCAACGCTTTTCCCATGCGCGGGCATGGCTGCGACCGGCCAGGGTGTATCCGGGATGGAGGTGCTCTTCGACGCCCCCGCCGCAGTCTGGACGGAGGCGCTTCCCCTTGGCAACGGACGTCTTGGCGCGATGGTCTATGGCGGCGTCGAGAAGGAGCTGATCCCCATCAACGAGGACACGATCTGGTCCGGCGGCCCAGGGCCGAACATAACCGGCGGCCTCTCGCCTGAGACCTTCGCGAAGGCGCGGGAGCAGGTCTTCGCCGGCGACTACGAGGGTGTGAAGAAGACGCTTCCCGGCGGCTATCGCGGGGCGGCCGCATACGAATACTTCGGGAAACTCGAGATCGACTTCGGCGAGAACGGCGTGGCGACCGCATACAGGCGATCGCTTTCGCTTGACGACGCCGTGGTGCGCGTCGAATTCGAGCGCGGCGGCGTCAGGTACGAGCGCGAAACTTTCGCGAGTTTCACGGACGATGTCGTGGTCTGGCGCGTCAAGGCGTCAAAGCCAGGTGCCGTCTCATTCGACGCGCGCATCCTGCCGCCGTGGGAGGGCCGGATCGTCGTGTCGGAGGGCGACCGCATCGTCTATCGCGACAAGACCGAGGGCGCCGGCAAGTTGCACTTCGAGGGCATTGTCGCCGGGAGAGCATGTGGCGGGACGCTCGTCTCGACGAACGGCGTCCTAACGGTCGTGGGCGCGGATGAGGCGATCCTGTATGTCTCGGTCGGGACAAACTTCAGGAACTTCCGCGATGTTTCGGGCGACGAACACGCGAAGGCCGTGGAAAAACTTGAGGCGGCGATGAAGGTCCCGTACGAGAAGGCGAGGGCCGCGCACTCGACGTTCTACCGCGCACAGGCCGACCGCTGCACGCTCTCCCTCGGCTCTGACAAGAATCCAGGGAGGACGACCTTCCAACTGTTCTCGGACTTCACCAAGAATGGCGATCCGCAGCTCGTCGCGCTCTTCTTTCGTTTCGGCCGCTACCTGATGATCTCCGGTTCACAGCCCGGCACGCAGCCTATGAACCTGCAGGGCATCTGGAACGATAGCCGCTGGCCACCATGGTACGGCAACTACACGCTTAACATCAACACCGAGATGAACTACTGGCCCGCCGAACCGACCGGCCTTGGAGACCTCGCGGAGCCGCTGTGGAGAATGTGCGGCGAACTGGCGGTGACGGGTGCGGATACGGCACGGGACCTCTACGGCGCGCGCGGATGTACGGCCCACCACAACACCGACCTCTGGCGCATCTCGAACCCAACAGGCCCCCAGGGCTGCGGCACATGGCCGTCCGGCGGCGCATGGCTCGCCCTGCACATCTGGCAGCACAACCTCAACACGCACGACCAGGATTTCCTCGCCAGCCACTACGAGACGCTGAAGGGCGCGGCGGAGTTCTACCTCTCGTACATGGTCCGCGATCCCGAAAGCGGCAAGTTCACGCTCGTGCCCTCGAACAGCCCAGAAAACCGCATTCCAGGGCTGAACGTCGCTATAGGCCCGGGCAACACGATGGACCACGCCATCGCGCGCGACATCGTCACCGCCGTCGCCAGGGCCACCGGGATTCTGGGCGGGGACAAGGCCTACGCGGAGCGACTGGTCGCCTTCGCGGACGAGATCGAGCCGTACCATGTCGGGAAGTGGGGACAGCTCCAGGAGTGGAGCCGCGACTGGGACAATCCGAAGGACACCCACCGCCACACCTCCCACCTCTACGGACTCTACCCCTCTGACCAGATC
This sequence comes from Kiritimatiellia bacterium, assembly GCA_017458965.1. Classification (GTDB taxonomy): domain Bacteria; phylum Verrucomicrobiota; class Kiritimatiellia; order RFP12; family JAAYLN01; genus RGIG3612. The sequence continues at coordinate 200 of JAFSZJ010000050.1, read as the reverse complement.
ACTTCCCTGGGCACCCCGGAACTCTTCAAGGCCGCCCGCATCTCGCTCGAGCATCGCGGCGACAAGTCCACCGGCTGGGCGATGGGATGGCGCGTGTGCCTCTGGGCTAGGCTGCTCGACGGCAACCGCGCCTACGGCATCCTCCGCAACCAGCTCACGCTCGTTGGTGAAAAGGGGACGGCCTACGCAAAGCCCGGCGG
>JAFSZJ010000049.1 GCA_017458965.1 Kiritimatiellia bacterium | reverse complement strand
TGGCTCCTCATCGGCTGGACCGACGAAGGCGCCGACGAGTTCCCCGGCGGACGCATCGTACTGGACGCGGCGGGGAACGTCCTGCGCGTGTCTCTCGGACAGGAGGACATCGATTGCCGGCCGTACTACATCGCCGATCCGGAAGACTGGATCGCGAAGGCGGTCGTGGCCGCAGAGGACGGATCGTTCTGGTCGCACCGGGGCGTCCGGCCGCTCAGCGCGTTGCGCGCCTTCTTCCAGAACGTCTTCTGGCGGCGGCGCATCTCCGGCGCCTCGACGATCTCCATGCAGGCCGTCCGCCTGATCAGCCCCCACCCCAAGACATACCTCTGGAAATGGCGCGAGGCCATCATGGCGCTCAAGATGGAGTGTGCGAAGGACAAGCGCTGGATACTCTCGCAGTACCTCAACCGCGCGCCATACGGATCCAACCTGGTGGGCATCGAGGCCGCAGCGCAGGGATGGTTCGGAAAGGGCGCGAAGGACCTAGGGCTCGGAGAGGCGGCACTTCTAGCCGGCATGGTGCAGGCGCCTTCGCGCTTCCGCCCCGACCGCAACATGGACCGCGCCCTCCGCCGACGCGAATACGTCCTCTCGCGCATGTTCGAACTCGGCATGATCGACGAGGACCAGCTGGAGGCGGCAACGCGCATCGTGCCAACCGTCAGCCGCGCGCCACGCCCGTTCCTCGCGCCGCATTTCTGCGACTGGGTCCTCGCCCGCGACGGGCTTGACCGCGAAGGACAGCGCACAAGCGGCATGATCCGCACGGCGCTCGACGCAAACATCCAGGCCATCTGCGAAAGGACCGTGGCGGACGCCTCGGCGCGTGGCGGATGGTCCGTCGCCGCCGTCGTGCTGCGCGTCGCGGATGGCGAACCTCTCGCAATGGCGGTAAGCGGCGACTACTTCGGCGACGACGGCGGGCAGGTCAACACCGCGCTCACGCCCCGCCCCGCGGGATCGACGCTGAAGCCCTTCCTCGTAGCCCTCGCCATGGACAACGGCCTCGTGACGCCCGAGGAGCGGCTGGAAGACGCGCCCAAGGCGTACAAGGGATATCGTCCCGCCAATTTCGACGCAAGCCACCGGGGTCTCGTCACATGCCGCGACGCACTCGTCCTTTCGCTCAACCTGCCATTCGTGCAGCTGCTCGGCCGCGTAGGTGTCGGGCGCTTCGCGACGACACTGCGCTCGCTCGGCTTTACGCATCTGCCCGTGGACGACTCCTCATTGGGGCTTGGCCTCGCGATCGGCAACGCCGAGGTGTCGCTCCTTGAGCTCTCCCGCGCCTACGCACGCATTGCGCGGGGCGGGGACGGGGTCTTCTCGGAAGGCGCCGCATACCTCGTCTCGGACATCCTCTCGGGAGATGAAAGAAGCGGCGCAGCCATGGGCCATGTCGCGGACGTGGCGGCACCGCGCTTCGCATGGAAGACCGGGACGAGCGCGGCGCACCGCGACGCCTGGACGGTCGCATGGAACCCCGAATACGTCGTGGGAGTGTGGTGCGGCCACTTGTCCGGCGGCTTCGGCGACGAGACGCTCGTCGGCGCAAAGGCCGCCGCTCCTGTATGCATCTCGATCGCCCGCGCCGTACAGCCGAGAAGGACCGGGCCATGGTTCAGAGAACCCAGCGATGTGTTCCGGCGCGAGATCTGCTCGATTACCGGTCTTCCTGCCGGGCCTGATTGCCCAGAGCGCGAGATCGGCAGGGCGCTCAAGGGGCGGAGCTCGACGACGCTGTGCGGGATCCACAGACGCGGTTTCGACGGCAACCCGGTGACATCAACCGTCAAGGCTCTTGAGATCACGCGCCCGACCGACGGCGCCGTATTGGAGCTGGTGAAGGGCATGGCGCAGCAGGGCGTCGCATGTCAGGCCGCGGCTGCCGCCGCCGACCAGAAGCTGTGGTGGTTCGTAGATGGCGCCCCCGCCGGTGAGACACTTGGCCCAAGGTCGCTGGCGGTGGAGCTCGGCCCGGGCGACCATATCATATCATGCGCCTCCGACGATGGTCGTTCCGCATCGGTATCGATCTCGATAGAGGCGGACGGCGAATAGCGATTGCCGTCGCGGACGCGACAGGGCGCGTCCGACAAAACTCCTATCCCCAATCTGCCATCCAATATCTGCAATCTGTTATCTATTATCTGTTATCCATTATCTGTTATCTGTTATCCATTATCTGTTATCTACTATCTGCTATCTGCCATCTACCATCTGCTATCTGCCATCTCCCCCATCTCCCCCGGCTTCCCCGCCGTGGTCGAAGGCGCGGACTTCGCTTGGCATTCGCCCGAAGAGCAGCCCCTGGATGAAGCGGATGCCGTACCAGACATGCGTAAGCATGATGCCTAGCCAAAGCACGAGCCAGTCAAGCGGACGCTTCCTGAAGGCGAAGGCGAAGGTGATTGCGAGGTATGCGGTGATGGCGCCGATGTAGAACGGGCGGAGGACCGGGATCGCCGCAGAGACGGCTGCCCCAGCTACGACGCCAAGGACGAAGAGCGACGGCACGAAGTATGAGAAGCGCAGCGACGTCTGCGGGAAGACGCGGCAGAAGAAACCCCGGTGCATCGCGTAACGGCCTATTTGCCTGAGGTGCGGTAGGAAGAGCGGACGGCGATGGTGGTGGACAATCGCGAACGGGTCGTACACCTGCCTCAGGCCAAGACGCGCGATGTCGAGGCATAGGATCGTGTCCTCGCCTGGCCAGTAGCGCGTGTTGAAGCCGCCGATCCGGCGGAGGACCGACGTGCGCACCAGGAGGTTGCAGCTCGGGATGTCGTCGACGTCGCGTATCCGCTCCGGGTAGTAGCGGAAGCGGGCCGAACCCGAGACGATCGGCGATGCGTAAGTTTCGCCGCCGAGCTGCGCCATGTGCGGATCGTTCGGCGGGGTGACGGCCGGACCGCCTACGGCGCCGACATCCTCGAGCGTGAAGTGGCGGCATGCCTGCGCAAGCCACTGCGGCTGCGGCGAGGCGTCGTCGTCAAGAAAGGCCACGACATCGCCTGTCGCCGCCGCGATGCCGGCGTTGCGCTTCTCGGCGGGGCGGACGCGACCGGTAGGGATCACGCGCACGGGGATCCGAGGCCCTTCGGGCAGATGGGAGATAGGAGATAGTGGATAGGAGATAGTAGATGGGATATGCGTTCCCCGTTCCCCGTTCCCCGTTTCCCGTTTCCCGTTCCCCGTTTCCCGTTCCCCGTTACCCATCTCCTCATCCGGCAGAACGATTATCTCGTGCGGCGGAAGCGTCTGGGCCGCAAGGCCTTCCAGGGCCTCGTCCAGATAGGACGATGGTCCAGGGCAGGCTATGATCACCGTAACGCGTGGCGGGGGATCGGAAAGCGACACAAGACGGACGTGGCGGTAGTAGCGGAGGACGCGGAGCCGGTAGAAAATGGCGAGCGTGTCCGTCATCACGGACTTCACGGCGCTGAAGTTCAGCGCCCCCATCTTGTCGCCGAACTCCATCTTTATCGGCGCCTCGGCAACCTTGTATCCCTGCTCGCCGGCGATCGCCAGCATCTCAAGGTCGAAGGCGAAGCGGCGGACCAGCATGCGGTCGAGGGACCATGCGAGCGCCTCGCGCCGGAAGAGCTTCATGCCCGTCTGGGTGTCCGTCACGGGAAGGCCGACGAGTATCCGCACGATCGTGTAGTACACGAACGAGGCCAGACGGCGCAGGGGCGGATAGTCTATCTCCGAATCGGGATGGCGCTTCGAGCCTATGACGATGTCCGCGTTCTCGCGGACCATGACATCGAAGAAGTCGGGGAGTTTCTCCGGAGCAAGGTCGAGGTCGGCGTCGAGAAGGAGGACGTGCGACCCGCGCGACGCCTCGAAGCCGCGGCGAAGCGCATTGCCCTTGCCACCGTTCTCCGCAAGTATGACGGGGCGGACGACATCGGGCGATTCGGCGGCGACCTCGCGGACGGCCTCCGCCGTGCCGTCGCCGGAGCCGTCATCGACGACGACCAGTTCGAAGGGGATGGCGCCGGTGAGGATGTCGCGGACGCGGCGGACATTGTCCGCGATCGAGCCGGCGAGCTTGTAGGCCGGCATAACGACGCTCAGCATCCCTTCCGCGCCAAGCGCCTTGCGGGCGGACGCGAAGCGGACCGCGCCGTCGTTGGCGGCGTCTTGGTTTCCGGATGTGGTGTGGTCGGTCATCTTATGCGGAGTGCGCTATCAGAAGACCTCGTCCATCGCCGCCGCGACGAGCGCGCCCATCCTGGGGGCTGCGGCGGCCGTGGCCTCAAGGACCTCCTCGTGGCAGAGGCGCTGCCCGGCGATGCCTGCTGCCATGTTCGTGATGCAGCTCATCGCCACGATCTTCATGCCTATCGCGTTCGCCACTATGGCCTCGGGGACGGTCGACATGCCCACGGCGTCAACGCCCCAGATCCCGTACGCCCTGATCTCGGCCGGGGTCTCGAAGCATGGTCCGGAGGTGAAGGCGTATATGCCGTCGGGCAGGCGGATGCCAAGGCGTTTGGCGACCATCTGCATGCGGTCGCCAAGCTCCTTCGAATAGACCTCGGACTGGTCGGGGAAGCGCGTGCCCCAGCCCGGAAACACCGGTCCCTGGAGCGGGTTTCGGCCAGTCGTGTTGACATGGTCGCGGATGACGAGCATGTCGCCGGGGTTGAGCGCCGGGTTGACGGCGCCGGCGGCGTTGGTCAGGAGAACGCTGCGCACACCAAGGCGGCGCATGAGCTCGATAGGCATCACTACAGGTCCCCAGCCCTCGCCCTCGTAGAAGTGGCGGCGTCCGCAGAAGGCTATGACGCGGCTCCGGCCGGTGTCGATGAGACGCATCTCGCCAGCATGGCCCACGACCGTGCTTGCCCCGTAGCCGGGGATGGAGGCGTAAGGAATGCTGGCGGCGTAGGGCTTGTCGAGGAGCGTCTGCCCCCATCCGGAGCCGAGTATCACGCCGACGGTCGGGGCGAATTCGCGCCATGACGCCGGAATGGCCGCGAAGGCGGCATCGAAGTATTCCTTCTCGAAGTAGTTCTTCATGGTGGTGGATGGATGCGCGGGCGAGATTGTGTCAGATGTGGAACAGCGGCGGCACGTAGAACGGAAGGTGGGCGCTGCCCGGGCCGGGGCCGAAAAGCTCGCGGGCCAGCGCCGGGCCCTCCTTGGCGACGGGCGTGAAGCCTTCCGGCACGAATGGAGCAAGGGCCTTGAGCAGCCCCGGGGCGTCGAGGACGGCCAGCGTCGCGACGGTTGGGCCGCACCAGTGGCAATGCTCGCGCAGGAAGGAGAGCATCCGCTCGTCGCCGCGCGTCTCGATGCGCCAGGCCGAACCTTCCTTGCACATGGCCGAGAGGATCGCCAGGCGGCCGTCGAACGAGCCGCACCATTCGAGTATGCGGCGTCGGGAGGAGTCGAAGAGCGCCCATGCGTCGGGATGTCCGTCGTCCATCGCGGCCGTCCACACCTCGAGCGTGAAGCCGACGCGGCTGAGCTGGAGCCGGTATATGTCCAGCGGCTCGATGACGGTCTGCCCGTTGCCCTCGCGGATGGCGAACATCTCCTCGGTCACGGCGCCCTCGTCCGTCGCGGGACGGTGCGACACGTCGCGGACGACATCGACCTTTCCGAGCGAATGCGCGTCGATACCGTGCTCGAACGCGAAGCCGGCGTTGTCGAAACCGAAGTGGCTGTAGCGGTCGCGGCGTCCGCCAAGCCAGGCGACGACCGCGCCATCGCGCTTCGCCCGCTCGAGCTGGTGGCGGAGAAGCGCCGTCATGTATCCGCGGCCAAGGTGGTCCAAGGCGGTCGAGACCTGGCCTATTCCGACAGACTCGACGCGGCAGGAGCCCACCTGGACAGTGATCGGGTATGCGCCCACGCAGGAGACGATGCGCCCTTCATCGCGGATGATGGCGTGACGCCCCATCACCTCGTCGTTCGGCAGGAACAGATCGGGGTATATCTCCTCGAACGGGGCGTGCTTCGGGTTGTTCCTCCTGAAGACCTCGAGGAGGAAGGCAAGAAGCTCCTCGCGGTCGGACGCCACAGCATGCTCGATGCGCGGTTCCGTCGCTGCGACGATGTCATTAGCGGCCTTTTCCATGAGTGGTAGTCTATCACATCGCGTCCTGTGCTATACTTCGCCCGATGACGATATCGGGACATACGGTGTTCTACGGCTGCCGGGGGATAGTGGCATGAGCCCCGCCCTGCTTCGAGTGTGCGCATACGGCGCCGGCGGGCTTTGCCTTGGCCTGCTCGCGTACGTTCTGCTCAAGTCTTTCTCGGAAGGCGCCGAGACCTATACCGGGACATACAGCGATTCGACCTCGCGCCAGCTTGAGGACCTCTTCCTCTTCATACCGGCGAAGCGCATCGCCGAAGCGTCCTGGGCTCTCGCGCTGATAGCGTTCCTGCTCTTCTTCTTCCTGCTGTTCAACCCCGACAAGCCGCTCTTCATGCTGCTCGCCCTCGCCGTTGGCTTGGCGGCCGCGTTCGGCGCCTTCCAGATCCCCAGGCAGATCATGCACGTGATGCGCGACAGGCGCAGGAGGAAGTTCAACGAGCAACTCGTGGAGGCCCTCGGCCAAGTCAGCAACGCCCTGAAGGCCGGCTTCAGCGTCACGCAGGCGTTCGAGACGGTAGTCCGCAACGGCGAGAACCCCATAGCGCAGGAGTTCGAGGTCTTCCTGCAGCAGCAGCGCGTGGGCATCGGCTTCTCGGAGGCGCTTGAGAACCTCCGCGTCCGCGTCGGCAGCGAGGACCTCGACCTCGTATGCGGCGCGATGGAGATCTCGCGCAGGACCGGCGGCAACCTCACCGAGGTCTTCGGAAAGATATCGGAGACCATCCGGGAGCGCATGCGCATCGAGCGCAGGGTGATGACCCTCACGGCGCAGGGCCGCCTTCAGGGCTGGATAGTCGGCAGCATGCCGGTGGTTGTCGCCGTCGCGATGACGTTCTTCCGTCCCGAGGTGATGCTTCCATACCTCAGGACACCGGCTGGGATGGCCTCGGTGGCGGCGGTCGCGATCCTTCTGACGCTCGGCGCGATCGTCATCAGGAAGATAATAAGGATAGACGTGTAGCGATGTCGTTCATGGCGCAAATGCCGGTGATGCTTCTCTGGGGGTTCTTCGCCTTCGGGATGGCATGGTACTCCTTCGGGATGGCGCAGGGCGTGACGTACGTCACTCTTGCCGACGGACGCCGCCAGGCGAGGTCGATTCCGCTCGTGTTCAAACTGCTCCTACCCTTCGCGCCCAATCTTCGGGGCTTCGTCCTCCGTCCGTCCATGCGCCGGGCAGTAGCCCGCGCCGACGATCGTCTTGTGACCGCCGGATTCGAGGGTGTCATGGCCGGGTGGGAGTTCATCGCGCTCAGGATCCTCACGCCCGTGGTCATGGGCGCCGCATGGACGGCGCTCGTGGCACTGCTCGGCAACGTTGATGAACGCATCCACGGCTCGATGGCGCCGCTTTCGCTCGTTGGAATAGCCCTCTTCGCCGCGCAGCCGGGCTTCTGGCTGTCGGACACGATCAAGCGGCGGCAGAAGTCGATCCAGAAGGCCATGCCGTTCATGATCGACATGCTGACGCTCTCGGTCGAGGCTGGCGTCGATTTCATGAACGCATTGCAGAGATCGCTCGAGACGCGCAAGACCGACCCCCTTACGGAGGAGCTCCTGCGCGTGAACCACGAGATACAGCTCGGCACACCGCGTCGCGAGGCGCTCAAGAACCTTGCCAAACGCGTGGACATGGCCGACATGCGCTCTTTCGCCTACGCCCTCGTCCAGGCCGACGAACTCGGCGTAAGCATCGGGCAGATGCTCCGCATACAGGCAGACCAGATACGACAAAAGCGCTTCGAACGCGCGGAGAAGCTCGCCAACGAGGCCCCCGTGAAAATGCTTGGGCCGCTCATGCTGTTCATCTTCCCCGCCGTCTTCATAGTCCTGCTTGGCCCGATCCTCTCCCAGGTCGCCTCAGGGATGCTATAGGAGGTGCGTGGTGAAGACAGCCCGAATCGTCACCGTCGCCATCGCTCTAACCATGTCCGTCGCCCCGGCATGGGCGGGACAGCTGGCTGCGCGGGCCTACACGCGGCCGGAGCGTCCGTACGCAGGCGAGGATTTCCGCCTCGTCATCGAGGTCGAGGCCGACCAAGGCGAAACCATCGAGATCATGCGCGTCGTCGGATTGCCCGCCGCCATGTCGCTCTCGCCGTTGACAGCCGAGGGGGCAAGGGAGGTGACGGTGTCCAACGCGACGCGGCGGATCACCACTTTCGTGGCCGAAGGCGTGGCATCGCGCCCAATGAACATCTTGCCTCGGCTCTCCGCCACAATGAACGTGACCTCCCTGAAGGGCAACGGCGGCTTCTTCAGAATGCAGTACACGCAGACCACGACCTTGCCGGTGTCATGCCGCCGGATGGAGATTCTGCCGCTTCCGCCGGCACCGGCCGGGTTCACTGGCGCCATCGGCCGCTTCGCGCTTGACCTGTCTGCTTCACCATCCGAGGTCGCCCCCGGCGACGTCGTCGAACTCAGGCTCACGCTTTCAGGATCCGGCCATCTCGGCGACGAGCTCCCGTCCTTGCCTTCCCTTGATCCAGCCCTCTTCCGCGCCTACCCGCCTTCGACAAAACGCGGGGATGGCGGTGCGGTTGCCGTCGTCACGCAATCTGTGGTGCCTCTTTCGACGAACTCGTTCGACATCGGGGCGGCCTCGTTCTCGTTCTTCGACGCGGAGGCCGGAGCCTACACGAACGTCTCCACGGCACCCCTCCGACTGGTCTTCGCCGAGCGCGCAGCGACAGGGGAGCCGGCCGTCAGGGAGATTGAAATCGGGGCCGAGGGCAGGACAGCCCCAAGCGACATCGACGTCGCCCGGCTGCTCCCGTCGCGTCGTGGACAGTTCGCACTTGGCGGGGCGACGACGATGCGCGTGGCCCCGGGACGCCGCGCAAAGGCGATCATCCAGCTTCCCGCCGGAACCCTTGTAACGCCGCTTGAAAAGGCGGAGGGCTTCATCCGTGTGGAGGCCAAGGGCCGCACCGGATGGATACCGGCCCCGGACAAAACAGATGGCGGCGAGGCGGCAGACACCTCCGCGGCGCCGCGACCGGAGAAGGTCCAGCACGGCAATTAGGGCGGTCTCGTAAACGAGATGACCATGCGAAGCGACATATGCGAGACGGACGGTGCGATCGCCTCGCTCGTCCTGAACGGCGACTAAACCTGAATGAACTGGGTCGAGGGGCGCAGGCGCTGGGGGCTTGTCAGAGCCTATGCGCCCCATTCCTCGCCTCGAGGGGAACGCTTCGACCCCTGGGCCAACGACCAGGACTTCGGTCTGTATTTCATACTCAAAGAGTTGTAGAAGGGCCGTGAATGTAGAGGGAATTTGTATAATACGACCAACTTCCCAAGGAGATACACACCATGACCATCCATGACTTCACGGCCAAGGGCCGCAATGGGACTAGCCTCGATCTCTCAACGCTCAAGGGCAAGGTCCTGCTCATCGTCAACACCGCCACGGGCTGCGGCTTCACGCCCCAATACGAAGGGCTTGAAAAACTGTACGCCAAGTACCACGGGCGCGGGCTGGAGATCCTCGACTTCCCCTGCGACCAGTTCGGCCACCAGGCGCCGGGCAGCGACGATGAAATCCACCAGTTCTGCGCGCTCAAGTACAACACCTCCTTCGACCAGCTCGCCAAGATCGAGGTGAACGGCCCTGGCGCCGATCCGATCTTCAAATTCCTCAAGGAAGCCCGTCCGAAGGACGACGCCTCCGAAGACGCCATAGCCGGCCTTCGCGGACTCCTCGCCCATCACGGGCTCACGGGCGCCGAGGCCCCAGGCGACATCGAGTGGAACTTCACCAAGTTTCTGATCGATCGCGACGGAAACATAGTCAAGCGCTTCCATCCGACAACGAAGCCCGAGGAAATCGACGCCGAAATCGCGAAGCTGCTCTGATTCGTCCGCTTTCTTCCGAAAGTTCTGCAGCCAACGCCATGACGACATGCAAGTCGCAAGTTCGGGTGACATGGGATTGTCATGCCCTTATGCAGAGGCTGGACATCCAGAACGAGCGACTTCTGCGCCGAGCGAGGTAAAACCGAAGGATCCATCCATGAAAATCGGGCAAGTCCGGATGGCGCCTCGCACTCCTGTAAAGGAACGATTCGCAAAACTCATGTTCGATACCGACTGGGGGCCGCTTATCGTATGGGGAATGACGGTCTTGGCGTTCTTCGCCACCCTCGTCCTTTCGCCGCTGTTGCCGTATGTCGGCATCGTCATCGCCGGGGTGGTGCTGGTGGCCGTTGTCGTGGCGACGCTCCTCGCCGTGGCCGCGTTCTTCAACGCCCTGCGCAGGAGAATGTGGATGCGGGCCTTCGGGCAATTCCTGCTCGGCATCATCGCCGTCCCGGTGTTCGTTGTTGGATTCCTCTTTTCTGCCTTCGCGAGCGCCATCGTCGCCGGCGCGGTCGCTTGCGCCGTCGATGCCGTTTTCCCAGACCGCGCAAGCGTCAAGGATGACTCCGGATCCCTTGGCTTCAAGGTCGAATTCAAGCGGGCGCATCCCTTCCTCGCTGAATACCACAGGGCGATTCGCTTCCCGTCCGGCAAGCGCATCGGCATCGGCATGGACACGGGGGGCGCGGGGCCATTCGCGGTCTATCGGCTCGAATCCGGCGAATACTATCTCGTTGACGGGCTCGACTTCGACGCCAACCGCGACCACTACCGCGTCAACGTCTCCAACGAAACCGTGGAAATCAAGGTCAAAAACGGCACCAAGTGGGCCATGATTCCCAACGGGGCGACCGCAGTTGTCGGTGCCTCCGTATGGAACGATTCCACGCAGCATGAGGAGATAAGCGTCGCGACGCGCAAGGGGGAAATCTCCGTGCCAGCTTCGACGCCCATCGGCGATTCGCTCACCTCCCGCACCTATCTCGGGCTTGCCTGTCCGGGCGGCCGTTTCGAGAAGGGGACTGGCGATCCGTATGCGGAGAAACTTGACAAGGACTTGGAGGGAACCTCGCCTCCAGAGATAATGCCGCCTGGCAACGTGGCTCCGCTGCAACCTGGAGAAGGAGAATGACCATCCTTGCCCAATACGCGACTCCCATCGGCCTTGACGATTTGTTGATGACCTCCGACGGGCAGGTGCTTACGGGATTGCATTTCGTCGAGTCGCGCAAGGTCTCGCGTGAGCGCCTTGATTGCCAGGAATGCGAGCTGCCTGTCTTCCGCGAGACGCGCCGCTGGCTGGACAGCTACTTCTCCGGAAGTCAGCCGGACTTCACGCCACCCTACCGTATCGACAGTCTCACGCCCTTCCGCAAGGATGTGACGGACGCGATGCTGGCCATCCCCTTCGGGCAGACGACAACCTACGGCGCAATCGCGGCGGACATCGCCCGGAAGCGCGGCCTCGCCAAGATGTCGGCCCAGGCCGTCGGCGGCGCGGTGGGCTGGAACCCGATCTGCATCATCATCCCGTGCCACCGCGTCATCGGCGCAAACAATGCGCTCGTCGGCTACGGCGGCGG
>JAFSZJ010000005.1 GCA_017458965.1 Kiritimatiellia bacterium | reverse complement strand
CTCTCCACTTTCCACTTTCCACTCTCCACTTTCCACTCTCCACTTTCCACTCTCCACTCTCCACTTTCCATTTTCCACTTTCCACTTTCCACTTTCCATTTTCCACTTTCCATTTTTCACTTTCCACTCTCCACTTTCCTCTCTCATCTCTCATCTTTCATCTCTCAAATGTACTTCACTCTCTGCATGGGGCCTGCAATTGACGCGACGGTGATGCTGCCGCATGCGCCCAAGGGCTGCGGGGAGATATTCAAGGATCTGGCTGAAGAGGAGAATGTCGGGGGCAAGGGCGTCAACGTGGCCCGATGGCTCGCCCTGCGCGGCGCAAAGGTCTCATGCGGAGGACTCCTAGGCGAGGACAATGACCGTCCCTTCGTACGCGAATTGGAGAAGTACGGCATCGACGACCGCTTTCTGCGCGTGCCGGGGGCAACGCGCCGCAACGAGATGATCGTATGGCCAGGTGGTTCGATGAAGATCAATCGGCCTGCCTTCCCCGGCCTTGACGGCAAAGACGGTGCCGGATTGCTGGAAGACATACTTGCACGGGTTCCGCCGATCATCCCTGGTGAAGGCGTCGCGGTTCTGTCCGGATCACTCCCGAAGGCCATACCGCCCGACTTCTATGCCGAGGCGGTACGGCGGCTCAAGGCGCTAGGCTGGGCAGTGGCGCTTGATGCGAGCGGCGAGGCCATGCGTCTTGGGCTCGCGGCAGGTCCGGACCTCATCAAGCCAAACGCGGATGAATGCAAGGATATCGTCGGTTTCGTTCCGCGCGCACCAGACGACTTCCGCCGCGCCACGGCCATACTCCGCGAACACGCCGCGCATGTGATCATCTCGGACGGCGGACAGGGAGCATGGTTCGACGGTCTCTTCGTAGCCGCGCCCGATGTCGAAGTAGTCGATACGACAGCCGCCGGCGACACCCTTCTCGCGGAGTTCTGCTGGCGCATATCCGGCTCCGGCGCACCGGACTGGACGCGCCTGGACCAAGCCGCCCGCTGGGCGGTAGCGGCGGGTTCCGCCGCATGCACGATGGCTGGCGGCGCCCCGCCACCCTTGGGGCTTGTTGACACGCTGGCGCGATGATCTTCACGCACCGGCCGATAATCTTGTAGGATTCCATTGTCGCGATCGCGACGAAGACCAACTTCAAGGAAGGAAAACCGACAATGTCCAAAATCACCTTCATGGGTGCAGGAAGCACCGTTTTCGCAAAGAACGTCCTCGGAGACTCAATGCTCTGCGACGCCCTCTGCCGGAGCGACATCGCGCTCTACGACATCGACCGTGTCCGCCTGAACGAGTCGAAGCGCATGCTCGACACGATCAACAGGAACGTGAACCAGGGACGTGCTAAGATCAAAGCGTACCTAGGCGTCGATAAGCGCAGACAGGCGCTCGACGGAGCGGACTTCGTCATCAACGCCATACAGGTTGGCGGCTACGACCCCTGCACGATCACCGACTTCGAGGTGCCGAAGAAGTACGGCCTCCGCCAGACGATCGCCGACACGCTCGGCATCGGCGGCATCTTCCGCACGCTGCGCACGCTTCCGGTGATGCTCGACTTCGCCCACGACGTCGAGAAGGTGGCCCCGAAGGCCTGGTTCCTCAACTACACCAACCCGATGGCGATGCTGACCGGCGGACTTCTGCGCGGTTCGTCCGTGAAGGCGGTAGGTCTCTGCCACTCGGTGCAGGTATGCGCATCAAGCCTGCTCCAGTCGCTAGGCCTCGACAAGAAGTACCCGCCGCAGGAGGTGGTCCAGTACACCGCCGGAATCAACCACATGGCCTGGCTCCTCAAGATCGAGCACAAGGGGCGCGACCTCTATCCGGAGATCAAGGCGCTTGCCGAGAAGAAGCTGAAGCAGTGGCGCAAGGCGAAGGACCCCAAGGACAAGCACTGGAACATGGTCCGTCTGGAGATGATGCTCCGCATCGGCTACTACATCACCGAGAGCTCGGAGCACTTCTCAGAGTACTGCGTCCACTTCATCAAGAACGCCGCGCCGGAGCTCGTGCCCGAATTCAACATCCCGCTCGACGAATACCCGCGACGCTGCGTCAACCAGATCGAGGGTTGGAAGAAAATGAGCAAGGAGCTCGTTGGCAGCCCCGACCTCAAGCACTCGCGCTCGCACGAATACGCCTCCTACATCATGGAGGCCATCGCGACGGACAAGCCCACGCGAATCGGCGGCAACGTCATCAACCACGGGCTTATCCCCAACCTCCCGCCTGAGGCGTGCGTCGAAGTGCCGTGCCTTGTGGACGGCAACGGCGTCCAGGGGTGCTACGTCGGCAACCTGCCCGAGGTCTGCGCCTCGTACAACCGCACGAACATCAACGTGCAGCTTATGACTATCGAGGCCGTCCTCACGCGCCGACGCGAATGCATCTACCAGGCCGCCATGCTAGACCCGCACACCGCCGGCGAACTGACGATAGATCAGATCCGCGCCATGTGCGACGACCTCATCGAAGCGCACGGCGACTGGCTGCCCAAGTTCCGCTAGGGCTTTTCGTCAGCGGCCGATCACCGCGACGTCCGCGACGGGCAGCGCAAAGACTATGCCGCTGCCCTTGTCGGCCAGACACGGAAGGCCGCCGATGGCGCTGAATACGGCGTCGGAGACATCCTCCTCGGCGACCACCATGAGCATTTCCTTCTCCGGCGTGAGCGTGACGCCGAAGAAACGCGCGTCATCCTCGTTAGCCGTGCCACGGGCGTTGACGATCGTCCCGCCCTTGGCTCCGGCCTTCCTGGCCGCCGCCATGGCGTCGCAGGCAAAGCCCTTGTTCAGAACAGCGCAGATGAGCCGCCGTCCATGATCCTGCGCAACATTGTCTTCGGCCATTTCAGCAACCTCCCCTGCCCCACCTTTGAGAAAACGCGAAGCCTGCACCGAGAACACGACCCCAGGCCCGTCGCCAGACGCCGACACCGCCTTCACGATATCGGCGGCCACCGCATCATCCGCCACAAGGAACAACGCGAAATCCCGCTGCGTCTCGCCGAGGCCAAGCATCTCCAGCCATGTCCGCGATGCGGTGCCGCGGCCCATTAGGATTGTCCCGCCCTCTCCGCCGGCGCTTCTCGCCGCAGCGGCGGCCTTGTCGCCTTCACCTCGTGGGACTATGCAGGAAACGAGTCTCATTCCGACACCATTCTACCCGAACGGACAGGTCGAAGCGATGCAGGAGACGCGGAAAAGTCATATCCGCGCCCGGCCGTCACCACCACGTCGGCGAAGTCCCCTACTCTGGCATCCCGGCCAAGGCCGGAGACATGCGTTTCGCCATCGACGTCCGGCGCCTGCCATTCCGTCCTGGCCGTCCATCTGCCCTGTGCCGTCCTGCCAAGGAGAAGCGCCCTGGCCCTTGAGCCAATGCGGGAGCGCCTGTTCTCTCGGACGACGGTCTTCTGCACACGCATGAGCCGCTCAAGCCGCTCCTCGGCAACCTCAGGAGGCACCTGTTCGGCCATGGTCGCGGCCGGCGTTCCCTCCTCGGGTGAGAAGGCGAAGGCGCCGAGCGCGTCGAAGCGGGACTCGCGGACGAAATCGCACAAATGGCGGAAATGCTCCTCCGTCTCGCCGGGAAAACCGACGAGACAAGTCGTGCGTACCGCCATTCCGGGCTTCGCCTCTCGGAGACGGCTGATAAGCGACGGAAGAGGGCGTATGGTGTCCGCTCGGCGCATGGCGCGCAGGACATCGGGATGCGAATGCTGTATCGGGATGTCGATGTAAGGGCAGAGATGGTCCAGTGTGGCGAAGCATTCAAGCAGATCGTCGTCCACAAGGGAGGGATAGCCGTAGAGTAGCCTGATCCAGAAGTCCCCGCCTATCGAATCGAGTGCGCGAAGAAGATCCGGAAGGCGGCCGTCACGCCTGTCCCTGCCGAACGCCGTGACATCCTGCGCCACGATATCCAGCTCCCGGATTCCAGTGGAAAGCAGCGCCTCGGCCTCCCTGACGACGTCGTCGATCCGGCGCGAACGCAGACGGCCCCTGATGCCGGGGATCGCGCAATAGGCGCAAGCGTGGTTGCAGCCATCCGCGATCTTGAGATAGGCGAATGGGCCACCCGTAAGGCGAAGTTCGGGAACCGGCGGCTCGAACAGACAAGTCGATGGCGTCGCCACGCGGACGATGGCTCTACGGCGTTCGGCGCCTCGCCTGGCAAGGCGCTTAACTAGAGGGGCTATGCCTATTTCGGCATCCACGCCGATCCAGGCATCCACATCAGGGAAGCGGGAAGCCGCCTCATGTCCGTAACGCTGAGCGTAGCAGCCAGTCACCACGACCGCGCCGACACGCCCGTCGCGCTTCAACGACAAGGCTCGGGCGATCTCCGCCTCTGCCTCGTCGCGCGCGGCCTGAATGAAGGCGCAGGTGTTGACTAGGACGACATCGGCGTCGTCAGGCGAAGGGGAGAGGTCCACGCCGTCCTTGACGAGCGCACCGCACATCGACTGCGTATCGACAAGGTTCTTCGAGCAGCCAAGGCTGACAAGACCCACTGTCGGCCTCCTCGCTCCTCCGGACTCTGCCTCACCCCTCTTCAACCCTCAACCCTCGACTTCCAAACTTACCAACTCGAAACTTCACTCCACATACGTGTCGGGCGGCGGAGCGAACGGCGTCGTGTACGGATCGAAAGCCTCCGTGGGCGCACTGTCCGAAGACGATGTGGTCTGGGACTGGTCATCGACCGGTTCCGGCGTCGCGCCCGGCTTAGCGGAGAGAGCAAAGGTGCCGATGATGATGGCGCAGACGAATATGGCGGCGGCCGCGACAAGGGCGACCTTGACGTTGAGCCGCTCGATCATGCGATGCAGCAGGCCGCCCTCGCCAAGCGGTGCGTCATCCCACGAAGGGGCCTCCTCGGTCACCCGTATGTCGAGATGCGACGTCTCCTCGTGCTTGCGCTGCGCGGCGTCTTCGAGCATCGCCTCGTCGCGGCGGCGTCTTTCGACATCGAACAGTTCGCCAAGCGCCGCGGCGACATTCGCCGTCGGCGTGTGCGCGGCATCTTCGGTCTTCACCTCCGGTGTAACCGGAACCTGGCTTTCCGCAGCGGGCTCCT
The DNA here is from genome assembly GCA_017458965.1 of Kiritimatiellia bacterium. Taxonomy (GTDB): domain Bacteria; phylum Verrucomicrobiota; class Kiritimatiellia; order RFP12; family JAAYLN01; genus RGIG3612. The sequence goes on along the minus strand of JAFSZJ010000005.1, from coordinate 10,430 downwards.
TCACAACAGCGGGCTCCTCCGCGACAGGTGCCTCGGCGGCGGGTGTGGCGGAGGATGCCGGCTGAACGGGCTGCGCCTCGTCGACTTTGGATTTCGCGACTTGGCTGGTCTGGGTTGGAGTCTCGGCCACATACGCCTTCGGTGGCGGTTCGACGACGGGCTCCTCCTTTGCCTTGGGGGCGGTCTTTTGCACGGTCTTGGCGTCATCGACGGTTGCGGCCGCCTTTTCAGGCAACCCTTTGTCCGTCGTGCCCTTCGCATGGTCCTGCTTCTTCCTGTGGGTCGCCGGCTCACCTTCTGGCGGGGCCTTCCGGAAGCCGGTGTACACTTCGTTGAACTCCTCCAGAAGCGGGGCTGGATCGACCTCCACGCATTCGGAATAAAGCTTTATGAAGCCACGCCCGTATATGGCCGCGGAGACCCGATGGAAGTCGTCGTTCTCCATCTCCTCCACCATCTGGTGGATCATGCGGGTGCGCTCGGCCACTTCCGCGATGGTCAATCCCTTGCGCTCACGCGCCTCCCTGAGTACGCTGCCTATCGACATCCTATGCCACCTTTCCTTCCGAAACGGTCAAACCGATCACTCCTCACCGCCATCGCCATTGTCGTCGCCGACCTCGTCCGTCCCGTCGCCGCCATGGGCGGCCTCCGCGTCGAGGTCTATGAGAATCTCGCGTGGATCCGCGCCGCGCGGCGGGCCGACTATGCCCTCCTCCTCCATCTGGTCGATGAGGCGCGCGGCGCGTGTGTAGCCTATGCGGAGAGCGCGCTGAAGCGAGGAGGTCGACGCCCTGTGGGTGCGCCGCACCACGTCAAGCGCCGCGGCATACAGATCGTCGCCAGGAGGCCCGGATGTTTCCGCCCCGGCATCGGCCGCGCCGCCGCCGGTGAAGTCCTGGCGCCCGCCGCCGATGGAACGCTCGCCGCTCTGGCCGGAACGGGACGGAGCGTGCTGCGAGGTTGACACGTCCTCTCCGTTGCCTGTCTCTATCTGCTGCTGGATCTCCTGCATGTACCGCGGTCCGCCCTGGTCGCGGATGAAGTCGCACACGGCCTCGGCGTCGGCGTCGCCGATGAACGCGCCCTGAGCGCGGACGAGCTTGCTGGAGCGCGGATTGAGGAAGAGCATGTCGCCGCGCCCGATCAGCGACTCCGCACCGACGCGGTCGATGATCGTCTGGCTGTCGATGCGCTGCGCAACCTGGAAGGCTATGCGCGCCGGGACGTTGGACTTGATGGTGCCCGTCACGACCTTGACTATGGGCTTCTGCGTCGCGAGAATGAGGTGGATGCCTACGGCGCGGGCCTTGGCGGCCAGACGCGATATGCTGTCCTCTATCTCGCGCCCGACCTGCAGCATGAGGTCGGCCAGCTCGTCGATCACGACGACGATGTACGGAAGCCTTTCCGGCAGGGCTGACGCCTGCTGCGCTTCGGGCGGGTCGGCGAACATGTCGGGCTGGACCGGCTTGCGGGAGTTGTACGACTCGATGTTCTTGACGCCGGCCGCCGAGAGGATGCGGTAGCGCTTCTCCATCTCGTGGATCAGCCATACGAGGCCCAGCGACACCTTCTTAGCGTCGGTAATGATCGGCACCAGAAGATGCGGGATCGCGTTGTAGCCGGTGAATTCGACGACCTTCGGATCGACGAGGATCAGGCGCAGTTCCTCTGGAGAGCGGCACATGAGAAGACCGGTGAGGATCGCGTTCATGCACACGGATTTGCCGGAGCCGGTGGCGCCGGCCACAAGAAGGTGCGGCATGGACGCAAGGTCGCATACGAGGTCACGGCCGCTCGAATCCTTGCCAAGCAGCATGGGCAAGTGCATGCGGCGCGTCGCCTCCGCCCAGACAGGCCCCTCGAGTATCTCGCGGACGGTGACGGAGCTCGCCTTCTCGTTGGGGATCTCCACGCCGATCACGCCCTTGCCCGGGATCGGCGCCTCGATGCGTATGCTCGTCGCATGCAGGCGCATCTCGATGGTCTTTGCCATGGCCGCGATCTGCTCAGGACGGATGCCGGGGGCCGGAAGGAGCTCGAATATCGTGACGACCGGGCCGAGGGCCACGTCCGTGACCTCGACGTTCAGGCGGAACTCCTTGAGTGTCTCGACAAGTATGCGCTGCTTCTCCTCCACGTCGCCGTACTCGGCCTTTCCGCTCGTCACGGGGGAGAGGATATGTACAGAGGGCAGCTCGTACGGCGGGGGTGGCGGCGCGGCGTCGCCGTCATCCGAGGTCGAAGGGGCGGAGGGCTGGATGGTTGAAGGGGCTGGCTTCGCCGACGTGGTCGAAGTGGATGTCTCTTCGGAGAGGCGGCTGGCGCGTTCCCGCTCCAATTCCTCCTGCCTTTCGCGTTCCTGGCGAAGACGTTCCTTCTGCTCCTCGTATGCGCGTTCGCGCTCGGCCTTCTCCTCCTCCTTGCGCCGTTCGCGCTCCTCGCGTTCGAGCCGGCGCTCCTCGCGGGCGCGTTCCCGCTCCTCGCGCGCAGCGTCGCGAGCCGCCTGACGCTGTTCTGCCTCAAGCTTCTTGGCCAGGCGCCTCTCCTCGATATCGAGTTTCTCGGCCTCGCTCGCGTGGCGGAGCCGGCGTTCCTCGATGCGGTCGCGGATGTCGAGGAACAACTCATGCCAGTTGCCCCATCCGACGCCGAAGCCCAGAGCCACCACGGCCAAAACGATCATTGTGATCGCGCAGCCCAACGCACCAAGGATCGGCTTAAGGCATAGGGACGTCACGAACCATCCGATCGCTCCGCCCGACGCCTCTCGCCAGATGCGGAGCGACGTGGTCAGCCCCGGCCATTCGGCAAGCTGAAGCAGCGAGCATACGGATATCTGCAGTATGATCGCCCATATCAGGGAAACCCACGGACGGCGCAGCCTGCCCAGCAGCATGTACATGCCGAACACCACCATCCACACCGGGATCAGCCACACGGCGAGACCGAACACGCTGTAGCCGGCGAACGCGCCGATCGCGCCGGCAAGGCCTATGAGGTTGACGGGCGTCCTTCCACCCTGGGCGTTCAGCCACGGCACGTCATGCCAGTCGTAGCTCCAGAGGGCAAGCACCGGTATCAGCATCAGGACGACGAGGACGAACCCCGCCACCCTGGAGCCGATGCCATCCCCCTGCTCCCTATTCTTGTTCCTGTTGCTCTTCATCTTCCTTTTCCGGGGGCGCTACCTCCCCCTGCGCTTCTGGTTCCGCATCGCCGTCGCCTACATGCTCCGCGGCATCATCGCCATCCTGGTCGGCGACCGCGCCGGCATCCTCGCCAACCACCTCCGGTGTCGTCGGCTCCTCGGTCGTGGCGGGAGCGGCCGGCATGATGAGCGAGACCACCTTGGGATCCGCTTCGGCGCGCCATATTTCCTTGTCGGGCGGAAACTCAAGACGCACAGGCAATATGTTAGTGGCGCCCGGCGAATAGTCCAGTGACAAGGAGGCGGCGATCTCGGCATAGGCGGTTATCATCGAGTTGGAAAGGGCCGCCACGGAGAGGTCGTAGCCAGTTATCTTCGCGGCGACCTCCGCCGGCCACAGGTCGCATCCCGGCGGAATCGGCGTGCCTGGCGGCACGGACAGCCGCATGGGTATGGAGTCGAACGTCCTCGTTCCGGCGCGAGGCACGATCTTCACATGGGCGTGCACGCTTCGCGGATAGACGGTCACGACCGGCGCAAGCTGTTCCGGGAGCACTATCTCGCAATCGCGCTCGAAGCTCTGCGACACGTTCTCTATCTCGATAGGCTTCACCTGCAGATGGACGGAGTCCTTCAGCGATTCGAGAAGGTTCTGGCCGCCGTGGAGCGATGCGCTCATCGGCGTTATCTCGACCGTGGCGTCGGCATGGTAGGCCTTGCCGATGAGCTTAGGCGGGTCGATGTCGAACTGCACGTCGCTGGCGCGGTCGGAGGTGACGGTGACGAAGTCGGACGATTGGCGCGTCACGAGCAGGCCCAGCTCGCGGATGCCCGGTATGTCCTTACGCGGGCGCACACGGAACCTTATGCCGTCGCCCGTGAGCTTTGCGTCGTAGGGGAGTGCGATCCTGATGGGGGCGCCATCCGACTCGAACTTGCGCACATCGTTCTCCGTGCCGCGCACATAGACATCTATCGCCCTCGGCGAGACAGCCACCGACGAGAACCTGTCCGCCCCCTCGATCGTCACATCCACTGGCACTGACCGGAAGCCGTTGTGGTTGACGTTCTCACGGATGCGGAAATACAGGAGAGCGGCGACCGCAAGCGAAATGACCGCGAATATGCCATTGGCAGACCACCAGCGTCGGAGATCGCGTCTGAAGGCTCCGGAACGGGCCGATTCGGCGAAGGACCGGAAGAACGCGAGGATGTCCGGCAGGATGCGGCCGGCGATGATGTCCTGGAACGGAAGCTTCACTTGGCCACCTCCGTCTTTTCCGCCACTGCGCCCGAAAGGCGTTCTGCCTCAAGCCTGTCTATCGCACGCAGAAGCGCGTCGGCGAGTTTCTCCCGCGGCATGAGAAGGGCCAGGTAGCGGCGAAGATGCGCCTCGGTCAGGTCCTGGATAAGGCGCCCGTCATACGCTATGGATATCGCCCCACGCTCCTCGCTGACGACGACTATCACGGCGTCGGTCTGCTCGCTCAGGCCAAGGGCCGCGCGGTGGCGCATGCCGAACCCGATGTCCTCGCGGGAGGAAAGCGGGAAGACGCATCTTGCGGCCACTATCGTTTCGCCGCGAATGACCACGCCGCCATCATGGAGCGGCGCGTTCGGGAAGAATATCGAGGAGAGGAGGCGTCCCACCAGCGGCGCCCCGAGCAGCGTGCCGTTCTCGCAGAACGGATCCAGACTGATCTGCCGCTCTATTGCGATTATGGCCCCGGTCCTTGTGCGCGCCAATGATGTCACCACATCGACGATGACGTCTATGAAGCGCTCCGACGACGAGGCCGAATGCTTGCGCGAACGCCAGTTGCGCCCTATCGACGCCAAGGTCTGCCGTATTTCAGGCTGGAATACGACGACAAGCGCGAAGGCGAGGTAGATGACGATTTTTGAAACTATCCAGCCAAGAACCTGCAGATCCGCGGCCCAGCCAAGAATAGCCAGCACAAGCACTATCAGTGCGAGCGCCCCGAGCATCTGCGCACTGCGGGTGCGCCTGAAGAGGTTCAGGACGTAGTAGATGGCGACCGCGAGCACGATTATCTGGAAGCAGTCGCCGAAACCAACCTTGAAGGGGAACTGCATGCGCGGATTATAGCAGGAACGCCCTGCTTCCGCCAAGCCCTCATGTCTTCACTGGACTTTGGCGCAGGTGGCTATAGTCATGGGGCCAAGAAGGCCGGACGGACCAAGCTGGATGTACTCCGAGAAGGGATCGCGGACGCGCCTGGCAAGATTGTTTGCGACCTCGACGACGAATTCGTTCTCGCCACCCTTGGCAAGCCCGCCGATTTCGAAACGGTAGGGTCTTGCAATCCGTATGCCGGCATAGGCGCCATTCACCCATAGACGGGCCGTTTCGCCGACCTCGCCAAGGTCAAGGACCAGCGGTGCCTCCCCTTCCCCGCCTAAATCGAGTTTGAACGTATAGCGCATCCTTCCGGCGAACGAGGGAAGACGGTCGGCGGCCGTGACGTCGAAAAGCTTGTCCGTGACGATGTATGGCTTGAACGTGTCAAGGTCGTCCGCGTCCGCAAGTTCGATGGCGAACTCCGGCGTTATCACGGACGGTTCCGCGAATTGCCGCGATTTCGGGAGTCCTGCGTCATCGCCGAAAAGAATGATCTCCGATTGGCCGGGGAGAAGGTCTATCGCGATGGCCCCGTCAGCCGTCTCGTCCGAAGTCGCCACGTCCTCAAGTATGCGAAGACGCGCGAACGGGCCTTTGGCAGGAAGATGCGCGACGGTCGTGGCGCGAAGCGACGGCGACTCGTTGAAGAACATCACGACGTCCTTGCCGTCGCGGACAAGATGGAGGACGCGCAGAAGCGGATGCTCCCCTTCGACTACGACATCCTTTTCAACGGTCGCGCCGATGGCCGAAGGGATGTCGGCCACGGCGACAGGCTCGCCCGTGATACCCTGCGGGACCTCCCCGGCGAAAAAGACGGGAATGCCGGCGTCGCGGAGTTCCCCGAAGCGGCGACGGAGACCTTCGGGCAGGTACCGCGACCCCGGAACGACTATGGCCTGGAATGAGCAGTCGCCTATCACTAGGCGTCCGTCAACGACGCTGGAGTCGGATGTGAACGAGTCGGCGGGGACTATCTCGAAGTCGATGTGGGCGTCGTAAAGTGCGCGGGCCGGCTCCTGCATCAGCATTGCCTCCCCTTCCCCGCTCATCCATTCGCCTTCGGCGTGGTATAGGAGCGCGACCGGCGCGACGCGCCTGGCCCCGGAAAGAAGGTGCGCGGCCTTGTTGGCGTAGCGCATGAGCCAGGCGAAACCGTCGAACTGCGGGTCGTGGCCCTCGGCACCGAAATGCGGCGGGCAGTCAGGATCCGGGAACTTCGGGGAGAATGCGTGCGGGACGAAGTGGTTGACGCCGCGCACCAGGAGGAAGTCCAGCAGCCAGCGCATCATCCGCGCCCCTTCGGCCCATCCGTACGCGCCGAAGACCTCGCACATGGCGCGCCCCTTCATGTGCGGGCAAATCCGGGAGATCGACGAGGCGAGCTTCGGAAGGATGTAGTGGAAGAAGTCGGGCGACGAGGCCCCGCCAAGGGCGATCATCGTGTGGTCGTAGTCGGCGAAACCGGGCATCACCTGATGGAGGACGATGTCGATGCCGCCCATGTCCTGGCCTTCGATGGCGCGGAAGTAGTGTCCGGCGCCGTAGCCCATGCGTCCATGGGCGTTCATGTCCTCGATCACGTGGCCTATGTATTCGACGCCATGCGCGCGGCACCAGTCTCCGATCTGGCGGCTGAAGCGACGATGATACAGGTACGTCAGGGCGTCCATGTATGCGAGGCGCATGTCGCAAGAGCCGCCACCCGGGTACCAAAGCTCGCCCAGGTGCCTCGTCGGCACCTCCATGAGCGACGTGGCCATCAAGCCGAGGATGTCGTCGGAATACGGAAGCGCGAGGCCCTCCTGCCCTATTCCGTAGTGGTACATGCCCTTGTCGTCCAGATGCTCCCCGACAAGCCAGTTGTGGAACTGCGGCTCGTCGGAGAAGAACCCTGCGAGGACGTTGCCGAAGTATCTGGCGTAGCGCTTGTAATGCGGCTCGTAGACGGCGTCGAGCAGGACACGGCATGACTTCTCGGACGTGAAGTCTATGCGGGCCGAGTCGATGCCGCGCCGCGACTTCCAGATGTAGAAGACCCTCCAGCATCCGTCGGGCACGTCCCAGAAGAGAATGCCGTCCTTCACCTGGTCGGTGAGCTCCATGGCGGTCCCTTCAAGCCGCTGTCCGTTGCCAGGCATCCTTCTCTCGGCCACGACATGGAGGAGCGTCTCGCCCTCCTTGGCCGGAGGGACGATCAAGGCGTTCCTCGACGCAGGCCCCATCACGTCGACGTGGCGCTCGATCATGGTCCATGGCCGCAGATCGGGATGCTCCTTGACGATGGCGTCGTTGGCCAAGCCCGTCGGGAAGCGCTTGTCGTCAAGGATCCAGACCTTCATCGAGCGCTTCTCGCACTCGGCGAGGATCAGGTCCATGTCGCGCCACCAGCCCTCGCGGCAGAAGTCCGGGTGCGGACGCGACTCCACGCAGATGGCGCGGCAGCCACTGCGCCTTATGCGCTCGATCTGCTCCGTGATGCGGTCGTGGTGGTCGCCATGCTGCCAGTAGAACGGCAGGAGGTAGTTGTCCTCGCGGCCGGCGAGGACGTCATTCAGACGCTTGTCCATCATTTGTCCGTGTCCTGTCTGCGAAAGCCGAAACTCCATCTGCGATAGCGGTCGCCACGCGGTCCTTGTACCAGTCGCTGCAGAGGTCGAGCGCGTCGGACTTGTTCGAGAGGAAGCCCACTTCGACCAGGATGGCCGGACAGGATGCGTCCCGGAGCACCTGGTAGCGGGCGTGGCGAAGCCCTCGGTTCTCGTCGTCGAGCGCTCCAGGCATCCGCTTCTGCACCTCGTGGCCCAGAACCGCGCTCAAGGCGTCGAAGGCGTTGCCCTTGCGCTCGACGTTCGAGACGCTGGCGTCGGACGCCGTGGCGGGCTTTCCCGCTAGGGGCAGTGTGTAGATCTCGATGCCTCGCGCCGACTTGCTGGATGCGAAGTTCGCGTGTATCGACACGAAGGCGTCCACGGCGTTGGTCAAGGCCAGCGCCGTGCGGCCGGAAAGCGTGGTGAATGTGTCGTTCGTCCGCGTGAACGTCACTTCGCATCCACGGGACGAGAGCAAGTCCGCGACGCGCATGGAGAGGTCAAGCACCAGGTCCTTCTCCATCATGCCTGTATGCGTCGTCGATACGCACCCGGCGTCTTCGCCGCCATGTCCTGCGTCTATATGCACGCGCACGATGCGCCCGGTCGAGACCGGCGGATCGAAGAGAGGAGCGAGAAGCCTTTCGGCATCGGCGTCATCGACGGATGGCATCTCCTTGTCGAACGCCACGGGGGAGTTGAGCCAGATAGTCCTCCTGTTGAGTTCGACCCGGCGCGACCCCACGGAAAGGCACATGATGTCCGTGCCGTTGGTGAGGACGCATCCTTTGGCATCGTGCGATTCGACGCCCATGCCGAGCTTCGCGGAAAGCTCGTCCGCCGGGGTGGCGCCCGAATTGGCGGCGGCCAGCGCGAGAGCCATGGTAACGGCAATTGTCGCGGACGACCTACGCATCTGCCTTCTTCGCCTCGTCCCAGTACCGGTCAAGCTCGGCAAGCGAAAGCGACCGCATGTCCTTGCCGGCGTCCTGCACCATGCGCTCGACATCGCGGAAGCGCCGCGAGAACTTATCCACCGCGCCACGCAGCGCCATCTCGGCATCGACCTTCAGGAAGCGGCAGAGGTTGACAACGGAGAACAGGACGTCGCCGACCTCGTCCGCGACCTTTTCCGGCCCTTCTTCGTTGCGGACGGACTCGTCAAGTTCGGCAAGCTCCTCGTCGATCTTCGCGCGAGGCGCGGCCCGGTCGTCCCAGTCGAAGCCTACGCGGGCCGCCTTGGCCTGGACCCGCTGGGCGCGGAGAAGCGACGGCAACGCCGCCGGGACTCCGGCCAACGCGCTGCGCGGTCCCTCGCCGGCTTCCTTCTTCTCGCCCTTCTTGATCTGCTCCCAGTTGGAGAGGACGTCGTCCACGCCTTTCACCGCCACTTCTCCGAACACGTGCGGATGGCGGCGGACGAGCTTGTCCGATATCCCGTTGAGGACGTCCTCCATCGCGAACGCCCCGGCCTCCTCGCGCAGTAGCGTCTGGAAAACGACCTGGAGCAGGACGTCGCCAAGTTCCTCGCGGTGGCCTGCGGCATTGTCGCCGTCCATCACGTCCAGCAGCTCGTACGACTCCTCAACGAGGCATGGTTTCAAAGTCGCCAGCGTCTGCTCACGGTCCCACGGGCAGCCGCCCGGTGCGCGGAGGCGGGCCACGATCAAACACAGGCGCTCAAACGCCTTCCCCGCGCCTTTCGCCGGCGACATCAGGGCCGCGTCGCCATCGACCATTCTCTCTGTATCCATGGCCGTTATTCTAGCACGATGGATGGTCGACCGACCGGGATGCTATAGCGGTTCTTGAAATAGTGCGGCCGCATGGTCTTTGAGAATGCCCGTGTCCAATCCGCCCCATGACGGCGTACAAGAACCATTCCTTTGGCCGAGCGTTGCGTCCCACTGGCTCTGCCAATCCTACAATTCGCTGCGCCTCCATGACCTCTGCGCCTCCGCGTGATTCAATCCGCTACGTCCCACTGGCTCTGCCAAACTTTGCGGATGACGCGAACTTTGCTTGAGCAATTATGCTGCAGGCTTATCCCCGAAAAAAGGTACGAAGGTAGCGGTCGAGGATGACGGGGAACGGGTCCTTGCACTGGAAGGTCCAGCAGCCGCACGAGAAGTCCTCCAGCGGCGTGGAGTCGCGGATCGCCTTTAGCGCGGCGAGTTTGTCCGCGAGCGGGCGAACGCCGCTCTGGGCGATGAGGATGCTCTGCTGCGCGGGCGGCAGCGGCGGAAGCCTCCGCAAATGGTCGCGGACGGTCGGCGCGTCGATGAAGTCGATGTAGTCCATGTCAGTGGTTAGTGACTAGTGGCTAGTGCTAGTGGTTAGTGGCTAGTGGTTAGTGGCTAGTTTTTCGGCTTCGCCTTGAACGTCGCCAGCTGCGGCTGCGCCTTGAGCAATTGGGTCAAATGCCAGCCGTCCATCTCTCCCCAGCAGCCACATTTGTAGGCGAACTGCGGCTGCTCCCGCATGAGAATAGACCAGGCCTCGCCATCAAAGTCCGCGAGATCGTACTTTCCAACGAGTTGCG
>JAFSZJ010000048.1 GCA_017458965.1 Kiritimatiellia bacterium | reverse complement strand
TTCCCTTTTTTAACCAAACATCCCGCCCCTTCGCGGCAAGGAGACCAAGCCATGACTATGCGCAACATCCGGAAAACAGTTGGGATTCGGCGTCTAGGCTGTATCCTCGCCGCCGCGTCGCTTTTTGCGGCAAGTGCCCATGCGACGCTCGTCTCGACCGATCCCGTGACCGGCGGGCGAACTTACCGCTTCACGCCCGACGACGCCGACTTCGCGACATTCTCCACGACATGGAACATCAACTCGACCGGATATTTCAGAGATGGCGATGTCTTCGAGTTCGAGGAAAGCGAACAACCGTATGTCTTCACACGGTACATGTGGATTCAGAGACATCCATATCTCGTTTTCCGCGGTGTCAAGTCCGACGGTTCCGACGCTGACAAGTCCAAGGTTGTTTTCACATACGGAACCGAGGGGACAACATCCTTCTTCCAAATGGAGGCGGCGTCAAACTTATTTGCGAATATCACATTCACAGGAATGGCGCTGGATTTCCGGACGTCTGGGAACATCGTTTCCAACTGCGTTTTTTCCAGCATCGCGGATCGTTCGGCCATATACGGCAACACGACGGCGGCAGAAGTCGCGGTCCATGACTCTTTCTTCACGAACAATGTCCACTCGTCGGGTTACGCCGTCATCAGAAATCTCAAGGCCTTTGCCGCGACGAACTGCATTTTCCATGGCAACGTCAACGCCGACACAAGCATCAACGGCGGTGGCGCGATTGCGGGTGTGTCAAAGCTATCGTGCGAGAACTGCGCCTTCACGGAAAACCGGACTACGGGTTGGTACGGCGGTGCGATTTTCCAGAACGGCGGGGAGATTGCCCTTGATCATTGTTCTTTCGTCGGCAATAGCGAGACTGTGACATACAACCGCAACGACGGGTGCGGAGGCGGGGCGGTGGCCGTGATTTCTTCTGCCATTGGCCACATACGCAACTGCCTTTTTGCCTCCAACTCCTGTGCGACGGCAATCGGCAAAAACAGCCGCTCGTATGGCGGCGGCGCTGTTTACACAAGCGGAAACTCCACGGCGCTTTCCATCGAGAATTGCACGTTTTCGGGGAACTTCGTCTCGGACATATCTGGCAACACCGGGTCGGACATCGGAGGCGCACTCGTTGTCGGTGGCGGGTCGGTCGGCGTCACGAATTGCGTATTCCACGAAAATAGGACGAACCTAACGGATGGCGACAACGGCTCGTGGCGCTTTGCGCACGTTTATCTGCCAAGCGCCGCGGCTTGCGGGCGGATTGCCAATTGCCTTGAATCCAACTTCGGCACGTTGGATTTCAACGCGGTGAATGGCAGGGGAAGGCCGGCGGCGACGCACATCACCGACGGAGTTAAAGGTTGTCTCGTCGGCGACTATGACCCGCTCTTCACGGATGCCGCAAACTGTGACTACACGCTCCAGAAGAAGAGCCCGTGCCGCGACGCGGGCGCAACCCTTGCGTGGATGGATGACGCCGCGCTTGACCTCGCAGGGAAAGCCCGTGTGGTCGGTGCCCTTCCCGACATCGGCGCATACGAGTGGTTCAGCGTCCTCCGCCCGACGTCGATCCTGCTCCGATAGCGATATGAACGGGAACATTCCCAAGGCGATTTTCATCATGTGCGCATTACTGCAGTCGGGCGCGGCGGACGCCGCGCCGTCGAACGGCGTCTTGCCTCTGAACAAGGACCGCGATGCGGTTATCAAAGTCTTCGAGGAGAACGTCTATGGCGTGAGGCCTAAGTTCGATGGCTTCGTCCCAAAGGCCGAGGTCGTGAAGGAGGAGCGCATTGAGGCGGCGTGTGCCGTCCGCAAGACGGTCGCCCTCAACACGATGACGCCGCTCGGCGAGGTGACCTTCAACGCTACCGCCTACTTCCCGGAGGGGAAGGGGAGCGTACCCGTCTTCGTCATGCCGGGCTTCAATGTCCCTGTCCGCGAATTTGCGAGGGCCCACGAGGGCGCCGTTTCGCGCTGGCCGGTCGATCTCATCCTCTCGAATGGCTTCGGCACCGTGACGTTCAACTACAACGATGTGCTGAAGGACGACGAGCATGTCCTTGACGGCATCGAGCGCGCGCCGGACGCCTGGGGGGCGGTCTCGACGTGGGCGCTCGCGACGAGCCGCGTGGCCGACTGGCTGGAGACGGAGCCCCTCGCGGACAAAAGCCGCCTCGCCGTCGTCGGCCTCTCGCGACTCGGCAAGACTGCGCTCTGGGCGGGCGCGACGGACACGCGCTTCGCGATGGTCTGCCCGACCTGCTCCGGGCTCTTCGGCGCGCGCATGGCGACGCGCAACCTCGGCGGCGAGACGATCGACCAGATCACGTCAAAGTTCCCCCACTGGTTCGCGCCGCAGTGCCGCGACAAGTGGGCCGGCAAGGACTGGGAGCTGCCATTCGACCAGCACTGGCTTCTGGCGTCCGTGGCGCCGCGCCTCCTAGCCGTCGGCAGTGCCGAACAGGACTGGTGGGCCTGCCCATCGGCGGAGTTCTGCTCATGGGAGTGCGCCCGCCAGCGCTACTGGGAGTTCAACGCCGGCGACAACACAACCTACCACGTCCGCCACGGCGGACACGGTCTGACGCCCGAGGACTGGAAGGAATACATCGACTTCGCTAAAAAGCGCGGCTGGTGAGGTCTTCCAGGGTTTTCCCGGAATAATCAGACATTGATCACGGACTTCCATATACAAAGGGGATCAACATGAGAAACTCAGTTCTTGCCGCATTGGCGCTTGGTGCGCTTTGCGCACTTCATTCATCCGCGCTGCCGCGGCCGACCGCCGCCTCGTTCGCTCGTGGCGCGCAGTTCGAAGTCACCGGCTATGACTCGTCCAAGTCTGCGCTCGCTGACTTCCCGATCCTCGTGCGGATCGCGGACGACTCGCCGTCCGGCTTCGCCTACTCGCAGCTTCTGTCGCCCTCCGACGGCGCGGACATCTGCTTCATCGACACCGCCGGCAACGGCCTGCCGTTCGAGATCGACACGTGGAACCCGGAGGGCACGTCGTTCGTCTGGGTAAAGCTCCCCTCGATGGAGCAGGGGACGCAGTTCGTCATGTGCTGGGGTTCCGCGACGAGCGGCAAGACCGTCTGCGCCGACAACCCCTTCGCGGGCTACAAGGGCGTCTGGCACATGAACGCGACCTCGCCTGCGGACGCCTCCGGCTCCGGCAACGACGGCACGGCATTCGGCAACGTCGCGCTCACGACAGGCGTCGTCGGCTCCGGCCTGTCGTATCCGAACAAGTCCTCCTACGTTTCGTGCGGCTCCTCGCAGGAGGAATCCGAACTCACCGCGAACGGCTACACGATCGAGGGCTGGGTCAACATCGCGGCCTTGTCCGGCAACCAGGCGCTCTTCGGCAAGAGCGGCTTCATCTCCTACCGCATGGAAGGGAATGCCGTCAAGATCACGACGCCGGCCGTTGCCGACTACGGCAACGTGGGCAACTTCATCACCACCGCGAACGAGTGGCATTACTTCGCCCTCTCGTTCATCCCAAACACGTCGCTCGGCGCCAAGCACTACATGGACGGCGTCCTCAAGACGGAGCAGAACACGGGGGGGATCAATAACAAGACAGGCTCGATCGAAATGTGGCTGGCCCGCAACCAGTGGGGCAACGACCAGGGTTTCGTCGGCCTCATCGACGAATACCGGCTCTCCCCCACGGTCCGTTCCGCCGACTGGATCGCCGCGGACTACGCGACGCAGAGCGATCCGACGTTCCTCACGGCCGGCGCGGCCGAGGCGTATGAGGCGTCCGCCGCGCCCGAGGCGGGCCTCGTCGCGCCGTCGTCCGCCGTCCTCTACACGAACGCGACGCTCACTGCGACCATTGGCTCGCTCGGCATGGACGATCTGATGGTGACGGACGCGAGCTGGGTCGATCCGCGCCTTGTCGTGAGCACGAACGCCGACCTTTCCGCCCCCCTCTACGTCCTTCCGCTCTCCCGTGTCTTGGCGGCCCCCGCGACGATTTCCGTCCCGGTCGTTCCGCTCGCGACGAACACGACCTACTACGCGCAGCTCCAGGTGACGAATTCGTTCGGCGTGGCCGGCGAGTCTGGCGTTGCCGCCTTCACTACGCGCGATCCCCAGCCCCCGGCCGGTTCGATCCTGTTCCATTCGCGCGGCTTCACGACGCTCACGGCGTCCGCGACCGTTTCCGACTTCGGCACGGGATCCGAGTCCGCCACGGCGCGAGTCGAGGCTTCGACGTCGTCCTATTTCGCGACGCTCGCCGCCGCGTCGTCCGAAGCCGCCGCCATGCTTGACACGCCCGCGAACTACACCGTCCCTGGCCTTACGCCTGACACGTCATACTATCTGCGTCTGCGCATCGTGAACGAGTGGGGGCTTGTTACCTACGTTCCGCTCGACGGCTCCTACCAAACGCGCGACGTGCCAATCGCCGCAACGGGCATCGGCTATTCGTTCGCGGCCGACAATTCGACCGTCGACCTGACCTTCGGCGTCACGGAGGTTTTCGACGGCGCCTCGTGCAGCGCGACGCTCGTCTACGACGGCCGGACGCTCGACGCGAAGAACTTCACGTCCGCCCAAACTCTTTCCTGGACCGGCGTCGCCGCCGCGTCCGGCGCGGCGACGGCGACCGTGACCGTGACGGCCGACGCGGGCGGCGCGACCTACACGAAGACGTGGACGATACCCGTCACGCCCGGTTCCGCCGCCGTGTCCGTTTCGTCCGTTTCCGACCACGTCTCCTCCGCCACCGCCCTGCGGCTGCACGTGGGCGACGTGGCGACGCTCCCCGAACTGGCCGGCACCGCCTCCTACACGGTGATGAACGGGCGCTTCCTCTCGCTCGACGGCAACGTCCTTACCGCGCTCGAGCCCGGCATCGTCGGCGTGAAGTGCATCGACACCGCCGGAGCGCAGAACACGCTCGCGGTGATCGTCCTCCCCGAGGCGATCGGCGACGGCTCAATCTATATCTACCAGGAGACGGTCGCCACGGGCGACCGCATCTGGACGAGCGCCGCCGCGTGGGAGAAGGTCGGTTCCGAGTCGAACGACTCCTGGCCGAAGAACGCGGACGACATCGCGGTGATCCCGTTCTACCAATACACCGGCGGCAAATACCTCCGGCTCACGGAGGACGTCACGGTCGGCGGACTCTACTACGGCCAGTTCCTCGACACGACGAACGACAAGCTCGTCCTCGAGCGGCACAAGAACTCCACCCTGAAGACGGTGTTCTTCGAGCGCACGGACGGCGAGCCGGTCGTCGTCCGGGTCTGCGCGAACACGACCGAGAGCCGCCAGAACGAGCTCACGTTCGGCGGCTACGAGCACCACACCGAATACCGCTCGGACACGGTGCTGGACGCCGGCTGGGACGGCTCGGCCAACACGAACTGCCGCGGCCGCTTCTCGGTGAACGCCAATACGCACATCATCCCGACGAACGTGACGGTCTCCGTCGTGAACTTCGACCGGACGGGCAACAGCATGGGCGCCACGATGTGGCCCGGACGGCTGGAGGGCAACGGCGTCTTCTGGAACCGCTCCAGCGGCACGATGCGCTGGGACAGCAGTCTGGAGAACTTCACCGGCACGATCCGCGACTCCGGCGGCTACTCGAACGACAGCAACGACCGCAGCGGCCCGATCTACTTCCGCACCGAAACCTGCACGAACCTCGCGGTCGAGGTGGTAGGACAGGTCTCCCGGAACGGCGGGGCGCCCCGCACGGACTGGGGCTGGGACACTGCCGGCGCCCTGAAGGTCGGCTGGAACCACGGCTACGGCTCGGAACCCAAGCACCCCGGGACGAACTGGTTCCCCCGCGCCGTCCTGCTCCACGGCGGCACCGTGGTTCGCCATCCGAACCAGAACGGCGCGTGGGGCGCCGGCGCCGCCGGCGGTGTCAAAGACCTGCGACACACGAAGCGCCTCACGGTCGAGGGCGGCCTGAACAACATTGTCGGCCATGGCGGCGACAACGCGATCAACTGGCTCGAGGTGGACAAGCTCGTCCACGGCGACAAGGCGACGATCCGCATCGTTGACCAGTCGCGCTCGAGCCTCGCCTCCACCGCGACGTTGACCAACGAGGTCACGATCCTGCACGGCGTCTCCGCCTACCTCGTCGGCGCCGAGGGAGATCCGGAGCAGTCCGACGTTTACCCGATCGTCCCGTGGATGGTCGCGCCCATCACGGCATGGGACGACGACTGGAACCGCTATCCGCTCTTCGCCTGCTTCGACGCAGACGACCGCCTGATCCGCCCTGTTTACAACAACACGGCGCTCGACGCCGCGGCGAGCGATAAGTCCAACGCCTACGTGTGGGACAAGACGATTCAGATCGGCGATGACGTCACGCTCAACTCGCTCTATCTCTACAACGAGAACAAGAACAAGTGGCTCGGCGAAGGGCGTACGCTCACGCTCACGTCCGGCGGGCTCCTCCTGCACAACAGCAAGTCCTCCATCGGCCAGCCCGGTCGCACGGACAACGGCTCGCTCGTCCTTGGCGACGCGACGCATCCCGGCTACGTCTTCGCCAAGTCCGGCAGCGCCTCGACTCCGAACCAGATCTGGGCGGACGTCACGGCGCCCGGCGGCTTCGTCGCGGCCTACACGGGCTACCTGACGCTCGGCGGGAGCCAGACGAACATCGCGGACGAAATCGCCGTCAACGCCGGCACGCTGGCGCTTGGCGACGCGACCCACGCCTGTTCGCTCGCGAAGAACCTGCCGATCCGCGTCTTCGCGAACGCGACGCTCAGCCTCCCCAACGGGGACTCGACGACGGGAAATGTCCTGAAGCTCGACGGCGCAGCGGGCTGGTTTGGAAAGGTCGAGCTGCCGTCCGGCGTGACGGCTTCGTGCAAGAAGCTCTACGTCCGCGACTACCCGGAAACGCCCGAGTGGCAGAGCCTCGTGCGCGGCACGTATGGCTCGTCGGAATCGAGCGCAGAGTTCGTCCGCGACGACCTCTTCACCGGATCCGGCGTGCTCACGGTCCGCAGCGACGACGTCATCCAGCCGACAATGTTCATAGTGAAGTAGGCGTTGCGCAGCGGCGCAACGCCTACGCATGCACGGCTGCACTTCACCCAGCTGCGCTCCTGGCGCGACCTCACGTAAGGTCGTGGCGGAACATGGTGAAGCCGGCGGCGGCGAATCGGGCCTCGTCGCGGACGATGGGCGCGGCATCGCGTGTGATCCAGCGTCCGTCGCGGACTGCGGTCTCGAATCGCCGCCCGGAACGGTCCTCGAGCGCGATGGCGTTGGAGGACGAGCCATCCATGGGGCGCGTCTCGGATATGAAGAGATTCGGGCGGAAACGCACCGGCACCATGAACCATGACGCCCCGTAGCCGACGGCGTCCAGCAGCTGTTCGTCGTCCATCTCGAATGGGGCGACGGCTGCTGCCACGCCCATCGAGCGCAGGAAACGGGCCGAGAGCCCATTGAATGAGTAGAGCGACCCGTCCGCCGTGATGGAGAAGCGTCCGTCGGAAAGCCGCCGCAGGATCGCGAGCCCGGAAACATCGCAGCATTCCCAATCCTTGAATCCGGCGTCGGCCAAGGCGGAGACCGCAGCGGCGCAGATATCGGACTCGCCATGCCTCATGACAATGGGGAGCGAGAGCCGCAAGCGCCCGCATGCGGTCTTCCACTCGGCGATTCGCCTCGCCAATGCCGCGACATCGCGGCATGCCTCGCACGACAGCGCGACGACGGTCTCGTCGAATCCGTCGCAGCGTGGCATATTGGCTTCAATCCGCACCTTCACCGAGCGTCGCGGAGGCTGTGGCAGGGTAGGGGATATGGGCGTCGCGGACGCGACGGCTATTGCTGCGCGGACATCGGCGATGGCCTTGTCGTGGGCAGCGGCGCGTTCGGCGTCTAGGTCGGCGACGATGGCGCGGCGGGCCTCGTTCAGTACGGAGGCTGGAGCATAGAGCGAGAGTGGGTCTTCAACATCCACCGAGGTCGCGGACCATCGCGTGTCGCCAAGCCGGGAGAATGCCTTGCGGACGGCGTCTGCGGTCATATCCGGGTTTCGGGCCGGACCGAGTGTGGTCGGGATGGAACGGCGGACGGCGACACCCCCGGCGTCAGCCTCGCAGGAGATGCCCCCGGGTTCAAGGGTCACCTTGAACGCCACGGGCAACGCGGCGCGAAGTTCGGCGTCACGCGGTGTGCGAACGGCGAAGCGGCGTTTGACCGCTTGGGAGGACGCGCAGAAGACCTGCGCCCCGTCGGGGATTACGGGTGCGTCGCGTGGCAGCAGCACCTCGACACGGGATTCGGACGGGACTTCGAAACGATCGCGGCGTTCTCCGGCCAGTCGCATGCGGTCGATTGCGAAACCGAACGGGCGGCCGCCCTCCATGTCCGGGAATTCGACCTGAAGCCCGTCGTGGACTTCGAGCGGACGCTGCGGCGCGAAGCGCAGCCAGCGCGCGCCGCGCTCGTCGCGGCGCACGGACCGCACTTGGCCGACTAGTGCGCCACGATGGCCGACGGCGCATGGATCGATTATGCGGTCTGGCGATGACGCACCATCGAAGTAGAGCGATGTGGCCGGACGCGAGAACACGGTGCGGACATCCGAAATGGCCTCGTTCCGCTCCCGTGCATCGGCGAAGGCGCCATCCAGTTCACGTCGGTACAGGTCCGTCACGGACGCGACGTACAGGGGGGACTTCATGCGGCCTTCGATCTTCAGGCTCGCGACCCCGGCGTCTCGGAGGTCGCGGACATGGTCGAGGAGGAAGAGGTCGCGCATGGAGAATGGGTACGAACCATGCGCATCCCCCGGGGCATGGAACTCTCCTCGGCAGCAATAGGCGCAACGTCCACGGTTGCCGCTCCGTCCGGTGCGGAACGCGGAGAATAGGCATAGACCGCTGTAGCCGTAGCAGAGCGCGCCGTGCACGAAGACCTCCGTCTCCACTCCGGCCTCGGCGGTGATGCGGCGTATCTCGTCGAAGGACAGCTCGCGTGCCAGGACGACCCGCGAGAAGCCAAGATCGCGGAGGGCGACGGCTCCTTCGAGGTTGTGGATCGCCATCTGCGTGCTGGCGTGGGCCTTCAGTGACGGGAAGTGGCGTCGGATCAGGTCGAAGACCGCGAAATCCTGAACTATGACGGCGTCGACTCCTGCGGAGGCCGTCGCGTCGAGCGCCAGGACGGCCTCGTCGATCTCGTCGTCGCGGACGAGCGTGTTGATCGCCGCATAGACCGAGCGACGTGGCGAAAGGGAATGTGCGTAGGCGCAGATGCGGGCGAGGTCGTCGGCCGAGAAGTTAACCGCTTCGGCGCGGGCCGAAAGCGAGCCAAGACCAAGGTATATCGCGTCTGCCCCGAACTGGAAGGCCGCAAGGGCCGCCTCGAACGAGCCTGCGGGCGATAGCAGTTCAGATGTCACCTTGCCATCCATCAGGACGCGAGCGACGACACGATCAGTCGCGTGGTGTCGAACGAGCGTTCCGCGAGCGTGTCCCAGAAGCCCTTGTATTGAGACGCTTGGGATGAGTCGCCTACGACATCGCTTATGGCACGAATGGCTAAGAACGGAACCCCGAGGATGTGGCATGTCTGTGCGATCGCGCCAGACTCCATGTCGACGGCCAGCGCCTCTGGGAAGGCGGCCTTTATTGCGGACAGCTCGCCCGATGCCTGGACGAACCTGTCGCCGCTGACGACCAGTCCCGTACGGGCGCCGCCGCGTCTTGCCGCCTCGACCGCGTCAGCAGCGCATGCGAATCGCGGCGGCAGCCCCTGCACCTGCCCTAGGACATTGCCTTCGCCGCACCAGACGTCATGATAGGCGATCTCAGTCGCGGCGACCACGTCGCCTGGATGCAGTGTGGCGTCAAGTCCGCCGGCGACGCCGGAGCTGATGACGATGTCCGGACGGAAGAGCCCGACGAGCGCGTTGGCGCCAAGCGCCGCATGAACCTTGCCGATGCCGGAGCGCATCAGCGCGACGTCGAGGCCGCCGATGTGGCCCGCGATGCACTTGAAGGCCCCGGCCTCAAGCGGCGCGGCGTCCGCGAGAAGGCGCACGAACCTGTCGTACTCCTTGTCCATCGCGACGATCAGCCCGGTCCGCATCGCATCAGCCTTCATGCGCCTATGCCAGGAGCGGAGCGAAGAGCGCGCGCATCTCGCCGTCCAGGTCCCGGTTGCGGAACGCCGCGATGCGTTCGTCCTGCCGCTTGAGTATAGCCTCGCGCAGGTCTGGGTTCTGGAACACCTCAGCCATCGTCTCGGCGATCAGCGGGGCGTCGAATGGTTGCTCGAAGAGCATCCCGGCCCCGCCAAGCGTCTCGGGTATGGCGGATGTCGCCAAGGCGAAGACCGGCACCCGATGGAGCATGGCCTCGACAAGGGGGGCGCAGAAGCCTTCATGCTCGCTGACGCATAGGAATGCGTCGGCAGACGCATAGCATGCATTGAGCACCTGCTGCGACACGCCTTTTAGATCTATGTAGTTTGTCAGCCCGAGCGCCTTGCCGAAGGCCTGGACCAGTCCGAAGTACGCTTCGGCGCCGCTTTGCGAGCCGACGCGGATGAAGCGCGTGCCTGGCATGATGTGGGCGAGGTGGTAGGCCACGAGCAGGCAGTCCTCCAACTTCTTGTTCGGTGCGCAACGCCCTACGAAGAGGACGTTGCGCTGTCCGCCTCCAAGAAGCCTCATAGTGTGCTCGTCGATGCCGCCCTTGACGAACGAATCGACGTCCACGGGGAGGGGAAGCACCTTGACGTCGGCATACCCGGCCTCACGGAGCTCGTTGGCGTTGTAGGCGCTGACCGCCATGTTGAGATCGGCCACTCCCGCAAGCATCCGGAGCTGTTCCCTGCCAAGGTCGAGATCGGCCGCCGTGCGCGGGTCGAGAAGGCGGAAGTATCTGGAGGGCGTTATGTTGTGGTAGATGATCGCCTTGCGGCAGCGAAGGTCGCGGAACGCAAGGTTCACCGGGTTGCCGATGGATAGATGGAGGACGGCGATGTCGTCGGGATTGATTTCGCGTACGGCTTCGTCGATGTCGCAAGCCTCGCGCCTCATGTCCGGCGCGATCGATCTCGACCGCGAGAGGATATCGGAGCGGCATCCCCAGGAACGGAAGACGCCACGCACCAAAAGCGCGGCATTGCTTATGGCATCGCCACGCCTGAAACCCGCCGTGATCTGGTGAATGGCCCTCATCGACCGCTCCGCCCCCTCACGGATCCCATGTGAAGGGTGGGGTGCGCTACTTCTTGTGCCTGTTGGCCTTCAGACGCTTGTCGTGCTTGTGCTTCGACATTTTCGCGCGCCTTTTCTTCTTGATGGAACCCACTTTTTTCTCCTTGATGGATTGACAGTTGCGCCCCTTGCGGGGTCGTCAGAAAATGATCTTGTTGAGCGGAAGTTCAATCAGCCCTTCGGCCCCCGCCGCCTTGAGGCGCGGGACCAGCTCCCTGACCTTGGACTCCTCCACGACGGACTCCACCGCATGCCAGCCATCCGCGTCAAGCGCGTTGACCGTAGGTGTGTGAAGAGCAGGCAGGATCTCGATGACCTTGCCAAGGTTGGCGGAACCGACGTTCATCTTGAGCAGGACGCGCGACTCCGCCTGGAGGGCGCCCGTCATGAGCATGGCGATCTGCTCGAGCTTGGCGCGCTTGTCGGCGTCCTCCCATGCGGTCTTGTTGGCTATGAGACGCGTGGTGGACGTGAGGATCGTGGCGAGGATCCGCAGGTTGTTGGCGCGGAGGGATGAGCCGGTCTCCGTAAGATCGACGATGGCGTCCACGAGCTCGGGGGCCTTGACCTCGGTCGCGCCCCAGGAGAACTCGACGTCGGCATTGACGCCGTTGGCCTCGAGGTAGCGCCGCGTGAGACCGACGGCCTCCGAGGATATGCGCTTGCCTTCCAGGTCCTTGACGGACTGGATGGGGGAGTCGTTGGGGACGGCGATGACCCAGCGGACTGGGCGCGAGGTGGCCTTGGAGTAGCAGAGCTCGCACACCTCAACGACGTCGGCGTTGTTCTCGTAGATCCAGTCGTAGCCGGTGATTCCGGAATCGAGAAGCCCCAATTCCACATATCGCGGTATCTCCTGCGGACGGAGGAGACGGCATTTGAGATCCTCGTCGTCGCACGTCGGGATGTAGCTGCGCGAAGACACGGAAAGGTTGAACCCAGCCTTGCGCATCATTGCGAAGGTGGCTTCCTGCAAACTGCCCTTCGGCAGACCTAGAACGAGTGACGCCATATCTTTTCCAAGCGTAATGTTTGATGATGATAGCATTTCATTGAACGAGTTGCAAGCGCGTATTCCTTGCAGGAAACCACCTGATATCCCATGGTGGCTGCGCCTAGGAGGCGCCAGGATTGGCCTTGCGCTCGGCAACCCGTTCAGCGGACTAGTGGCCGAACTCGCTGGATGTGAAGTCGATCTCCTCCGGGCGGGCGCACTTGACGATGCGGCCGTCCTCGATCCAGAGGATGCGGTCGGACGCCTTGAGCATCTTTGTATCATGCGTGGCGGAGATGATCGTCACGCCGAGGTCGCGCTGGAGCTGCTGGAAGAGCTCGATGATCTCCTGGCCGGTGTGCTGGTCGAGGTTGGCCGTCGGCTCGTCCGCGAGGATGATGTCGGGCGAGTTGGCGAGGGCGCGGGCGACGGCCACGCGCTGCTGCTGTCCGCCGGAGAGTTCGGCCGGCTTGTGGAGGATGCGGTGGCCGAGACCGACCATCTTGAGGATCTTGATGCCCTTCTCGCGCGCCTCCTCGGAGGACAGGCCGGCGAACGACATCGGGAGCGTGACGTTCTCAAGGCAGGTCATCACCTGGATGAGGTTGTAGCTCTGGAATACGTAGCCGATCTTGCGGCAGCGCAGCCAGGCGAGCTCCTCGGTATCGAGCTGCGCGATATCGACCTGGTCGATGTACACGCGTCCGCTCGTCGGCTTCTGGAGGGCGCCGATGGCGTTGAAGAGCGTCGATTTGCCGGAGCCCGACGGACCCATGATTGAGAGGTACTCGCCGCGATAGACGTCGAGCGTGGCTCCGCGCAGGGCGTGCGTCTCCTGCTTGCCCATCTTGTAGACCTTGTGGATGTCCACGCCGCGGATGATGACGGACTTCTCGTCGCCGGCCGGCTTCTCGAAGAGGGCGTCGAACTTCTTCCTGTCCAGGTTCTGCACTGCGGTAACCTCGTCTAGATCGTTGAACGGAGAGCCGTGGCCGGGACCATGGAGGCCGCGACGCGGGCCGGGTAGAGGGCGGCGACGACGGAGAGCACCACGCCCGCCGCGACCGACAGCAGCCCGAATATGAGCACTGACACCATTGGCAGCGAGCTGAATACCAGGTTCGCGCCGTAGGTGAAGGTGTAGATGATTATGGCGAAGAGAGCGCCGAAGATCGCGCCGGCGATGCCGCCGACAAGGCCCATCAGCGACGCCTCCATGACGAACATGCGCGTCACGAAGGAGGAGAGGGCGCCGAGGCACTTCATCGTGCCGATCTCGCGGAAGCGCTCCGTCACGGACATGAGCATCGCGTTCGTGATGCCGATGACGGTGACGAGAAGCGAGATGACCCCGATCCATATGGCGCGGAAGCGCTCCTTGCGCTTGTTCTTCTCAATCTTCGCCAGCTCCTCCTCGGTAAGGACTCGGGCCAGCTTGGCGAAGCGCTCCTCCGCGATTCCGACGGTCGACGCGTCGGCCTCGAGGATCGTAGATGCTATGACGCGGTTGAGGTCGCCGTCGAGGAATGGTTTCCAGTCTTGCCGCGGGATGTCCGAGCCACCCATGAGGAACACAACGTCGGCATTGGCCACCGAGGCCGATGGCGCGGAAGCGGCGGCGGACACAGCGGCCGACGCCTTGCGCGGGAGGGCTGGGGACTTGCCCTGCTCGAATGAGAGCGAGGCTATGCCGAAGTCGCGTGATATCGTCTCGAGGACACGCGTCTCGACCTCGCTGAGCGTCCCGGACCCCACGACGGAGATCGACTTGTCCTGGAGCTTGGGGAGGTCGGAGCGGACGAAGGAGATGACGCGCCCCACCTCGGCGCGCGTGGCATCCTCGTCCGTGACGCCCATCTTCACGAGTTGGCCAGTGAGGATCGACATGAGGAACGCGATGCCGCACGTCACGCCGGTGATGGTGACGACCGAACGGCCGATTCGTATGCGGAGACCCTGGATGACGACGCCGAAGGCGACGGACAATGGAAGTCGGACCTGGTCTGGGATCCTGGTTCTGTCGGATTGCTGGTTCATGATGTGTGTCCGGATCAGAATGGAGCGCTTGAGACGGCGTTCTTGATGAGCGTCATCGCGATCGTGAGCATGCCGATGAGGCCTACGCCCGTGGCATAGCCGGCGGCGACTGCCGGTGCGCTGCGGAGGAAGTTCTTCTTGCCGAACTTCTTCTGGAAGTACCAGCGGCCGAGGAAGGCGCCGATTATCTCAAGCACCATGCCGTGTGGCAGGGCGCCGAAGCCTCGGATCATGCCGTAGATGAATAGCGTCGGAAGACCGAAGGACGAAAAGACTATGAACAGGATCGTCGTGAGCGCCGCGGCTACGCCGATGACCTTGGGATGGAGCGCCTTGGCGAACTCCGTGTCCGCGAAGCGGTTCATCGACTCCGTCATGCTCGCCCTGCCATCATCCCTGGCCGCCTCCTCATGAACGGCCTGGGCACCCTGGGCGTCTTGGACATTCTGGACATTCTGGACATCCTGGACATCCTGCACATCCTGCCCGTTCTCGCTCTCCGGGTGGAATGTGGCCGAGTAGAGGAGGGTCGTCGATTTGGCCGCGAGCTCCCAGTTGAGCTGGGCCGCCGGGTAGATGTCGGACGGGATGGCGTTGGCCTTCCAGATGAAGCCCCAGAAGAAGAAGGAGAGGATGAAGGCGGTCGGGACGGCCACGAGGTCGGCGAAGACCATGGAGCGGAACTTGACGCCGGTGAGCTCGTTGATGCGGAGGCCCTGCGCCATTCCGCCGTAGTCGGTGATGGGCACCGGCGCGAGCCAGATGTCGAGCTTGTTGTAGCCGGAGAGGATGAAGCAGCCTTCACGGACGAACGGGATGGCGACCGCCTGGCCGGTGAGGCCCGTTAGACGGGCGTTGACATAGGAGATGAAGGGGTTGTAGAAGCAGACGAAGAAGATAAGGAAGCCGAGGATGCCCGGGATGAGGTGGTTGCAGAGCCAGACCATGGCCGTCGACGATATGACGTAGCCGACTATGCAAAGCCAGATCGGCCAGTCGCCGCGCCCGACGTCAGGAGTCTTCCAGAGGGAGCCGACGGCGCGGTCGCGCTCGCTGAGCGCCGACATCGCCGTGCCTGCCTGTTTCCGCGCCTCGATGCCGCGGCGGATGACGTCGCGGACGGTCGAGAAGACCGAAATGACGGCGATTGCGGCCGAGGTGCCGAAGCCGAAGGACATCCAGAAGTCGATGGAGTTGACGAACGTGGCGTTGACGGTGTTCATGCCTGGCTGCCACTGGACGAGGATCTCCGAGGCGTGGAGGATCGGGTTGACGATCAGCGTAACGAGGATCGCTGCAAAGGAACCCATGATCGCCCAGAATGGCAGGACCATGCCGGTGATGATGATGCCCGGGTCGATGATGACGCCTGTCGGTGTGGCGGGGAGGATGGCCTCGGTCATCGTCGTCGTGTCGAGGTACGGCTGCGGGATGAGGAAGATCGGCTGGTCGAGGAAGAGGCCGGTGATCGCCGGGACGCCGACCTGGACGAAGCCGAAGGCTATGCCGATCAGTGCGCCGAGCGAGAAGATGCGCCACTTTGGGAGAGGCTTGTGACCCTCCTCATCGAGTTCGGCCTCCTGCTTCTCGAGGTCCTCGGGCTTCATGGTCGATTCGGCGAGGGCGAGCGATCCCTGCGCGGAAATCGGCGCCATGGGGAAGGGGAGCCGCTCGACGTCGGAGCAGAGGCGGAAGAAGAAGTAGCCGATCGTGTAGCGGTTGATCACGCTGGTCACGTACGAGAAGGCGATGATGAGGGCGGGTATGAGCCAGTCGTGGTGGAAGAGGTTGCGCTCGGTGATGGCGGGGCTGTCGGGCTTCGGGCACCACCATGTCGGGAAGTAGTCGCGCATGCCCATGTCGCGCGCGGCGTCGGAGGTGACGAGGTACGCGCGGTTGACGAGCGAACCGGCCGGCCCCATGGCGGCGTAGCCCATGATGATGCCGGCCGCGTAGAGCAGGACGATGAGGTTGCCCTTCGTCATCGTCTTGAGGGCGCGGCGGGTGATCTCGCTGAATAGGATGACCGTCACCCAAGTCGCGGCGGACGCGATGTTGCCACCGGTCATGAGGCCGAGGTAGATCGCGCCAGGCGTCATGATGAGGCCGCAGAACAGGATGCCGGCTATCGTCGTCCAGCCGAATCCGTCCTCGAACTTGCTTGGCGTGTCGAGCAGGTTGCGGTATTGCTCGAGTTCCTTGTCTGCTTTGGCTCTTGCCATCTCTTGGCTCCGGGTAAATCCTGACATGGGCGCCGCCTTTGGACTGGCAACGCATTCCAGTATATTCAAGCAGATTGTGTGCCAGAAATCAAGGATTGCGACGCCCGCTTTCATTCCGCGCTTGTCCGACAGGGCGGGGAATTGGTATCCTACTTGAAAGCGCATGTCCGAAGAGGCGAATGATACAAAGGCGCCGGAAAAGGCGGAGTACAAGGTGGACCTCGATGTGTTCGAGGGGCCGCTTGATCTTTTGCTGTACCTCGTGCGCAAGGACGAGGTGGACATCTGCGACATCAGCATCGAGCGCATAACCTCCCAGTACATGGAGTATCTGGAGATGATGCGCATGCTCGACCTCGACGTGGCGGGCGAGTTCATTGTGATGGCCTCCTCGCTGATGCTGATAAAGAGCAGGACGCTTCTGCCGGTCGAGAGCCGACCGGGCGAGGAGGAGGACGAGGAGGAGGACGATCCGAGGATGGAGCTCGTCCGCCAGCTCGTCGAGTACAAGAAGTTCAAGGACGCTTCGATGTCGCTTGGCGCGAAGGAGTTCGCCCAGTCCGACCGCTATCTCTTCGGCGGCGAGGTGGCCCTCTCCGATGCCGACCAGACGGCACCCCGCCTTGCCGACATCGGGCTCTTCGATCTCCTCGGCGCATTCCAGGAGGCGCTGAAGCGCGCGCCGGTCATGCCGCTCGGGCAGCTCAAGCCGATAATCTGGAGCGTCCCCGAGAAGATGCACCTCATCGAGGAGGCGCTCCCCGAACACCCGGGCGGAATGCCGTTCTCCAGGCTCTTCGCGCCCGATTCCCCGCGCGGGGAGGTGATCGTCTCGTTCCTCGCGCTTCTCGAACTTCTGAAACGCCACCGCGTGGCGGTGCGCCAGAACGAGCCATTCGCGGAGATACTCGTGTGCCAACCGCCGCCAGGCACCGTGATCGAGGGCGGCGACGATTACGAGGTGAGCGATGCCTGAATCGGATCCAATGCAACCTGTCGCGTCGAGCTTGACGCAGGTGGTCGGGGCGCTGATATTCTCCAGCCCCGTGCCGATAGACGCCGACGCGATACGCAAGTGCCTTAAGGACATGCCGGACGCGGAGGACGGGACCAAGCCGCCATTCCGCGGCGTGTCCGTGCGCGAGGTGCAATCTGCGATACTGGACATCCAGCAGGACCTCGAACGGCTGGGTCTGGGCGTCGCGCTGGAGGAGGTCGCCGGCGGCTACCGCTTCCAGACGCAGGCAGGTTGCGGACGCTGGGTGCGTGCGCTTCTCAAGAAGGATAAGCCGGCCCTCCTCTCACGTCCGTCTCTCGAGACGCTTGCCATCATCGCCTACCGCCAGCCCGTGGCCCGTTCCGAGATAGAGGGCATACGCGGCGTCGCCGTGGATCACTCCGTCCGCCAGCTGATGGAACTGCATCTTGTGCGCATCGTCGGTAGGAGCGATCTCCCAGGGCGCCCGTTCCTCTATGGGACCACACCCCTTTTCCTCGAGCATTTCGGCCTGAAGGACCTTGCCGAGTTGAAGGAGATCGACCCGACGCTCGGCCGCAGGGAGTCCAAGCCTCCGGAGCTGCCGCTGGCATCGTCCGGGGCATCGTCCGATGCGGTGCCAGAGGCTGAAGTCGAGGGACCCAAGGTCGAAGATCCGAAAGTCGAAGAGACGAAGTCTGACGATCCGATGATTGAACGATCCGATGATTGAACGATCCGACGATCCTGCTGATGACGATGCCGCGCTCATGATGGCGGCGGCGAAAGGCGACATGAGGTCGTTCGAGGCGCTGGTCGTCCGTCATCAGACACCCCTTTTGAACTTTTTCAGGAGATCCGGCGTTTACACCGATGCCGAGGATCTGGTTCAGCAGACCTTTGTCAGGCTCTACCGCTATCGCGAGAGGTATTCGCCAAGGGCGAAGTTCACGACCTTCCTATACCTTCTGGCGCGGCAGGTCAGGGTGGACGAGGTGCGGAAACGCATCCGCGCCAAAGTGCTGCGAGAGCGGCTAATGGCGGATGAAGGCGTTGAAGAGCCGGTGTCCACGGAGGCGCCCTACGACGGGCTGGCGGACGACTTGCAGGCCGCGCTTTGCAAGCTTTCCAACGCCCACAGGGAGGTCGTTGTGCTGGGGGTGCTCCAGGAACTTCCGTACGCGGAGGTGGCGGAGATCACGGGGGTGCCCGTCGGCACTGTTAAGTCCCGGATGTTCCATGCCCTGAAGGCCCTGAGACGGATACTTGGCGATGAGCGGATCGACAAATGACGATGATTTCCCCGAAGTGACGGCCAATGCGGTCCGCCGCCTTGCCGCCGCCGGTGCCGTGTCCCCGTCTCCGGGGCTTACGAACGAAGTGATGGAGGCCGTCGGGATCGAGGCGATGCGGGAGCGCCTGTCCGCCATGGAGACATGGCGCGAGGCTTCCCCTGGACTCGCCGGGCGCGTCATGGCGGCCGTCAGGGAGGAGCGCCGTCGGGAAGCGGTCGAAAGACGCTGGCGCATCGTCCGCGTCGCGGCTGTCGCATGCGGGGTCGCCGCATGCCTTGTCGCGCTGTTGGCCCCGCCTTTGCCCCTTGGCGGCCGGAACGCACCCCATGGCGCGGCCGATGTCGCCGCCGACAGGCTCGTGGAACTGCAGGACGCGGACGGTTCCTGGTCTCCGTCCGCCACCGGCGGGCGCGAGGTGTACAGACCGGCCCTTACGGCGCTTGCTCTGATGGCTCTTGAACGGCATTCGCATCTTCGCCACCAGAAGTCCATATGCCGCGCCGAGCAGGCGCTGCTAAGTATGCAGTCGGACGACGGAGCGTTCGGTAGCTCTACGCGCGTCGCGCTCTACAACCATTCGTTCGCGACATTCGCGCTGCTCGGCCATGCCGCCTCAAATGGCGCTGGGATTTCGGACGAGATCCGCAAGGCGATCGGCTTCTCGCTCGCCAGCCAGGACAACACCGGGTCGTGGGGTGGCGGGGACGCCTCCATGACGCTGTGGCAGGTGGCGATCCTCCTCAAGGCGCGAGATGCCGGATGGACGGATGGCGGCGGACATCTCCGGCGCGGCATGGCATGGCTTCGCCGCGAAGGTCGTCGCGGGATGTTCGACTACCGCGGCATGATGGACGACAGGTACGCGCCACGCGAGGGCAACGCTGCCCTTACCGCCATGGCGGCGTCGAGGTTGCGCCAGGAAGCCGTCATGCACCCGGAGCTGCGAGCCACGGCCGAAAGCGCGTTTGCGTCACTTGACGAGGCGATGTCCGTGCCAAGGGAGTATTATGGGCCTCACGGCACGTACAAGGCTGCCGTAGCCCTTCTCGCCGATCGCAGGTGATGCCGGCGGGTGATGACGGGCTGGAGGAGATTGAGGAAGATGTTCCGTTGGCTTGGAAAATTCCTGGGTATTGGTGGCGAACAGCCGCAGAAGACCGTTCCCGACGGCTACCGCGCCATCGACAGGGCGACCATCCTGTCGTCTGTTCCTGCGCTGCATCCGAGCGTGGAACGCGTCGCCGAGAAACGGTATGGGTGTACTCTCCAATGGGATCTGACGCCAGAGCAGATGGCGCCGCCTCGGAGCGCGCGTCGCATCCCGAAGGTGTTCCTGAACCCATCGCGTCCCCGTCGCCACAAGCTTGTCCTTGACGACATGGGACGCAGGACGGTGGAGCTCATCGACGGCTCGCGTACCGTGGCGGATATCTCCGCGGCTCTGGCCGGGCAAGTCGGATGCGCCGTATCCGCCATGGAGGACGCCGTGATAGCGTTCATATCTCAGCTCGCACGCCGCAACGCCGTAACACTCGCGCCGCGTGCGACGCCGGAGCGGCGCGGATGACGGAAAACCGCCTCGGGCCACAGGCCTCCGGCAACCGATCTCCAATCCCCGCCTCGGCATATCGCGCTTCACGCGCATGATTTCAGAATCTTTGGTATGCTTCCTGCTTGGATGGACATGCTCTATCCGACCTAACCGGATACAGTGGAGACTGATGATGAATAGATTGCCAATCGTTTTCCTTGCGGCGTTCGTGGCCGCTTCCGCGGCAATGGCCCAGGGCCAGGCGCCTGCCGACAAGGACAACTCCGGTTCGCCCGAGCAGATCGAGGCGCGTGCCAAGCGAATGGTCCGCAACGCCAAGGAGCTCATAGAGAACAACGAGGACGATCGCGCCGTCGGCATGCTCGAAGCGGTGCCCAAGATGTTCCCTGACGCGCCTTCGCGCTTCAACGCATACCTTGAGCTTGGTCGCCACCTTATCGACAAGCGGCAGTACGATCAGGCCTTCGCCAACCTTCGCAAGGCCCTCGGGTCGCAGGACCGCGAACTCCAGGCCGAGGCGCTTCTCCTCCAGGGGCAGTGCGAGCTTTCGCGCGGCAACTCCGGCGACGCCGCCATGATCTTCCGCCGCGTCACCCAGGACTACCCGACAAGCCTTTTCGCCAACGACGCCTTCTACCTCATCGGCCAGATCCATTTCGACGCCGGCCGCTGGGCGCGCGCATCCGAGGCGTTCAAGATGGTCGGAACCGCCGTTCCGGATGATGGCGCGACGAACGAAACCGTCCTCGCCGAGGCCGGGCAGCGCATCTACGTCCATGTGAGCGACAAGGACCTGGCCGTCCTAGCCGCGCTTGGTGAGAACTCCAAGGTCGAGCTGGAATCGAAGTCCGGCGACAAGGAGCGCGCGGAGCTGGTCGCGTTCGGCCGCGGAGATGGCGACTTCCTCGCCTCCGTCATCACCACAACCGACCCGACGCAGCCCTACGACGGCCGCCTCACCGTTCAAGGCGCCGATGACATCTCCGTGGTCTATGTGGACCGCAACTCGGAGGATGGATCCGTCAATGTCCAGCGCGCCGCCAAGGCGAACGTGGTCTCATCCGCGTCTATCACCTTCATGGACGGCGCGATGCGCCAGCGTGTCCGCGGCATCTTCGCCGACCAGCCCGCCTTCATCCGTCTTCGCGACCTTGACTGCGACACCTCGCCGAATCCGGACTCGGTCGTCGTCACGGTCTCCGCTAAGTATCGCGAGAAACCGGAGGTCCCGGAAGGCGTTGTTCCCCCGCCGCCTGATCCGGACGCCCCCTGGATCGTGCGCTCCACCGCCGAGGTCAAGCTCTCCGAGACCGAGGCGCGCTCCGGCGTCTTCACCGGCCGCATCACCGCGAAGATCCTCAACACCGACACCAACCTCCCGCCGACCATCATCGGCCCCGGAGAGATCGGCGTTACCCCCGATGACAGGGTCGAGGTCTCATATGAGGATGTGTCGCACCTTGGCGGAACGAACACCGTGACGCGCATCGCGGATGCCGCCGTCCTTGTTGGCGGCAGCGCCGAGCCGCAGAGCATCATAGCGAACGCCTCCGACGCGACCGTCCAGGCGAAGAAGCTCCTCCTGGAGGCCCAGCTCCTCCACAAGTGGGGCAACATATTCAAGGACGTCGGTCTTAACTCCCATGCGTCCGAGAAGGCGGAGGAAGGCCTCCTGAAGGTCGAGGAGCTGATGTCGCTCGCGTCGCGCTTCAGCCTCGACCGCGCGATAATCGAGGACACCTTCGCGGTCAAATGGGATCTCCAGCTTGTCCAGGGCAACCTGAGCGGAGCCATCAACACATGCCGCCAGCTCGTCCGTCTCTACCCGGACTCCACGCTAGCCGATCGCGCCTTCATGCAGATAGGCAAGGCACGCATGGAGGACAACAAGGACCCGAAGTCGCTTGCGTCCGCGATACAGGTCTTCAATGCCGTCCTCTCCCTCCCCAACTCTCCGCTGAAGGCCGAGGCGCAGTACCGCATCGGCGAGGCCATCGAGCGCCAGGTCAAGCTGCGCGAGGCCGAG
Organism: Kiritimatiellia bacterium; assembly: GCA_017458965.1. GTDB lineage: Bacteria > Verrucomicrobiota > Kiritimatiellia > RFP12 > JAAYLN01 > RGIG3612. The sequence continues at coordinate 26,289 of JAFSZJ010000048.1, read as the reverse complement.
AACCCCGGCGCAAAGGTCGATTACTCCGGTGCGATGGTGGCCTACAAGCGTTGCGCGGACGCCTATCCGGAATCGGCCTACGCCGGCGATGCCTTCAAGAAGGTCATCGACTATTACATCTCGACACGCGACTACTCGCGCTGCGTCGAAACGCTTGAACGCGTCTTCCAGGACTACCCGGACGCCCCGTGGCTCGACGAGATGCTCCTCAAGTGGGGCGTCGTCCTCTACCGCCAGGGCAACAGGGCGCTTGCCGTGGAGAAGTTCCAACGCCTCGTCGAGGAGTATCCCGGCGGACAGGCCGCTGCGCAGGGACAGCAGTTCCTCCGCCGCCTCTCGAACGATTGATCACAGGGTCTTGTTGGAAAAGGCTTGGCCTCGCGCACCCTGTGCCAGTTTAGACCTGACATCTGACAACAACATCTGAGATATGAGATTTGAAATCTGAAATCAGGTGCCTGTGTCAGAGCGCTTGGCCATCCTCCCGATTAGACCGCTCCGGATTGTGTCCGTGCGCCGAATGGCATGCCGAGCAGCCGTGAGAACGCCGCGTTGATACGCCGTGTCCGTGCTGCGATGTCGCGGCGCGCGTTGGCTATCATCTGGCCGTATAGATCGAAGTCCAGCCCGAATGGCGCGCCGAGGTGCGTCTTGCGGGAAATGGCTTCGTCAGGATCCATCCCGCGCAGCGATTCGAGGTTCTCGCGGACGGAGTGGTAGGCGTCGCGGAACGGCATGCCACCTGCGACAAGTTCAAGTGCGCGATCCGTTGCGAAGACCCCGGGGTCGGCGAAGGCGGCGCGGAGGCGGTCTGGATGCGCTTCGAGCCCTCCTATGAGGCGGGCGAGGATGCGGAGCGTAGAGCGCGTGGTGTCAAAGGCCTCCACCACGAGGGACTTCGTGTCCTGCAGGTCGCGGTTGTAGCCTCCTGGCATTCCGACCATTATCGTCGTCGCCGCGGATGAAAGGGCAGCGACACGGGCGGCTTTGGAGCGGATGAGCTCGCATACATCCGGGTTGTACTTCTGCGGCATTATGGAGGAGCCTGTGCAGAACTCCCTTGGAAGGGAGAAGTACCCGAACTCCGGCATTGAGAAGAGTATTAGATCCTGGGCGAGGCGGCTTGAGGTTATCATCGCCTGCGCGAGCGCCGCTATGACTACGCTCTCCGTCTTCCCGCGGCTGTTGCCGGCGGCAAGGACGTTGTGTATCGGCGATGCGAAGCCGAGAAGCCTTGATACCAGTTCGCGGTCGATTGGCAGCGGTACACCGTAGCTTGCGGCGGAGCCGAGGGGACATCTGTTGACGTAGTCTATTGCGCCGCGAACGATGTCCGCTAGTGTGTCGAGGTATTCCTCCGCGTATGCCGTCGCCCACACCCCAACGGAGCTCGGCATCGCCGGCTGCAGGTGCGTCCGGCCTACCATCGGCAAGGCGCGGTTGCGCTTCCCGAAGGCGACAAGCGCCTTGGCGAGGCCTGCGATCTCATCGGCGGCGGCGAGGAGTTCTGAGCGCATGTAAAGACGCAGGGCGGTCGCCGACTGGTCGTTTCGGCTACGGCAGGTATGGATGCGCTTGCCGGTATCTCCCAGCCGTGAGGTCAGAAAGCGTTCGATGGCGAGATGGCAGTCCTGGTCCTCCGCCGTTATCGTGAAGGTTCCGGCCCGGACGTCGCGGACAACGTCCGCGAGCGCGGCGATGACGCCTTTGAGTTCGTCCTTTGTCAGGATGGCCGGGTTCACGCGCATACGCGCCAGCATGGTGGCGTGGGCCGCGGAACCTACCGCGTCATACTCCGCGATTCGCAGGTCGAGCACAGGGTCATCGCCTACGGTGTACTTCAACACGTCGGCGTCAATCGCTCCTATGAGCGTCTTCTCGCCCTTGCTCGATTCGAAGATTGATTCCTTTTTGGCTTTCATTTCCCCAGTCCCAGTATCTCTCCGGCCGCAGTCCGCGCCCCTAGCTCCGCCCGCATGTCCTCGGCCGCCAGCCACAAGGCCGAGGCATGGAACCATCCCTTCATGGCCGAGGTCTCCAAGGCCCGGGCATATAGGAGACAGAGATGGCGGAAGAGGTCATCACGGCCTATTGCAACCGCCCGGAAACGCGCGGCACGCTTAAGCAGAAGCGCCTGTGCGCCGTCCATCTCGGGGTGGTGCGCGAAGAATGATAGCGGAAGGGACGCCTCCCCGTCAAAACCCGCCTTTATCTCATCCGGGAAGACCTCCAGCAGCATTCCGATGCGCGAGAGAACGCCGGGATGCGTGGTGCCTGGGGAGAGTATGTGATTGGTCTGGTTCGCCATCCATTGGTCGAATGATGCGTTTGCGACTTCGTCCGCATCGAAGCCGTCAAGATCGAGAAAGATTCCCTCGAGGAGCGACGATGACCACTTCTCGCCTGAGGCGAGGGCGTCCAGAAGTTTCGACCAGCGTTGCCTAGCATCTGGCCGGTCGATGCACCATGCCACTATCTGTGATGCGACCGCTGCGCTGCAACCTCGTGGCGGAGGGCGTTCCAGAAGAACGCTCGCCTCATCCAGCGAGGCATGGGACCAGGCGCTATAGGTCTCCTCGAAGAGTGCGGCGCGACGGGGCCTGTCTGTTAGCGCGGCCATGCCTCGCACGAACCATTCAGGTGGTTCGGTCGCCTTCTGGCCTTCGGCGACGCGCGAATGGAGGAGAGATCTGAAAACGGCTGCTGCGACGGAGAACCGGATTTCATCAGCGTATGCGGCGTCATCCTTCGGAACGGCGACGACCGCTCTTATTGTTCCTGGTGGCATGCGAAGAAGCCTATGGCCCACCTCGCGGGACGAAGGTGCCGCGAAGCCGATTTCGACCACGATTTCGCAAGCGCCTTCGGCGGGGTAGGGGAGCGATAGCGACGAATGCAGGTCGCGCTGGATGGTCGTGACGAAATCCCGAATGGCGGGTCTCTCCCCCTCCGCGCCGCGTGCCATTTTGCAGGTGATTGGCGCCGGGGCATCAATTGCCATTGCTGCAGATGCTCCCAGAAACACAATGGCCGTAACCAGCATTCGCGTGAAAGAGACCGCTTTTCCTTCCAAGGGCTTTCCCATGATGCTGCATCTTCTCAATGTCGTTTTCATGGTGCACCGCATCCCCATGCATGGTTCGCGCATACCTTCATAGTCTACGCCATCATCCTTGCGAGTTGTGCCATCGGTCCGTTCCTTGATGGCAGGCCCTGCTCCCGCCTCTCCGCGATCTCGACGATGCGCGGTACCGCGTCAGGATGCACCCTGACATCTATTGCCGCCGCCACGCTCCTCGCCGTCCTCCCGCAATCCGCAAGAAACGCCCTCATCCTCCGCACCGTATTCTGACGCTCCTCCTCCCCCCATCCGCCTACCGTCTTCGCTACTCGGTACACTTCCGCCTCTCGCGCGACCTCCTCCTCTTCCGCCTTCCGCGTCTTACCTTTGCCATCATTACTCCGCACCATGTTCTGGCAATCGTCCTCTGCCTTGTTGTCTGCCTTGAGGGCCGCATCATCCGCCTCCACGAGGTCAAGGGCCATAGATGCGGGATAAGGGTCGGACATGCCCATCGCCTGGCGGAACTTGTTGGCCATCGCCTTGTAGCCCATCACGGTCTTGTACTTCGCGGCTAGCTCCGGGCAGTTGTCGCGCAGCCATCCGCGAATGCCTGGGCGTCGACCGCATATCTCGCCGTTCTCGTCGTGTATCAGGGAGTTGTCCACATACGCCTCGAGGTCGCAGAGCATAGACCCGAAGCGGATCATGCTCGACGGCGACTCCCTGGCATGTGCCCACGCCTCCAGTAGCCCCTCTGTGGTCGGCGCGGGATTCAGGGTGGTGCGCCGCCTGATGCGGCGGCGTTCGCGCGCCAGGGCGCGACGCCTCTCGCGCTCCCTCGGCAGGTACTTCCGACGGTTTAGCTTCGCCGCGACCACCGACAATGCCTTCAGAACACCCCAAGTCACAGCGCCCACGCCTACGCCGGCGACGGCAAGGGACACCGACAACAGGAACTCCATGACCGCCTCTGCCATGAAGTATCCGCTCTTATCCAATTCATGGAATATGCCCCGTACCTTCTGCCCCACGAAGAGCGGCAGAAGAGCGGGCAATAGACAGGCGTCCACGACATCACCGAATGTCAGCCGGGATGTTCCGGCCGAGACATCGGAGATGTCCGGCAGTTGAGAGCCGGAGCGTCTGTCGGCGGTACGGCGGTTGCGAGAGGAGGAGGTGGGGCGCGGGGGCTTGGGGGAGGTCGGCTTTTTCATGACGGTGGGGATTATAGGCGGGGGAGGGGGAGGGATGCAAGAGAAATCAGAATACGGTGCGGAGAGATAGGCGCGGACGGAAAAACATGGTATGATTGGGGCATGGCGACATTCGTCTATACGGCGATAGATAGATCCGGAAAGCGAACCGAGGGCACGATAGACGCGACCGACAAACGCGGTGCGCAGACGCTTCTCGAGCGATCCGGCAGGATTCCGATATCCATCAAGGAGGGCGGTGCCGCAAAGGCATCCTCCTCCGCCGGAGCCGGCGCGAAGTGGTGGCAGCTCGCCGCAAGCACCTCGACGAAGATGTCGCAGCGCGACGTGATGCTCTTCACCGAGGAGCTGAGCGATCTCCTATCGGCGGGCATGACGCTTGGCAACGCGCTCAATTCGCTTTCACAGGATGCCTCAACTCCGTCGGGCCGTGTAGCCGCAGACCTCCGAGACCGCATCATACGCGGCGAGGCCCTCTCCGACGCAGTTCGCGCCCATCCGGAATCCTTCCCGCCGCTCTACGGCAACATGATCCGCGCAGGCGAGGCGAGCGGCGCTTTGCCCGATGTCCTCCATCGACTTATAGAGCACTACGAGCGCATGTCATCCATGCGCTCCAAGATAGTCCAGGCTCTGACATACCCGGCCATCGTCCTTCTTCTGGGCGTCGTGACCGTAGTCTTCGCGATGATCAAGATCATCCCGCAGTTCATGACGGTCTTCACGAACATGCGCGTGGCGCTGCCGCCAACCACCCAGCTGCTTGTGGACATCAGCTCCTTCACGCAGAAGTACATACTCGTCATAATAATTGCGGTGGCTCTACTGGCAGTGGTGCTATCACGAGCGGTGAAGACACCTGGCGGACGTCGCATGTTCGATCTGCTCAAGCTCAGGACCCCGATAATAAAGGGCGTGGTCGCCAACGGCGTGTTCGCGTCCTTCGCGCGTACGCTCCAGACTCTTCTGGCGAACGGCGTCACGGTGGTTAACGCCTTGAAGATAACGGAGGAGACCGTTGGAAACGCGATCATCGCGGAGGAACTGCGCCACGCAAGGGAACGGGTTACGGACGGTACCACGATCTCCGGACCGCTCGCCGCAAGCGGGGTGTTCCCGAAGATGATGACGGACCTTCTGGCGATCGGCGAGCAGACCGGCGACATGCCATCCGCCCTTGGCCACATAGGAAGACGCTACGAGAGCGAGATGGATCGGCACATCAAGATACTGACGGCGGCGCTGGAGCCGATGCTCATCTTCCTGGTGGCCGGCGTCGTCGGCTTCATAGCCATATCGATCCTTTCCGCCGTCTTCAAGGTGACAAGCGGACTTGGGGCCGCTTGACGCCATGGCGCTCATCATGGCCATACTCAACGTCACGCCGGACTCGTTCTCCGGCGATGGCATCGCATCAGCAACCGATGCGGCAAAGAGGGCGCTTGCGCTGGAGGCCGAAGGGGCGGACATCCTCGACATAGGCGGGGAATCGACGCGCCCAGGCTCGTTGCCGGTGGATGAGGACGAGGAGATGCGCCGCGTAGTCCCTGCGGTGCGGGCGATTCGCGATGCCGGCGTTCTCATACCCATTTCAATCGACACTCGCCATGCCTCCGTCGCGGACGCCTGCCTTTCCATTGGCGGCGTGTCCATCATCAACGACGTGTCCGGTTTCGGATCAGACGCCCGAATGGCAGCCGTCGTCCGCGATCACGGTGCCGAATGCGTCCTCATGCATGGCTATGACGCGCATATGGCTGGTGGAGGCTCCGGGTCGCCGGAAGACGGGCCCGACGCAGTGGACAGGTTCATGCGCGATGTGCTTGACTCCCTAAAGGCCATGGCCGAGTCGGCCATGGCGGCAGGGATCGACCGGGAACGGATAATACTTGATCCCGGCTTCGGTTTCGGCAAGGAGGTCTGGGAGAACATGGCGCTCCTTGATCATCTGGACGAGGTAGTCGCGCTTGGCCATCCGGTGCTGGTCGGGCTGTCGCGAAAGCGCTTCGTGGGTGCCGTATCCGGCGTAATGGGTGTTAAACAACGCGATGACGCCAGCGCGCATCTGGCGGCCATCGCGGTCGCAAAGGGCGCGTCTATCATCAGAGTCCATGATGTCGGCGCCACCCGGAAAGCCTTGGCATCGCCAGCATAGCCGAGCACGCTAACGGGGCGAGTGGCGCGAGCGTAGGTATTCCGCGATTGCGGTTTCGTATGGACGGCGCGTGTTCATCGGCACATAGTCGATTGAAAGCCGGCCGCATTCGGTAGAGATGGCTTTGAGAAAGGCGCGAACCTGGTCGCGATAAGCGGCGCGTATGGTCCGCGGATCAAGCGGGACGAGGTTGTCCGCGACCTCAAGATCCCGGAACTCGGAGAAGTCCTCGAATGGAAGCGTAAGCTCCTCCTCGGCCATCACATGCATCACGATCACCTCATGGCGGCGGTGGCGGAAGTGGTGCAGCGCGCTGGCAAGACGGGCCGGGTCGTCGAAGAGGTCGCTGATTACGATGACCATGCCGCGCCGCGGGATGCGTTCGGCGATGTCATGGAAGACATCCGCGAGGTTGGTGTCTGCCCCGGGCGAGGCCGCGACTAGATTCTCAAGAAGTATGCGCAGCTGGCTGGGGCGTGCGCGCGCCGGTATGTAGGAACGGATCCCCGAATCGAAAAGCACGGTGCCCACGGCGTCCTGCTGACCAATAAGGAGGTAGGAAAGCGATGCCGCGAGGTATCGAGCGTACTCGAACTTTGAAAGCGGACGGTCGTCGCGCCGTGCGGCGGACTCGCCTGCGTAGCCCATCGAACCGGAGGCGTCCACGAGGATAGTCACCCTCATGTTCGTCTCCTCGACGAACTCCTTCACATAGAGCCTGTCCGTGCGGCCAAGGACGCGCCAGTCAAGTTTGCGGAGGTCGTCACCGGCCACATATTGCCGATGCTCCGCGAACTCTACGGAAAAGCCTTTGTTCGGGCTGCGGTGGTGCCCTGTGACGAATCCCTCCTTAGGTGTACGGGCAAGCAGCTCAAGGCGACCTATCGCCTTGAGTGTCTCGCCTGGCAGAAGGCGCATGTAGTCGAGGTCGGGCATCGCCGAAGCCGTTTAGATCTCGACATCGTCGCCTGGACGGAGGCGTTCCAGAAGACGCTTGACGATCTCGTCGCTCGTGACGCCGGAAGCCTCGGCGTTGAAAGTGGTCAGCACACGGTGACGGAGAACCGGGAGCGCAACGGCCGCAACATCCGCGGTGGTTGCATGGTAGCGTCCGAGAAGCACGGCGCGGGCCTTTGCAGCCTGGACCAGATATATGCCGGCACGGGGGCCGGCACCCCACGCGACCATCTCCTTGACGAAATCCGGGGCGTCTGGCGACTTCGGGCGCGTCGCACGGGCGAGATCGCTGGCGAAGGCTATGACATGGTCGGCGACAGGGACGCGGGATACCGCGCCTTGGAGCGCGATCACATCCGCCGCATCCATGACCTTGTCAAGGGCCACATCGCGATGGATGGTCACCTGACGGATTATGTCGGCCTCCTCCTCGCGTGAGGGATATCCCACTACGATGTTGAACATGAATCGGTCCAGCTGCGCCTCGGGAAGTGGGTAGGTGCCCTCCTGCTCGATCGGGTTCTGCGTCGCGAGTACGAAGAACGGGTTGGGGAGGGAGTAGGACTGCGAGCCGATTGTCACCGCGTGCTCCTGCATCGCCTCGAGCAGAGCGGCCTGCGTCTTCGGCGGCGTGCGGTTGATCTCGTCCGCCAGCAGCATGTTGGTGAAGACGGGACCCTGTACGAAGCGGAAGGTGCGGCGACCTGTGGCCTTGTCCTCATCGAGGACATCGGTGCCGGTGATATCCGAGGGCATCAGGTCGGGCGTGAACTGGATGCGCTTGAAAGAGAGGTCGAGGACGCGGCTGATCGTGCTGACGAGCAGCGTCTTGGCAAGCCCAGGGACGCCTACAAGCAGCGCGTGGCCACGGCTCAGGATCGCCATGAGCACTTCGTCGATGACGTGCCTCTGGCCGACCACGACCTTGCCTATTTCCTCCTGCATTCGCAGATACGCCTCATGGACATTGCGTATCTGGGACAAATCACCTGTGTCGCTCATTCTTTCATCCTGCCTTTGCTGATAAGGGCGGGATGAGCAGAATCCATGCCACAACTAAGCGGATGCTATGCGTCCCGCGGCAAAGGAGCGGGCACACTTGTCGGCCTCGAACACCGAGCCGAGATCGGACGCGGACGCCGTCGAGGAGCAGTTGGCAAGCGCATCCTCCACGATGCGCCAGATGTCGCTGAAGCGTATCCGTCCGTCAAGGAAGGCCTGGACGGCCACCTCGTTAGCGCCATTGAGCGTGGTGGTGGCCGTACCGCCGGCGGCGATCGCCTCGCGGGCGAGACGCAGCGCGGGGAAACGAACGGGGTCAGGCGAATGGAAGTGGAGTGTCCCGGCCGTGGCAAGGTCGAGCAAAGGCGGTTTGAAGCCGAAGGTGTCGCGGCTCTCCCTCTCCGGCCATGAAAGCGCGTAGCTGATCGCGTAGGTCATGTCCGGGTGCGAAAGCTCGGCGAGCTGGGTGCCGTCCACGAACTCCACGAGCGAATGGACGATGCTCTCCGGGTGGACCAGGACGTCGATGCGCTCGGGCGGGACGTTGAAAAGCCATCTTGCCTCGATCATCTCGAGGCCCTTGTTCATCATCGAGGCGGAGTCGATTGTGATCTTGCGCCCCATGCGCCACTTAGGGTGGTTAAGGGCGTCCTCCACCTTAACCTTGTCGAAGTCAAGTTCCGGACGGAAGAAGAACGGACCACCAGATGCGGTGAGGATCAGGCGGCGGATCGAGTCCTCGGAAGCGGCCGCATCGCCGCGCCGGACACAGAACGGCGTGCGGGATGCCGACTGGAGGCACTGGAAGATGGCGCTATGCTCGCTGTCGATCGGCGTTATGACGCGCCCGAGGCGTTCGCGCTCGCGCATGACGATCTCGCCTGCCGCGACAAGCACCTCCTTGGTGGCGAGGGCGATGTCTTTGCCGGTCTCCAACGCCCGCATTACGGGTGCTAGACCCGACATGCCGACCGTGGCGCAGACGACCACGTCGGCATCGAGGGAGACCAGTTCAAGGAGGCCCTGCTCGCCTTGGTGGAGCGTGATGCCGTCAGGCAGGCGCTTGCGCAGGGCGGCGGCGGCCTCGTCGTCGGAGAGGGCGATGTGACGGACGCCTAGGCGCTGGGCGTCGCGCAACAGCGCATCGGCGTCGCGCCGCGCGGCAAGACCGACGACCTCCCACTCGTCCGACTTCGACGAAAGGAGCCGGAGCGTTGTCTGGCCGATGGAGCCGGTTGATCCAAGGATTACGAGCCGCTTCATGCTATCCTCCGTCATGCGGCGATGCTTATTTGCGCAGCTGGAAATCGAAATCAAGCAGGCTCATGGAGAAGGGACCGGACGGGAGGTCGTCCCCGTTGACGAGGTTGCACACGGGATAGTCGTCCCATGCGTAGCGGACAATTTCGGGCTCGGCGCCTTCAGGGACGGCGATGACGACGGTCTCGCCCTCGATGGCGGCATCGCACCAGGCGTAGTCGGCGTCCTTGACCTTGAGCTGGAAGCCCTTGAGAGACCCGCCGTCCGAGGTCTTGAGACCGGTGGCGTTGTTGAAGTGGACGACTATTTTGCCGTCCGCGAAGGTCGCGTTCCGCGGCGTCGGGCCGGCCTCGACGAGATCCTTCACGCCGTAAGTGCGCACAAGGGCCAAACGCGCGAGGCGTTCGCCGACGGTCTTCTTGTCCTTCGGGTGGATGTCGGTATGGTGGCCTATGTCGATGGCGACGGCCGTCCCGGACTTTGGCAGCGACAGACCGAGCCTCATCTGAGTCCAGCGCATGGCGGCCCACGCCGACTCGACCGGCTCATCATGCGTCTGCAGGAACGCGGCAAGTTGGACGAGATAGATGGGCATCCCGTCGGGATGGGTGAAGTGCGAGCGCCAGTCCGTGGCCATGGCGCGGAAGACCTTGTCGTATATAAACTCGTTGCCTACATCTGAGCAACCCTGGTACCAGATCGCGCCTTTGAGCGCCATCGGGAAGAGCGGGTGGATCATGGCGTTGTAGCATGCGGATGGCGTCCATGCCGAAATGGCGCCAGAGACCGGACGCGGGTCGAAGGCGAATCCGGTGGAGCGCCACTCGCCAGCGAGCGGGACGCTCCAGCCTGGTGCCGCAATGAGTATTTCGTCAGCCTTGTCCGTGAAGCCGCCGCCACCGCCGAAATCGATCGCGCGGACGGCAATAACATTGCGCCCCTCGCGGAGAACTCTTGCTGGGAGCTTGTACTCGCGCTTCGCGTTCCAGACGGTGTTGGACCCGACGAAAACGCCGTTGACGTATGTGAGGTCCTTGTCATCTATGGCGCCGAGGTGGAGCGTGGCGTTGGTCGCCGAGGCCTGTTCCGCCGTCAGGTCGAACGAGCGGCGGTACCAGACGCATCCGTCGAAATCCTTGCCAAGCTGCTTCTCGAAGGTGACGGGGACGGAGACTGTCTTCCATTCCGAATCGTCGTAGTCAGGGCCTTCAGCCTGTATGTCGCCACGGGCGTTGCTTTCGGCGGTCCAGAAAGCGAAGCGCTTTTCATAGTCCTCCTTGCCGCCTTCCTCCTCGTAATTTCGTATCGCGGAGTACGTGGTGTCGTATTGCCTCTTGCACTCTGGATCGGCGGCGCAGTACGCCTCGCCGGAAAGCCATGTCTTGATCGGTGTTCCGCTCCAGCTCGCCTCGATCAGGCCGATGGGGATGTCCGGCATGGCCTTTACGAGCGCCTGACCGAAGAACCACCCGCACGCCGAGAAGGAGCGGGAATGGGCGAAGTCGCTTGCGGTCCACTTCGCAGTCCGCGTCAAGGCGTCGAGGGGCTTTGACGATATGGCGTTGGCGTCATCGAAGAGACGCATGGTCGGATAGGAATTCGTCTCGATGTCGCCTTTGCCGCGGGTGAGCCCCCAGCCGTAGTTCATATCCATATTGGACTGGCCGGAGCAGAGCCAGACATCGCCGAAGAGGATGTTCGTGGCGCAGAGCGAGGATGACTGGTCGGACACGTCGAGCCGGTATGGACCGCCGGCGGGTTGGGCGGGGAGGGAGACCTGCCAGCGCCCGGAGGCGTCGGCCGTTGCCTTGACGGTTTCGATGGGCTTGTCGGCACCGTCCCTAGACAGGCACACCTCGACGGCGGAGTCCGGCGCGGCCCAGCCCCACACCGGGGCGGCGACATCGCGCTGGATGACGGCGCCGGTGGAGAACATAGGGGCAATGGATATCCCGGCATCGGCAATGGCGTATGACGCCATTGCCGTAGCAAGAAGTGCGGAAACTGCTAAGGTGTGGTTCATTTTCGGGTTGGACTCCTTCGCCTTTGGGCAGGCGTTTTCGATTTTTCGGCTGATTGTCCGGGCAAGAGGACATCCTCGATGTAGCACCGCCATTCGCGAACGGATAGTCCGAGACGGGCGGCGGCGGCCATTGCCCGCTCGCGGTTCTCCGGGCGGAGGGCGCAGACGATGAGAAGGCAGGTGGCGCCAGATGATGCGACCACATGGTCGATGTCGTCAAGCGAGCCGACGACGCGATGGCCGTGCATGAGGCGTCCTCGCAGCATTGGATCGTCGTCGATGAGGGCCGCGACGAAGCCGTCGCGCCGACCGATGATCGTGCCGCGCATCGCGGCGTCGTATGCCGCGAAGTTGTCTCCGGCCCCGTATGCGACATAGCGGATCGCGGTCGGTGACGATGACAGCCTGATCGTTTCCGACGCCTCGAGGAAGTGCGCCACGAGGATGCGGATGCCGCGCATCGTCATGATAGGGACGGAGGATAGGAACAGGAAGATCAGGGCTTGCCTGTTGAATCCGGGATAGCGCATGTCGAGGATGATCGCGAACGACACGGCCGCAAGCCACCCGGCGAAAAGGGAAATCGCGAGAACGGCGAAATCACGGGCATCGCCCTTGCCCCACACCCGCCGGTATATGCCGGTGGCCAGCATCGCCGCCATCGTGAACATAAGGAAAAGCGGGAACACGGATACGAGGCGGATAGCGCCGCCGGAGGGAAACGCCAACCTGAAGCTGAATATCCATGCGGCGACCATGAACACGAGATCGAGCGCAAGGTACATAGGCATGAGCATCTTCGCGAAGCGCGGCGTCCGGTACATGGAGAGGAACGCCTGGCCGGTATCCCAAAGCTCCACGCGGGAGAGATGGCGCACCATGATAGCCACCACGATGAGGGCGCCGACAAGCACGATTCCCATGGTGCGATCGGAGAAAAGCGACACACCGACGGCCACCGCGACCATTACGAGGCTGACGAAGTACAGGGCCCATGCGGCGCGTCTCTGCGTTAGGCCGGTGGACAGGAACCGGTGGTGGAGATGGTCCATGTCGGGGCGTATCACGCGAGAGATGTCGTACTTTCCTTCCTCGTTCGCGATCGCGGCGCGCATGGAGCGCCGCCAGATGGCGAGCACGGTGTCGAATAGCGGGACCCCCATGATCAGGAGTGGCGAGAGGATGGATGCGACGAAGGCCGTCTTGCCGCCGGTGAGCAGCGGGACTGTGGCCATAACCAGGCCAATGAACATCGAGCCGCAGTCTCCAAGGAAGACCGAGGCGGGGTTGAAGTTGTACCTGAGAAAGCCAAGACACGCCCCGCCGAGAATGGCGAGCGGGACAGCCTTGGCTGCAAGACCGCGCCCCACAAGGCAAAGCGACAGGCCGAACGAGCCAATTAGGGCGAGACCGGATGCGAGGCCGTCCATACCGTCGATCAGGTTGAAGGCGTTTATGATGATGATGTACCAGGCGAGCGTCAGCCCAAGGTCAACAATCGGCGGGACGTCGAGCCAGATGGCGTTCTCTATAGACATGCCGGCCTCGTAGAGCATGAGTGCGGCGACTATCTGCCCAGCGAGCTTCAGTAGAGGCTTAAGATCAAGCGCGTCATCGAGCACTCCCACGACCACGATCACGCACGCCGCCTTTACGAACATGCCATACTGCGCCGCCGAGAGCCACGGGGAGTAGAGCCCGGTCGCCGCATGCCATGCGGCTGCGGCCGCGAGGAACGCCACGAATATCGAAAGACCGCCACCGCGCGGAATAGGCTTCCTGTTTATCCGCCGTGCGCTTGGCTGGTCGACAATGCCCAGTTTCACGAGCATGGCGCGAAGGGGCGGCACGAGGATCAGGACCGCGAGCGCAGACGTGGCGAAAAGAAGCAATAGCAACCATGGCGAGGAAAAGCTCATCGTGTTTCCTCCTGGTGGAAAAGGGCCTGTTCAAGCTGGGAGACGAAGCGTTCTGTCGCCGCACGGCGCTCCGGGGGCGATGCAAGAGGCTCCTCGCAGAAGACGGTGACCATTGCCCAGCGCGTCACCACGCCAAGCAGCGCCCGGTCCCGGATGTTGAGGAACATGCGCGCGTAATGGGTGCCGACCCGGTTGCGCGCGCTTGCGAAGAAATACCCCTGTCCCATGCGGTTGGCGGAAGTGGAGTCGCGTCGCCTCAGATCGACGCAATGCATCGGCAGCGATCCTCCGTCCGCGAGCTGGAAATGCTCCACGCGGCTGTTCTCCATCGAGAAGCCCTGTGCCGGCAGGCATATCTCCGGACGATGGATGCTCTGGCGGGAATTGCCGTTGATGACGACGGTTACGCGGAAGACATCCCCCATGGCGTCATAGTAGTTGCACTTGCGGAACGAGGTGTCCGGCGGAAGCACGGTTCGTTCGGCCACGGACACCGCGTCCATGGCCGTTCCGCATTTAGGGCATGTCCGTGGGCCTTCCATCGGCGAATCCGACTCCACTATTGCGCCGCATTGCTCGTTCTGGCAATACCAAGGATATCTGGGACGGTAGTCCGGAAGCGGAGGCAGGCTCGCGGCGATGAAGCCAATACCCTCAGGTTTAAGCGGCGGCATCTTCCGTATGGCGTTGTCCGCAGCGAGAAGCATGATCACCGGGACGGCGAGGAGAAGGGAGTGGAGGAGATGAGGAGTGGAGGAGTTGGGGAGTGGAGGAGTGGAGGAGTGGGGGAGGGAAGGGGTGGCGGAGGTGGGGAGTGGGGGAGTGGATTTTGTGCCGAGGCGGTTTATGAGTGTGCCGGCGCGTTCGAGGAGAAGAATGCCGAAGAGGAAGATCACATAGCCTGAGTAATCATGGTAGAAGCCAGTGGCCGCCTGTTGCCCGAAGAAGCGCGCGACGAAGGCTATCGAGAAAATGCGCGCGATGTTGCCAATCACGGCTATAGGTACGGAGCAAAGGAAAAGCGCCCATTTCCGGAGCAGCGTGCGTTGCGTGACATAGGCATAGGCGGCGGCGAGCGCCGTTATGGCGAATATGGAGCGAAGTCCGCTGCAGGGATCCGCGATGTCCAGGTTGAATCCCTCGCCGGATAGGCAGTGAAGACCTGTCCCGACGCGCTCGACCGGGATGCCAACGCCGTTGAGCAACGATGATGCGGCCACGGAGGCGACGAAGCGCAGCTTCACCGTGAAGAGATCCAGGAACGAGAGCGGGACCGTGAAAAGAAGATACACGCAGGGGAATGCGGCTAGGCGGGCTGTGGCACGCCCGAATATGGCGTATGAGAGGCTCCAAAGAGTCCATATCGAGGCCAGATGCGTCACGCGGATCTGGTCGCCGCGCACACCCGTCCAGAAGAGGATGAGTCCCACCGCCACGCAAAGCATCCCGATGATGGAGGGCTTCCCCACGGAGGCGGCAAGTTCCCTGCGCCGTCGCAGTAGGAGCCAAAGCGAGAAGAACGGTATAAGAAAGCCGTGGGCCATGTCCTCGCGCGGCTCGCGGAAGGTGTAGGCCATCCATGACAGGACCTCGCGCGAAAGATGCAGGAGGATGGCGAAGGAGATGGCGAAAACCGCGATCTGCGCGACCCGAATCCAGCCAGCCCTGGTCATGCCGAACCTGCTGTCCGTGGTCGCGGCCATGGCCTATGCGTCCTCCTTGACGATACGCATTAGAAGCGAGCGTGCGGCGTCGTCATCGCCGGCGGCGGCAGTCGAGGCGAGTGTCTCCAGATGGCCGGCGAGCTTCCCAGCGTCAAGGGACGCAAGGCGTCCGCAGGATATCTGCGGGTGGCGGGTCGGGGAGACGTTCTCGCTCGCCAGAGACAACTCCTCGGACATCTTCTCGCCTTTGCGGACACCAGAGAAGGCGATGGCGATGTCGGCGCCAGGGACATGCCCCGAAAGGCGTATCATGTCCTCCGCGAGATTCACGATGCGGACAGGCTCGCCCATGTCGAGGATGAAGACCTCGCCGCCCTTGGCGTACGAGGCCGCCTCAAGGGTGAGATGGACCGCTTCCTGGATCGTCATGAAGTAGCGCGTCATGTCAGGATGCGTGACGGTTACTGGACCTCCGGCCGCGATCTGCTCGCGGAATATCGGAACGACAGAACCCGAAGCGCCGAGCACGTTGCCGAAGCGGACCGCGCAGAAAACCGTTGCGCTGGAACGTGACGCGATGGTGAACTCGCACATCCGCTTGGTAGCGCCCATCACGGACGACGGTCTGACGGCCTTGTCGGTGGAGAGCAGGACGAAGCGCTTGACGCCGGCCTCCTCCGATAGCCGGCAAAGCAGGGCGGTCCCCAGGACATTGTTGGATATCGCCTCGCAGACATTCTCCTCCATCATCGGGACATGCTTGTGGGCGGCCGCATGGATGACGATCTCCGGGCGATGGGCGGAGAGGATGTGCCGCATCCGGGTCTCGTCCGTTATGGATGCCACGCAAGGCACGACCTTGCCGCCCTGCGAATCGGCCCCTATGGCCCGGCAGACGTTGAAGAGGGCGTTTTCGCACCGCTCGACGAGGATAAGCGATGCGGGGCCGGTCGCAAGGACCTGACGGGCGATCTCGCTTCCGATCGATCCGCCTGCGCCCGTCACCATCACCCGCCTGCCGGACAGCAACGCCATTTTCTCCGCCTCGCCGCTGAGGGTTGTCTCGGGGCGCCGGAGGATGTCGGATATCTCCGCCTCGCGCATGCGGCCTGGATGGGCGATGCCGTCGAGTATGCGTGTGTAGTCGGGGGCGAACAGAAGTCTTGCGCCGGCCTTGGCCGAAAGCTCGAAAAGGCGCTGGACAAGATCGCGTGCGAGGTGCGGCGTAGTGACTATCACCTCGTCGGGCCGCACGCGGGCGAAAATCCCCTCCGCGTCGGCGACCGGCCCAAGGACGTCGACGCCCTGGATCCGTGCCCCTGCTCGGCTGGGTGAGTCCTCGAGGAAGCCGACCACCTCGCGATCGGAGGACCTGTCATGTCGCAAGGCCCAGAGGAGCGAGTTCCCGGCTTCCCCCGCGCCGACGATGACGACCCGTTTGGAGTGAAGGGCAGCCCCTGCCGGCTTCTCGGTGACGGCGCGGCGCAGGACGCGAACGGCTACGAGAAGGGCGAGCGACAGCACGGCGTTGATGAATGCCACGCTTATCGGGGGATATGGTATCGAAGGCCTGCCCGGGATGCGCATCAGGAGGAACGCCGCAAGCGACATGGCGGTTGCGATGGTGAAACGAGGCACGTCGGCAATGGAGAAGTAGCGCCATACTACGCGCCGGCATCCGCATATCCAAAGCGACGCAAGCTCAATCAGGACCGAGGCGGGCAATATGAGGGCAAGACGATGCACATGGTTCGTCGGTATGGCGAAGTTGAAGCGAAGCGCATAGGCCGCAATCATCGCTGATGCAAGCAAGGTGGCGTCAATCGCCAACGCGACGACGGCCCACGGCGAAATGTCCGCCGACATTCGTCGCCGCGGCGTGGTGCTATGCCCATTGTCAACCATTGTTCAGTGAATTGTACCACAACGCCGGGTGTATATGGCGCGGCGAGGGTTTTCATCTGGCATGGCATGGGTTATGCTTTTTCCTATACGATGCTTTTTCTAAATCCATGGATGCTTCTGGGGCTTGCCGGGGTGTCGGTCCCATTGCTGCTGCACCTTCTCAACAGGCGCAAGTCGAGACGACGTGACTGGGGCGCGATGATGTTTCTCGTCGCATCGCTGGCGGAGAGGCGCCGACGCGTGCTGGTCGAAGAGATTCTCCTGATGCTGACGCGATGCCTGATCGTGGCATTGGCGGGGTTCGCATTCGCGAGGCCTTTCGCGACATCGGGCGGCGCATGGTTGGTCATCGCCGTGGCCGCGGTCGGCGCAGTCGCCATACTCGGGGCGTCCGCCGCCCTCTGGTCCAATCATGCGGCAAGACGGCGCCTATGGATAGCGGGAGGCGCCTTGGCCGTCTTCGCGACGGCGTGCGTCATGGCGGAATGGGGCCTTCACTTCTCGAGATCGCGCCGTGACGGGGCAAAAGACGTCGCGATCATCATCGACGCCTCGTCCTCTATGACGCTGCGGAACGACGGATCACGCAATTTCGACGCCGCCAGGAAGATCGCCTCGGAATACATTGAGGCATCGCGGCGCAACACGGCGTTCACCATCGTCCTCGGAGGGTCCGTGTCGCACGCCATCACGCCGGCGCCGACCACGGACAGGCGCCTTCTCTTCCGCCTTCTGGACGAGGCGGTTCCGCTCCAGGGGACGTTGGACATGCCGGATGCGCTTGCCGAGGCTACGACTTCCCTCATGCAGGGGACTAGCGGGAACAAGGAGATTCTTGTCATTGGCGACGGACAGAAGACCGGATGGGACATAGGAGAGGACGGCACATGGGAATGCGCCAAGGATGTACTGGCCGTTCTCCCTCGCCAACCCCGCATCGTGCTGCGACGGCTCCCGGCTCCCGGAAGCCTCCGAAATCTCACCGTCTCCTCCATGTCCTTCTCCCGCGACGTGATAGGTACTGACAGAGAGGTCAGAATCGACGTCACCGTGGCTAACAACGGGGACGAGGCCGCATCGGCCGCGTCGCTCTCGCTGGCGACGGAGGGGCGCGTCCTGACATCGTCAGGCATAGGCCAGCTCCAGCCGGGCGAAAGCCGCGTCATCCAGTTCAACCACCGTTTTTCAAAGCCTGGCACGCATGAGGTCCGGGCCTATCTGGATATCGACGACGATCTTCCGGCCGACGATGCGCTCGTACGCGTCGCAGCGGTCAGGTCGGCTCTCGACGTACTAGTGGTCGAGGGTGCGCGGTCGCGGCGGATGTCTGGGCGCGCAGGTGCCTACATCGCGCTGGCGCTCGCCCCTAGCGAGGTCACGTTGGCCGACAGGGAAGCCCTGGCGCCTGCCGCCGGAGCGGCTGCCAAGCAGAATGGCGCGGTGGCGGCGGCGCCACGCATGAGGACCTTTTTCCGTCCACGCCTTGCGCTTGCTCAGGAGATGTCCGCTATGACGAACCTGTCGCCTTACAGCGCCATTATCCTCGCAGACGTCCCGCGCCTCTCGCCGGATGTCGCCTCGCGCCTAATCTACTACGTGGAGCGTGGCGGCGGACTCATGGTGGTGAACTCGTCGGCGTCATCCGCTGACTTCTACAACGGCTGGACCGATGATGACGGTGCCCCTGTGATGCCGCTGATGTTGCTTGGCGATTCGCCGATGCAGACGACTGGGACGCCTCTTGACCCAAGGACGCTTACCCATCCCTCACTGGCCGCGATGGCTGAAAAGGGCGACCTCGCAGGAACCATCTTCGAGCGTATCTGGAAAACCGCCGTGCAGGAAGGCGTCACATCCGAAATAGGGGCGCGCCTGTTCGACGGATCGGCGCTTCTGGCGGAGCGGAAGGCGGGGCGTGGCCGCATAGTCCAGTTCGCAGCAGGTCTTGACCCATCTTCGGGGAACTTCATCTCGCGCCAGAGTTTCTTGCCGCTTGCGCACGCGCTGGTCGGCCACATAGCCCGTCCTGTGGTGCCAGGACTCAATGTCCAGCCTTCGCAGGGGCTTTCCATAGTCCTCTCGGAAAGCCCGATCGAGGATTCCACGCACGAGAACGGCGGACTGCGCGGCGTATATCGTTCGGCGTCGGATGGCGGTGTCATACGCATATCGGTCGATGGCCCGATAACCTTCGGCTGGCAAAAGAACCCGATCGACAAGGCCCTCCCGTCCGATGCGCCGGTGACGGTGGAATGGAGCGGGTCGCTCATGGTTCCGAAGACAGGCACATACAACATATATGCCCGCGCCGGCGGCAATGCGACGATAGCCTTCGCCGACGACAAGCGCCATTTCGGACTGCGGCGATCAGGCCTGTCGATAGATCTCGCGGAAGGGCGGCGGCATGACTTCGTGGTCACATACTCAGGACGCAACAGCAGGGATTCGCACATCGATCTGCGCTGGAACGGCAATGGCATCGGCGATCAGTCGATCCCCAGGAAGTACCTCTCGCCAGTGAGGAACACGCAGAAGGACTGGTCGGAGACATACACCGCATCCGTGACGGCCCCTGACAGCGCGGCCCCCGTTGACGCCACGCTGCGCCGCACCGCGGACGCGCTGTCCCTCGACATCCGCCATCGCATGACTCCCGGCGTGTACACGGCGCTTGTCCCGTCCCTGCTCGCCCCGGACCTGGCTACGCTAGGGCCGCTGTCTAACGGCTTCGCCCGCATATCGTTCGCGGTCGCCACTGATGGCGGGGAAAGCCGCATGGACGCTCTTGGCGAGGATGATGTCGCCTATGTGTCGCGCTTCATCGACTTCGCCGTCGCGGACGAAAAGGACTCCATGCAGCGCGCACTTGGCGGTGGCGCCGTCGGGCGCGAACTTTGGCGCCGCTTCGCGGTGCCGCTTCTTGCGCTCATCCTGCTTGAGGTGGCGTTATGCCGCTGGATAACGGAGCAGCGCCGCGTCGGCGAGGAGGGCGGCGTCGAGTTCGGAGAGGATGCCGCCGTCAAAAAAGCGGCGGTATGAACCGAATTGCCAGCGAAAGAATGACAGCCGCGTAGATGCCGGCGATGATGTCGTCCATCACGACGCCTGTGGCGTTGTGGACCTTCCGGTCGAAGTAGCGCGCAACCGGCAGCTTGATGATATCGCAGATGCGTTCGATGACGAAGCCAAGGAGTATGTGCTCTATCCGGACCGCCGGCAGCGACAGGACGGGCACCATCAGGTAGCCGGGGATCTCGTCTATGATGTAGTGCTTCGGGTCGCTTTCGTTCCAGTATCTCTGCGCCCATGGCGTCAGCGCGTAGTGAAGAACCAGGAAAAGGATCACGCCGGCGAGGCACCACAAGCGGATCGCCGTCGCCCCGAAACCGGCGGCCCATGCGGCAAGGTGCCAGATGAGGCCGACCACGGCGCCGAATGTGCCCGGGGCGCCTGGCAGAAGCCCAAGCCCGAAGCCGGACGTCACCAAAAGGAAAAGACGGTCCTTCAACCCTTCACCCTTCAACCGGTCTACCGCCCCTGAGTGTCCTGCTTCATCGACTCAAGGCTGAACTCGGCGCCGGTGGATATCTTGTCGAGCTGGCCGTCGAGCATCCAGCAGATACGGTCCGAGGAACGGAGCATCTTGGGGTCGTGCGTCGAGCAGATGACGGTCACGCCGCTCTCGACGTTAAGCTGCTTGAGGAGATCTATGATCTCGGTTCCGGTCTTTGTGTCGAGGTTGCCTGTCGGCTCGTCGGCCAGGATCACGGAGGGTGTGTTGGCAAGAGCACGCGCCACTGCGACGCGCTGGCACTGGCCGCCGGAGAGTTCGAAAGGCTTGTGGTGGATGCGGTGGCCTAAGCCGACCTTCTCGAGAATGGCTATGCCTCTCTTCTCGGCCTCCTCGGGTGAGACGCCTTGGAAAGTCATCGGAAGCGTGACGTTCTGGAGGGCGCTCATGACCTGTATGAGGTTAAACGTCTGGAAGATGTAGCCGATGCGGTTGCAGCGGAACCACGCCTGCTGCGATTCGGTCATGTCGAAGATCGACTGCCCCTCGAAAAGGACGCGACCCTCGGTCGGGAAATCAAGCGCGCCGATCTGGTTGAAGAATGTCGATTTGCCGGAACCGGACGGCCCCATGATGGAGATGAACTCGCCACGATATATGTCGAGCGTGATGCCTTTGAGGGCCCATAGGACCTCCTCGCCGGTCACATAGCGCTTCTTCACGTTTTCGGTGCGGATGATTACGTCTTTTTCCATGTTTGTGGTTCCTGAAGACCGGAATGGCGTACGGTCAAGCACGAATCGTACCACAAAACCGCGATGACATGACGCGGCATGCGCCTCCATAATCATGGTAAAATGATGTCGCATTCTTGAAACGGGAGGTTTTAGACGGCTATGGCAGGTATTTTCAAGGCATACGACATCCGAGGCGTGTACGGAAAGGACGTCACGGAAGAGGTCTTCGGGAAGATCGCGCGGGCTTACGCGAAGTTCACCGGCGTACGCAAGGTTGTTGTGGCGCGCGACTGCCGTCCGCATTCCGATCCCCTCTTCGAGGCGTTCGCCAAGGGGCTTACAGAGTCCGGCGCCGACGTGATAGACATAGGCCACGCCTCGACGCCAATGAGCTACTTCGCCAACGGCTCCCTCGGCGCCGACGGCTCCGTCATGATCACCGCCTCCCACAACACCAAGGAGTGGAACGGGTGCAAGCTCTGCCGCGGCGGGGCCGTGCCGATTTCGGGCGCGACCGGCATCGCGGATATCGAGCGCATGGTGATGTCAGACGACTTCGGCCCTGCGGCAACCGCCAAGGGGTCGGTGTCCAAGGTCGATGTCCTTCCTGCGTATGCCGCCCATGTCCGCTCGTTCGCACGGCTCGCCCGTCCGCTTCATATCGCATGCGACTTCGCGAACGGCATGGGCATCTGCGAGTCGAAGAGCTTCGATGGCACGGCCCTTACATTCGATTCGCTGTATGGCGAGTTCGATGGCTCCTTCCCCAACCACGAGGCCAACCCGCTAAAGACCGAGACGCTCCGCGACCTTCAGGCGCTCGTCCGCGCAAACCCGGGCAAGTACGCCTTCGGCGCGGCATTCGACGGCGACGCCGACCGCGTGGGCTTCGTCGATGAAAAGGGCGACATCATTCCGATGGACTTCATCACCGCCCTCGTGGCGCGCGACATGCTCGCCTCCACCCCGGGCGCGGCTTGCTTCTACGACCTCCGCAGCTCCCGCGTCGTCGAGGAGACGATCGCAGAGTGCGGCGGACGCCCGATGATGTCCCGCGTTGGCCACTCGTTCATCAAGGACCAGATGCGCCAGAACGACGCCGTCTTCGCCGGCGAGCTTTCCGGCCACTACTACTTCAAGGCAAACTACACGGCAGAGTCGTCGTCGATGGCCGTCTTCGCTCTCGCCAACATCGTGTCGGCGTCCAATCGTCCGCTTAGCGAGCTGATCGCCCCTCTCCGCAAGTATGTGCAGAGCGGTGAGATCAACACGCGCGTAGCTGGCGATCCCGCGTCCGTGCTTTCACGTATCAAGGCCGAGTTCGAGGGCAAGGCCGACCGCGTCTTCGAGCTTGACGGCGTCTCGGTCGACAAGTGGGAGAGCGAAGGATGGTGGTGCAATGTCCGCAGCTCGAACACCGAGCCCCTCGTCCGCCTCAACCTCGAAGCGAAGACCGCGGATGTGATGGCCGAGCGGCGCGACGCCCTGCTCGCGATGATCCGCGCTTGATCCCGTTGCCGACGGCCGGCGCCGCGCCATGCTCACAAGCGACTTCGACTATGATCTGCCGCGCGAACTGATCGCGCAGCACCCCCCTGCGCAACGCGAGGCGGCAAGGATGCTCGTCCTCGACCGCGTCAACGGGCACCGCGACCACCGCATATTCACCGATCTGCCGCAATACCTTCGCAAGGGCGACCTTCTCGTCCTCAACGACACCCGTGTCTTCCCCGCACGCATCAAGGGGGCTTGGAATGATACCGGCGGACGCGTCGAGCTGCTGCTGCTCGAACCGCTCGCCGAGGCGGGGATGTGGGAGGCGATCGCCGGAAGCGGACGGCCATTCAGGGCCGGAAACGTCGCCGTGTTCGGAGACGGACGCCTCAAAGCGGAGTTCATCTCACGATCCGATAGGACGGACGGCGCGTTCATCGTACGCCTGGTGTTCGACGGTGAGTTGCAGGGCATACTCGACGAGTGCGGCGAGACGCCGCTCCCGCCATACATATCGCGCAAGATACCCAACGCCTCGACCGCAAAGGAGGATGCCGAACGCTACCAGACCGTCTACGCCGAGCGCGTAGGCGCGGTCGCGGCCCCAACGGCCGGCCTTCACTTCAACAAGAAGATGCTGGAGGAGATAAGGGCGTCAGGCATCGATGTGGCCAAGATCACGCTGCATGTCGGACCCGGAACGTTCCGCCCTGTGCAGGTTGAGAACCCCGACGACCATCCTATGCACTCAGAGCGCTACGAGGTGCCGGAGGCGGCTGCCGCGTCGCTTCGCGCATGCCGTGCAAGGGGTGGGCGCGTCGTATGCGTTGGCAGCACAACTGTGCGAACGCTTGAGACGATGGCCATTGAGCACGATGGCGAGGCCGTCGCCTGCTCAGGGCGCAGCTCGCTCTTCATCCGCGAGCCGTTCCGCTTCCGCTTCACGGACATGATGATCACCAACTTCCATCTGCCGAAATCGACGCTGCTCATGATGGTCTCGGCTCTTGCAGGCCGCGAGAACATCCTGGCGGCATACCGCGACGCCATCGATCAGCGCTACATGTTCTTCAGCTACGGCGACTGCATGCTCATAGGGGACGGCCTGTGCGGCGATTGACGCTTATCCTCAGGACCATCGTCCATCTGCGCCCTATCCAGATCCTGGCGCGAGTGTGGAACCGCCGTCCGCGACTACCGGTATCCTCCGACCGCCTGCAACCAAGGGAAGGTGTTCACCCATCCGCCCCGTTCCCGCGTTATTACAAGGTCTGGGACGGCGACGCCACCTTCTCGTTCATTGGCGAGACGCATGAGATGCCGCGCTCGTGGAGGGACAAGGCCCTGAAGAAGCTCTGGATCTACAACCTCCACTACTTCGACTGCCTCCGTCAGGACGGCGTCGGTCTAGTCCAAGCGCTTGACCTCGTCCTCGACTGGATACATTCGAATCCGCGCCCCGTTGGCGATGGATGGGAGCCTTACCCGCTGTCACTGCGCATAGTCAACTGGGTGAAGTTCCTCGCCTCTGAAGGCAGAGACCTGGCGGATGTGCGCGAGGCGGATGTCCGCGAGATGGAGCGCTCGCTCTGCGAGCAGGCGCGATGGCTTGCGAAGTCCTTGGAATACCATCTCCTCGCAAACCACCTCCTCGCAAACGCCAAGGCGCTCGTTTTCGCAGGCTGGTTCTTCGGCGGCGGAAGCGGCGAAGGCGAGGCCGGCCGCTGGTTACGCGCAGGCATGCGCATCCTTAGGCGCGAGCTACTGCGGCAGGTACTCGCGGACGGTATCCATTTCGAGCGAAGCGCGATGTACCACTCCATCATCCTCGAGGACATGCTTGATCTCGTCGCGATAACAGACGACGATTTCATCCGCGGCTTTGCCACACGCATGCTCTCCGGACTCGGGACCCTCACCGCGCCTGACGGCCGCATTGTCCTCTTCAACGACGCTGCGCACGGCATCGCCCTCCCTCCTGCAATGCTCCGCGAATACGCATCAACGCTGGGCATCGTGCCAGACCATGCCGTTGCCGATGGCGAGACATCAGGCTATGTGCGCATTGAGCGCGGCGATTGGACGATGATCGCCAAATGCGGCGATATCGGCCCATCGTACCAGCCCGGACACGCCCACGCAGATTCGCTGACCTTCGAGCTATGGCACGGGACCCGCAAGATCGTCACGGACACCGGATGCGACAGGTATGTCATCTGCGAGGAGCGGGCAAGGCAGCGCTCCAGCGCGGCGCACAACGTCCCCGTCGTCGATGGCGCCAATTCGAGCGAGGTTTGGGCGAGCCATCGCGTCGCTCGCCGTGCGCGCACGTTTATCGAGCGGCGCGATGCTTCCTCCGTCATCGCCATATGCGAATACGTAAACGGTGTCAGTGCACGTCGAACTCTGACGCTTACGGACGGTGGGCTTGTCGGCAAGGACGAGATCGGCGGCAAATGCGACGCAAGGCCGCACGATGTTTCCATACGCTTCCACATCCCGGCGGAGGTGAGTGACGCCGTCGTGCAAATCGACTCGTCATCCGCCCAATGCGAACAGTCGCGTTCGGAATGTCAGGTCACGGAAGGATTCGGGCACCTTGTGCAAGCACGTTGCGAGGCGATCTCAGCGCGTACGGCGCTGCCGTTCACAGCCTCGTGGCACATTATCGTCGGCTGAAGGCCAGCGCGTTGGATGGCGCTGTCTTCAGACGCCTCCCCTTGCGACGCGGAAGGCCTGCCCAAGGTGCGAGATGATGTCCCTCGCTATCAAGGATTCCTCGCCAACCTCCGCTGCGGCCATGTCGCCGGCCTCAGCGTGAAGCCATACGCCGAAGGCCGCGGCGTCGCGCGCGGCCATGCCTTGGCCCCAAAGCGCCGCGATGATGCCGGTAAGGACATCTCCGCTTCCGCCAGTGGCCATGCCCGGATTGCCGGCTTCGCATACAAGCGGTTCAGCGCCCTCTACGCAAACAAGCGTCCGATGTCCCTTGAGGACGACAACCGCCTTCGAGAGCTCGGCCAGGCGTTTCGCGGCCGACAACCTGTCGCGCTGGATGTCTGCCACATCAACCTTCAGCAGCCTGGCCGCCTCGCCTGGATGCGGAGTGAGTATGCGGCCACCGCCGACATCACGTGCTACGGCTTCAAGTCCATCCTCGCTGGCCGCTAGGATGTTCAGGGCGTCGGCGTCAAGGACAATGCGGCGCTTCTCGATCTCAAGAAGCGAACGGACAACGCCAGCGGTTCCGTCGCTCTGTCCAAGGCCGGGGCCGACCGCGATCACATCGAACGGGCGCATGGAGTATAGCCATGTCAGGAAGCGGTCGCGGTCCAGACGTCCGCGATGGGATGGTATCGGATGGGCCATCGCCTCTGGCGCAAG
>JAFSZJ010000047.1 GCA_017458965.1 Kiritimatiellia bacterium | reverse complement strand
GCGTGGCAAGGCGCTTTCGCTCGATCCCGTCTTCCCGGCAGTCGGATGGGAGGGCGCCGAGGCGGCGGCCATCGACTGGTTCCATCCGGCGTCAGGTCCGGTGCGCCCCACTACATGGTTCCGCGCGATGTACGACGCCGAGGCCCTGTACATCCGCTTCGACGTCATGGACACGTACGTCTCGGCGAAGAAGACCAAGCTTCACGACAACGTGTGCGAGGACAGCTGCGTCGAGTTCTTCGTCCAGCCGCCAGGCGACACCTCCTACTTCAACTTCGAGATCAACGCCATAGGCACGATGCTCCTCTACCATATCTCCGACTGGCGGCGCCTGCCCGAAGGCGGCTTCGCCGCGTACGAGCGCGTCCGCGAGGACCTCTGCCGGACGGTCGATATCCGCCACTCCGTTCCGGGACCGATGCGTCGGCCGATCGAGGGTCCTTGCGCGTGGACCGTGTCCTACCGCATTCCGCTCTCGCTCTTCGCCGCCTACAAGGGTCGTTGCCGTCCGCGCAAGGGCGACGAGTGGCGCTGCGACATGTTCAAGTGCGGCGGCAGCGACCACTGGGCCTGCTGGAGCCGCATCGGCCGCGCCCTTAACTTCCACCAGCCGAAGTACTTCGGCTCGCTTGTCTTTGGCTAGACGAAAGGCCCCCTGATGAAATACTCGGTTGTGACATACGGCGAGGACGTCCTCCGCCAGAAGGCCGTCGAGGTCGGCGAGATCACGGACGATATCCGCAAGCTCGCCAAGGACATGCTGAAGTGCATGTACGACGCCGAGGGCGTCGGTCTCGCCGCGGAGCAGATCGGTCGCACCGAGCGCATCTGCGTGATCGACATCCCCGGGGAGGCCGAGAAGAAGGACTGCGTGGAGTTCAACCGTCCCGTCGCCATGCCTCTGGTCTTGGTCGATCCGATCATCAAGGAGCTGTCCGCGAAGACGCAGCGCGGCAACGAGGGGTGCCTTAGCTTCCCGGACATCTCCGTCCCGCTGACCCGCGCCAACGAGGTCGAGGTCGAATACACGGATCTTGAAGGTGCGCGGCGCACGATCCGCGTACGAGGCCTCCTCGCCCGCGCCGTGCAGCACGAATGCGATCACCTCGACGGCGTGCTGCTCGTCGATCGCATGAGCCCCGTGCAGCGCTTGTCCGTGAAGGGCAAGCTCAAGCGCCTCGCACAAAACGCATGAAGATCCTCTGCACATGGTGCGCCTCGCCGGAGGCGGGCGCCTACGTGGCCTCGCGTCGCTGGGAGGAGCTGCGTTCGCGGCCAACGCTCTTCACGTGGCACCGCGGCAACAGCGTATGGCGCGCAACCATTGAGCCGTTCGGCGATGTGATCGTCAAGGAGTCGCGTCTTGACTCGTCGTTCTCCCTCTTCGAGCGGATTGGCCGCGAGCTGCGCTTCCGCCTTTTCGACGTTGACATGCGTGACGCCCGCGCTGCGCTAAAGGCCGAGTCCCTCGGCGTGGCGACGTACCACCCGCTTGCGGTGTGGAGGACGCGCGAGGGGCTTTCGACCTCTTGCTACATCATGTACACCTACGTCGATGGGCGGCCATTGAGCGATATATGCGGTGGCGGCGTCTTCGACGAGTCGGTCCGCCCGGAAGTAAGGCGGCATCTGCGCGAACTCGGCGGGATCGCGCGCCTCCTCCACGACGGCGGCCTCCGCCACCGCGACCTCGTGCCGCAGAATGTCATCATCCGCCCCGACGGCACTCTCGCGCTGATCGACTTCGCCTCCGGCTATCCCGTGAAATGCCGCTGGCGCCGCTTCCGCATGGCGCGGGACTTCGCCTTGCTTCGCCGCCTGGCGCACATCCTGGACGCCGACATCCTCGCCGCCTTCTGCGAGGGGTACTGCGGCTCCGGTCATGGTAGCGACTTTGAACACGCCCTAATGCTGATGCTCTATTGGAAGTACAACGGGCACAGGAGGAAGGGCCGCATCAGCGCCTTGCGCTTCCAGAGCGCCTTTGTCCGGACGCTCTTCATGGATTGAGGTAGGGGCGGCGATGGTGGCGGACCTCAATGCGATAATCTCGCGGACGGCCGGGACAACGCCCCTGCGCCGCCGCCAGGCGCGTGAAACGCTTCGCTCCGTCTATCGCGTCGACGGCTTCATAGTGAAGGAGTTCGACATCCCGGCGGGCTGCCGCCGCTACCGGAGGCCATGGCTGGTGGAGGACGCGGCGATCAGGCGTCTTGGACCCGGTTACGCAGGCGCATCGCTCGGCGTCGTCGAGCAAGTCGAAGGAGGGCTCCGCAAGGTCTTCCTCGTGAAGCGATTCGTCGAAGGCGTGCCACTGGCGGCAATCACGGCCGCCGACATCCCGGATGTCGCCCGCCTCCTCTCCGCGATACACGCGGCTGGCGTAATCACGGACGACGCGCATCCCGACAACTTCCTGCGCACGCCGTCCGGAGGGCTCGAGTTCATGGACTTCGGCCGCGCGAAGGTGTTCCCGTTCTGTCCGGCTCCGGCCTTCGCCGTCGGCAGGGAGTTCGAAAAGCTCCTGCGCGAGGGCTTCGGCCGCGACGAGGCCCTCTTCGGGGCCTTCTTCCGCGCGTACTGCGCCGAGACGCGCGCGTCGGCGCCGCGGCGCGTCTTGATCGTTCTGTCCGCAAGGATCGCCATCATGCTGCGCGCCATGCGCAAGGGGAAAGGCAGGTAGGCATGTCAACGCCGTTCGCGACGCGCAACAAATGCGAGCCCTCGGATATCGAACTCCATGAGGGGCGCTTCTCCGGCGACGAGGTCTTCTCCATAGTGATCCCGACGTGGAACAACCTCGACTTCCTGAAGCTTTGCGTCCGCTCCATCCGCAGGAACTCAGCGTTCCCGCACCAGATCGTCCTCCACGTGAACGACGGCTCCGACGGCACCGCCGAATGGGCCGCCGCCGAGGGCCTCTCGTTCAGCCGCACTTCGCGCAACGTCGGTGTGTGCTTCGCCGTGAACGCCGCCCGCCCGCTCGTCCGCACGGACTACGTTCTCTACATGAACGACGACATGTACGTCTGCCCTGGATGGGATGCGGCGCTGAAGGAGGAAATCGACGCATGCGGCACGAGGTTCTTCTATTTCTCCGCCACGATGATCGAGCCATACCCGACAAACAGCACTCCAGTCATCGGGGCGCGCGACTTCGGCACCACGGTCGCCACCTTCGACGAGGAGCGCCTTCTCCGCGAGTTCGCCACGTTCCCGAAGGAAGACTGGAGCGGCGCGACCCGCCCGCCGAACATCGTCCATCGCGACGTCTGGGATCTCATAGGCGGCTACAGCGTCGAGTTCTCGCCCGGGATGTACAGCGATCCCGACTTCTCGATGAAGCTGTGGCAGGCCGGCGTGCGTCTCTTCAAGGGGGTGGCGCGCAGCCGCGTGTACCACTTCGTCTCGAAGTCCGTGGGCCGCATCGAGCCAAACGACGGACGACGCCAGTTCCTGCGCAAGTGGGGCATGGCGCCGTCAACCTTCTACCGTTTCTTTCTTCACAAGGGCGGCCCATTCTCCGGCCCTCTCCCGGATCCGCCACTGGAGGGCGCGTTGCGCCGCCGCCTGTTGAAGGACCGCCTGTCGGGGTTGCTCTAGCATGGACCGCAAACCACAAGTCTGGATAGTGTCCGACCGGCCCGACATGCCGGAATCGCGCATATACGCCCTTCTTCCTTCCCTAGGCGTCGATCTGCTGTTCGTCCATTCCGCCTCCGCCAACCCGGACAACGTCGCCCGCATACGCGATGGCGGCGCCGAATGCGCCGTCGTCGAGTTCCGCAACCGGCTCGACTTCGCGGCGTCGGCCACCCTCCGCCGCATGCTTCGCCAGCGCCCCTGCGACCTCATCTACGCCACGGTCAACAAGCCGCTAGCCGCAGTGCTTCGTGCGACCATCGGCTTCCCCCGCGTCAAGGTCGTCGGCTACCGCGGGACCATCGGACACCTCTCGCGCTTCGATCCTGCCTCGTGGCTTACATACTTCCACCCCGGCCTCGATCATGTCGTTGCCGTGTCTGACGCCGTCCGCCGCTATTTCGTCGACGATCTCCGCTTCCCCGAATCCAAGGTGACGCGCATCTACAAGGGCCACGATCCCGCATGGTACCGTGACCTCACGACCGATTTCCAGCTACCCGAAGCGTTGAAGGGGCTGACCGTCGTGTCTTTCGCCGGCTGCCTACGCCCGGTCAAGGGGATCGACTATCTCCTGGATGCCATGCGCCTCATACCGGCTGACAGGCGGGTTGGTCTCCTGCTCGTCGGCGGCATCTCTGACAATCGGATGCGTCGCCGCGTCGAACAGGCCGTCGCCGAGGACCGGCGCATTGTCCATGTGGGCTTCCGCAAGGACGCTACGGCCATTGTCGCCAGAACCGACATCTCCGTGATGCCCACCGTGGAGCGCGAAGGCCTTGCAAAGGCGGCGATCGAGGCGCAGTCGCAGGGCGTCCCCGCCATCGTCACGGACGTCGGCGGCCTCCCGGAGATTGTCGCGGACGGCGAGACCGGTTTCGTAGTCCCGCCACGCGATGCCCGCGCCTTGGCGGATGCGATAATGACGCTCGCCGCGGACCCCGCCCGTCGCAAGGCCATGGGCGAGGCCGCCGTCCGCCGTGTGTCCGATGTCTTCGACTACCGCAAAAGCGCAGCCTCCTTCGCAAACCTCTTCTCCGCTTTGACCACTCCTGCCACACGATGATCGCGCCAAGTTTTGTTCTTGCCCCTCTATCGCCAATCAAGGATAATCGCCCCATGAAAACCACACTTACAATCAGAACGACTCTTCTTTGCGCCGCGATGATCGCAGGCGCGGCTTTCGCGCAGGACGCCAAGTGGCTCCCCGCCGATGTCTCAGGCGTCGCCCGCGTAAACACGAAGGCGCTGCGCGCGATCCCGTTCCTGAAGACGCTTGCCGAGAAGGGCGTCAAGGATTCGGCGGCTCCCCAGTTCTCCAACATCGCCGTCCCCGAGTGGCTGAAGGGCATGGAGGACCAGATCGACATGGTGCTTGCCGGCTTCTTCCCCAAGGCCGGGAACGGGAACGGCTCGAGTTGCGGATTCGTTACCGGCACATTCGATTCTGCCAAGGTCGCGGCCGAGCTGGTGAAGAACGGCTGCAAGACCGAGACGGTAGGCGGCGTGACCACCTACATCAACCGTGACGCCAAGGGCGGCGGACAGTGGATCACCTTCCCGCGCAAGGGGCTTGCGGTGGCGGCCGACAGCGAGACCGCCTTCCTGAAGGCGCTTGCCGCCATGAACGGCAAGGCCAAGGGGCTTGCCGGCGACTCCATGTACGCCCGGGCGCTTTCCAAGGACTATCCCGTTGTCGCCGCGATCAACAGCGCTGGGCTTTTCGAGAACGGCGAGCAGCTGCCGATGCTCAACACCCCGCCGCCGAAGTTCATCGGGTTCACGCTCAGGCAGAAGGGCGACAACGCCGTGATAGCCAATCTGACCGGCGTGTTCGGCGACGCCGAAGCGGCCAAGGCCCTTGTAGACGGTCTCAACGGGCTGAAGATGATCTCCATCATGAAGATGTCCGCCGATCCGAACGGCGCCGAACTGGCCAAGTTCCTGACGTCCGTCTCCATAGCGAACAACGACAAGAACGCAATCGTCTCCGCAGTCATCGACCAGGCGCTGGTCGACGCGTTGAACAAGTAGGCGGCTCTAGCGGATGTATTCGAGCAGCGCGGTGGGCGGCATGCTCATCGCGCCAAGGTGTTCGGCGCGGGATGCGAGGCCGTTGTCGTTTGTCGCGACGATCATCGTGGCGCCGGCGCGTGAGAGGAAGCGCAACTCATCGACGATCACATCGTCGGCGCGGTGCTCAACATCGCTCGACCCGCCACCGGAATAGATGACCTTGACGTTGCCGGACGGGGCGCTTTCGCTCCGCTCCGGACCGTCGAAGACGACGATTACGCGGCAGTTCGGCGCTCCCGAGACAATCTGCGATATGTCAGCCACGAGCCAGTCGCGGGCCTCGGATGGTGGTCCCCGATGGTCCTGCGGACGGCAATAGCGCGATTGCAGGGCGAAGAGGGTGTTGTGGCCGTCAACGAGCAGCACGAGCGCCTCGCCGCCGGACAGGGCTTTGCGTAACCGTCCCTCAGGGGATGACGCCTCCGCCTCCTCCGGTTCCCCGCGTTTCGCGTAGAGCGCCGCATATCGGGTGCGGATGCGCTCGCGGACGGACGCGGCGTCCTCCTGGGAGAGTACCCCGATTTCGACAAGGCGTCTGGCAAGGTGCTGGACTTCGGGGAGTTCTCTGGCCGAGGACTTCGCGGCCTCGTGGTCGAGCGCGGCGACGATGTCCGCGATGGCGACAGGGGAGGATGGCCGTTTCAGGAGGCTGGAAAGCCTTGCGGCCTCCTCGGCAAGCGCCTCGTGCGCGGCGATGAGCTCAGCCGATGGGGAAAGCGAGTCCGCTATGAGTGCCGAGGCGCGGGCGAGCGCCTCCTCGTACGACGCCAGCCGCGCCTCGATGAACGACCGCGAGGCCGATGCAGGATCTGCCTCGGCCTGATGCTCCATGGCGGCAAGAAGCCGCCGTAGCTGTTCCGATCCCTCTGGACCTGTTTGTCCTTTCAAACCCTGTGAAATTTGAGATCTGAAATCTGAGATTCGCAGCTGCGGCAGCTCAGCCCCTTCCTGTCCTTTCAAACCCTGTGAAATTTGAGATCTGAAATCTGAGATTCGCAGCTGCGGCAGCTCTGTCTCTTCCTGTCCTTTCAAACCCTGTGAAATCTGAGATTTGAAATCTGAGATTCGCAGCTGCGGCAGCTCTGCTGCCGCAGCTGCGATCATCGCCGCCCTGCGTTCGCCAAGCCATGAAGCGAACTCCTCGGCAAGGCGCTTCTCGACATTCGCGTCCACGAGTTCTGCGGCATGGCGTCTTTCGAAGGCCAGAGCCTCCTCCGCCTCCATCGCGCGGCGGCGCATAGCGGTGGCTTCTTTGCCCGCATCCTTGGCGTGAGTCTCGGCCTCTGCGGCGCGGTCCTCGGCCGCCTTTGCCTTCGCAATCTCCTTTTCAAGGCGGGCCTCAAGCCCCTTGCGCTTCGCCGCCGCATCCCTCTCCGCCGCCGCCTTCGCGGCGGCGATCGACTCCGCCACGCCGATTCGTCCAGTCTGCTCGCCTTCCCCTGGCCGCGCATCGCCGCATATCCCGAACAACGGGGACAGCTCTTCGGCGATCGAGGGCAAGTCTTCCTCGGCTCCCGAGGCACCTTCGGGCACCGCGATTCCTGACAACCTTGGATCCAAGGCCAGCGCCAGCGCCAACTGCGCTTGGCCCAGGGCGGAGGCAAGTGGCCGCACGAGTGTGCGGACCGCGGTCTCGGACAAGAGGGCGAGGACGGCGGAGGCCTCGCAGTGCTTCGCGAGTAGTCGCCGAAGATCGTCCGCTATCGGCTCCGATCCGGAGATCAGCTGGCGTATGCGAGCCCGTATGGCGGCGGTGTTGCCCTTGCGGAAGCCGCCGACCTTGAAGGACGGGCTGGCTGACGCGAAGAGGTCGAGCTCGCGCGTGGGGATGCGCTTAAGAATGGCGTCGACCGCGTCCACGATCTCCTGCGCGACAACCTCGCCTTCCTTCAATGACATCTCCTGCGCATCCTCCTTGCGCATTCTACCTCATAAAAGCCCCGTTTGGACACGAAAAACAAGCACGGGCGGCGGATTCGTGGTACGCTTTTCCAAATAGGTCGATCAAGGGAATGAAGCCTCCAATATCCAGAATGCTCACGGCGGCCATCGCGGTTCTGTCGTTGTCGATGGCGTCATGCGCCAGGCGTGACGGCGTATCCGTCATCCGCCTCAACTACAGCATCTTCTTCCCGCCGACCCATGTGCAGACCATCGCCGCGCGCGAATGGGCCGACGAGATCGAGCGCCGTTCCGAAGGCCGCGTCCAGATCCGCATCTTCCCGGGCGGCGTCCTCACCAAGGCCGACCAGTGCTACGCCGGCGTCGTGGACGGCATCTCCGATCTGGGCATGAGCTGCTTCGCCTACACGCGTGGACGCTTTCCGCTGATCGAGGGGCTCGACCTCCCCGTCGGCTACCCCGACGGCGAGTCCGCCACGCGCATCGCCAACGCCATGGTGCGCCGCTACTCCCCGAAGGAGGTCGCGGACACCCACTTGCTCTATGTACACGCCCACGGTCCCGGCGTCCTCGCCTCGCGCACACCTATACATTCTCTGGCGGACCTTCGCGGATGCACCATCCGCGCGACCGGCCTCTCCGCGAAGATCGTCGAGTCCCTCGGCGCCACCGCCATCGGCATGGCGCAGTCCGACACCTACGAGGCGCTCCAGAAAGGCGTCGTCAACGCCACCTTCTGCCCGGTGGAGACGCTGAAGGGCTGGAAGCAGGGCGAGGTGATCCAGTATGTCACGGACACCCCGGCCATCGGCTACACGACTACGATGTTCGTCACGATGAACCTCGAGCGCTGGAACGCCCTGCCGGACGACATCAAGGACATCTTCACTTCCGTCAGCGACGAATGGCTGGACCGCCACGGCCAAGGCTGGAACGAGGCCGACTCCGCCGCGCGCGCCATGCTCGATGAGCTGGGCAAGACCACCTTCGCCCTGCCCGAGGAGGAGACCGCGCGTTGGCGCGAAAGGATCTTGCCCGTGCTCGATCAGTTCGCGTTGGCCGCGGAGGCGAAGGGGCTGCCCGGACGGCGTTTTCTGGCCGATCTTCAGGAGGAGGTCGCGAAATATGCGCGCTGATCATGATGAACCGCTCTGGCGGCCGTTGAGGTCGCTTGTGATCGCGTCCGCATACGTGGCCAGCGCAGGCATCCTCGTGATGGCGCTCGTCACATGCGTGGACATAGTCCTTCGACGCTTCGGGACCTCTGTGACCGGAGCGTACGATGTCGTGCGCCTGGCCGGCGGCGTGACGATCGCCTCAGCGCTGCCGTTGACCACCGCCGTCAAGGGACATGTGGCGATCGAGTATTTCTTCCACCGCCTTGGACGCGGCTGGAGAATGGCCGTCGACAGCGTCATGCGCACCGTCCAGTGCGGTTTGTTCCTATTCGCAGCCTACGCCTTCCATGTCCGTGCCACAAGGCTCTTCCGCAGTGGCGAGGTCATGCCGACCCTTCAGTGCCCGACATATCCGCTCGCATGGTACATAGCCGCCATGTGCCTCCTGACGGCGTTTGTCTCGCTCTTCCACCTTGTCCGTCCCGGCCGAGACCTCATGCGGCCCCCCCGCCGAACTATGCAACGCTCAAACAGCTCAACGGACCAACGGACCAACGGACTAACGGACCAACGGACCAACGGACCAGGAGGTGCGGCATGAGCCCTGTCGAAATCGGCGTCATCGGCCTTGTCGCCCTGCTCGTTCTTCTAGTGGCGAGTCTGCCCGTCGCCTTCGTCATGGCGCTTGTCGGGACAGTGGGCTTTGCCGCCATAGTCTCCCCCCGCGCGGCTCTCGCCGTCCTGGCGTCGGACTTCATGGAATCGTTCGCCAGCTATGGTCTGACGGTCATCCCGCTCTTCGTCTTCATGGGCCAGGTCTGCTTCCACGCCGGCATCAGCGGCAAGCTCTTCAAGGCGGCGAACAGGTGGTTCGGACCGTTGCGCGGCGGACTTGCCATGGCCGCCGTCGGGGCGTGTGCCGCCTTCGGCGCCATCTGCGGCTCGGGGCCTGCCACGGCGGCGACGATGGCGTCCGTCACGCTCCCCGAGATGCGCCGCTACAAATACAGCCCCTCCCTGGCGGGCGGTGTGGTCGCGGCCGGAGGCGGACTTGGCATGCTCATTCCGCCGAGCGTCGTCTTCATCGTCTATGGCATCATGACGGAGCAGTCCATCGGCAAGCTCTTCATGGCCGGCGTGGTACCCGGCATCCTCATCGCCCTGCTCTTCTGCGCCGTTGTGGCGATAGTCTGCGCCATCGACCCTTCCGCCGGCCCGGCCAGCGAGAAGCGCCCGTTGCGCGAGCGCCTCGCCGCCCTAGGCGAGATATCCGAGACGCTCATCCTCTTCGCGCTCGTCATCGGCGGCATGTTCGCCGGGTTCTTCACTCCGACCGAGGGTGCGGCGGTCGGTGCCGCCGGAAGCCTGATCGTTGCGGCCATATCGCGCAAACTCACTTTCAGGATGCTTGCCAGGGCGCTGGAGGAGACGATACGGACATCGTGCATGGTGCTCATCATCGTCGCCGGCGCATCGGTCTTCGGTCACTTCCTTGCCGTGACAGAGATGCCTTCGCTTCTAGCCAAATGGCTGTCCGGTCTTCCGCTTCCGGCATGGGCTGTTATGACGATCATCGGCTTCTTCTACCTCGTCGCCGGATGCTTCGTCGATTCGCTCGCGCTTGTGATGCTGACGGTGCCGATCTTCTACCCGGTCGTGCTCAGGCTTGGCTACAGCCCGATCTGGTTCGGAGTGTTGGTCGTCGTCATCACGCAGATGGGCGTCATAACGCCGCCGGTCGGCGTAAACGTCTATGTCGTGAGCGGCATAGACCGCTCCATCCCGATACAGACGATATTCCGCGGCGCAATGCCGTTCCTGCTTGCCCTCTTCGTGGCGGCGGCGCTGCTCATCGTCTTCCCCGGGATCGCGACCTGGCTCCCGAATCTCGCGGGATAGGGCATTGTCTAATACAGTGTGGCCGGCAAGGTTGCGATTTTAAACGCGAAGTCCGCAAAGTCTTGGCGCTACCTCGTCGATTTTGGAAAGCTGTTGCGCTGTCTCGCTTCGGCCTTCATGATGTGCACTATTGCTGAAGCGAGCCAACGACTTTGATGCCGCCGCACTGATGCGAGCATCATGTGTCCGCGTCCATGCCTTGTGGCTTCGCCGCGGCGCATCCGGATTGGAAAGCCGCTTGTGCGGTCTGTAAAGTCTTGGAAGGTCTTGAAAGTCTCGAAGGTCTGGCCACTTGAACCACTCGCTTGCACATGGCCCCTGACGACTAACCGTTGAACCTAAGCGTCGCAGTTGATTTGGGCAGTTTAGGGTTTCGGCGTGGTTTTCCAATGATTTGCGGAGTTTCGCCCATTCACCAAATGGGTGCAAACAGAAGTCGTCCGTGTCATACTGTTAAAGTGTATTAGTGAATTAGATGTTAACAGTGACAAGGACACGGACGACATGTGTAAGTATGCCACAAAAGGG
>JAFSZJ010000046.1 GCA_017458965.1 Kiritimatiellia bacterium | reverse complement strand
TCCTTCGCGAACGCCGGACGCCCCATGTAGTTTAGGCCGCAGATGTGCGAATCGTGCAGCGTGCCGCGCCCCTCGTTGACGAAGTACCTTTCCCAGAACTCAAGCAGGAACTCGGCCGTATCGGCGTTGCCGACGCGCGTGTGGAGGATCGAGGCCCACGGCACGCACCATCCGGACCAATAGACCATGCCGCTCTCGACCCAGTGCCAGTAGCTCTGCACGAGGACATCGTGCCATGCGGGATCGTCCACCGGGATCGTGTCGAACGGGAAGATGCCGGCGAGATGCGAGTGGTGGCGATGCGAGCATTCCAGCACGAGGCCGTCCCAAAGGCCGATCTGCGCAGGTTCGGCGCCGTGGGCGCCTACGGGCAGCGGGCGGCCCGCCTCGGCGGCGGCCTTGGCATCGACTATCGCGGCAAGCGGAAGCCTTGCACTCACTTCGGCCCAGCGCGGGTCGGGCTTCACGCCAAGCTCCTTCGCGGCGGACTGCAGGTTCTCGGCGAGGCGGTGGGCTGCGGCGAGCTGGAAGGAAGAGTTGCGGCCCCATGCGTTCATCTCAGCGCCGCGGTATTCGGGCGAGGAACCGACCGGAAGCGAGAGCGTCCCGTCCTTGGCCTTATCCAGCATCTTGTAGAAGACGTTGAAGGCGCCCTCCATGAATGGCATCGCGTCATCGCGCAGGAACTTCTTGCCGCCCTTGCCGCCGAACTCGTAGTAGCGCCACATCATGTCGGCCATCCACATCGTGGAGCCGTGGTCCATCATGCCGGTCCAGAAGCTGGACGTCATGGCAACGCCGCGGTCGTCCACCGCGTGCGGAAGCATCGCGCCGTCGTCAATCCCGGCGAATATACGGGCATTCTCGCGCAGGCGCGGCATCCAGCTCTTGATGAGGCGGAAGACCGGCATGAGGTGCTCGAGGCGGTTGCCACGATACGCCGGCCAGTAGTACTCCTGGATGTTGATGTTGAAATGGTAGTCGCCGCCCCATGGCGGTATGCAGTCGTCGGCGTACCAAGGCCCCTGGAGCGGGGCCGCGACGGCCGTCGGGGAATCGTCCGTCGCCGCGCCGAACTGGTACATGCCGTAGTCGTACAGGTACTGGAGCGTCGCGTTGGGGATTGAGACCTTAGGGACGGCCTTCCAGTAATCAGCCCAGCGTTCGGCGGTGGAGGCCTTTAGCGCCTTCACGCCCGCTTTAGCGGCGGCCTCCGCCTTTTTCAACGCCGCCTCAAGCGCCTTCTTCGGCGCGCGCGCTGCGGCCGCATATACGACGTTCTTGTCCGTGACAACGGCGAGCCCTGCCGCGTCATCCTTCGGGAACGTCTGCTCGAAGCCGTAGTCCTCGACACGCGGCGGCTCCATGCCGCGGTTTTTGAACGTCTCGGTGTTGCGCGGCTGCTCGTACCCGGTGAGGAACCGCACCGTCGCCTCCGGCATCAGCTTCGGCAACTCGGCGAATACGACGCCGCTCTTCCAGTCGATGCCGACGTTGACGGACGCGTACTTGCCGCCCTTGCCGGAAAGATCGACGCGCAGTATGGCGCGCCTGATGTCGAGGAACGCCTTGTCGAGGCGCAGACCGCCGCCGAACGTTATCGTCACGCGCCCCATCGGGAGGAGCTGCGGCGTCTTGCCCTTCGGCGGGAATATCTTCTTCAGCCCCTTCTCGTCGCCGGCTTCAAGGACCTTGCGGATGGCCTTGAAGGACTGCCCCTCGTGCCAGAAGGCCCCGCCATCATGCTCCCAGAGCGTAGGGACGCCTATCGAGAGCTGCAGCTCGTTGCCTTCGCCCCATACGAGAAGCCCGGTGGAGTTGTTGCCTAGCTTCACGCCCACATGCGGGCGGTTCAGCGGAAAATGCCAGAAAGGAAAGTCCGCGCCCGCGATCCTTGTCGCCGGACGCCGTTCGGTGGCGGTGCTCATTTGTGTAATTCTATTCTTCAGGTTCGAACTGGTCCTTGCCGACGCCGCAGACGGGGCAGACCCAGTCATCGGGAAGGTCCTCGAACGCGACACCGTTGTTCTCCGCCGGATCATAGACGTAACCGCAGACTACGCAGACATACTTCTTCATCGTTGTTCTCCTCGATCAGGACGGCGGGTCAATCCTCACCATCCGCCAAAAGTCTAGCCGTTTCCATGCTCCAAGTCAACAAGAAGCAAAGGTGTGCGCAAAGAAATCCGTGGCGATTTTGAAAGAAAACAACCATGACAACCTGGGACAACTGGGTCAGGGATGAGGGGAAAGTTGTCAATGTTGTCCGTGTTGTCTTTCAAACATCACGGAACCGGGTTTACACCAGCCGCAGGATGTTTGGCGCGGATTATGCTTGAGCCCTCTTTATCATGAGATTCGCGCGCATATACGCGTGGGCGGCGGCGATGGTCGCGGCTTGTTCCGCGCTTGGCGGGCTGGTTGACAAGGCCCCTGGCGTGACGCCGGACACGTATGTCGATTTTCCGGCGAATGGGTCGCGTCCTTTCGAGGTCGTGGTATCCAACGTGTGCGACGCCGCCGGAGGGACGTCCGTAAAGCGCTTCATGATCGCCCCGGACGCCGGCGGCGAAACGAACGTGGTCGTCGGCTTCCGCCGCTACCGCGGCATATGCGCGCTTTACTCGGACGGCCACGAGATCGGCCGCTTCACCGATGAGTCCACCGCCCCGGTCCATGTGCTCATCGACGAGGCGTCCGATGCCGGCGGCGACCTCTTCGTCCAACGCCTGGCCCCGTTCGCCTTCGCGGACGCATTCATGGTGGCCGAGGGCGACAAGACGGGGCTTATGAGCTGGGAGAAGCTGGCGGGGGAGTGGTCGCTCCACGCCGTCACCGGCCGCACAGTCCACGCCAACGAGCGCCAGAAGCTCTCCAAGTTTCCGACGCAGGCCAAGAGCCCGAACTTCTACTGCCTGAGCGGCTTCGGCGAAGACGCGCTCATCATCGCCGGCGAGGATTTCCACAGCCACTACTCGATCCGCGCGGCAGTCCATCAGGACGGCGGCACGAACGGCATCGCATTCATGGCAACGGACGACGGCGCCTTCACCTTCACATCGCAGCAGAACCCGGACACCGGACGGCTCGACTTCGTCCTGCGCAGGGGTTGCGTCGCCGGGGAGACGCCTGGCGAATTCGTCGCAGGCGTCGAGACCGAGCTGGCACCTGGCCAGTGGTACATGCTTGAGGCGCGCCTCACGGACGGCGAAGCCATCTGCTACGTCGATGGCGTCGCCGTGATCCGCCACAGCCTCGCCCTTCCGGCCGGTGGGCGCTTCGGTCTCTACGCCAAGACCGGGGAGGCGCATCCGGCACGGTTCGACGACGTTGCCGCCGCCACATGGTGCGGCGCGGACTTCGCGCTGGCGGACGGCGCGCCGAATACGGCGAAGTCGATGTCCTTCGGCGTCGCCGACGATCCTCCAGCGGCGATAACGCTTCCTGCCACGCTCCATCAAGACGCGGTTCTCGAACTCGGCGTCGGCTCCGCGACGAACGCGTCCGCGACGCTGCGCATCGAGCGGCACGGGCCCATCGGATACGCCATGTACCTGATGGACGGATCGGGCGCGACGAACGACATGTGCACCTTCGAGGAAATGAATGGCTTTGCCTCGACCATCCGTGCGCATGGGTTCTCGCTCGAGGCTACCTCGCCCGGCTTCATCGACGGCCGCGTGGACGGAGTCACCTATGTGACGATGCGCATGCCCGAGCCGCCGGCTGGGAAGGCTTGGTACCGCATCGACAACCCGCACGGCATAGGTTATCCGTCCGTGACGCATGGACCTAGCGCCTACACCGACCGCTTCGAGAAGAACAAGTTCTTCGTGGACGATCTATTCATGCGCCACTGGGCCTCGACGGAGGGCCAGTGGCTGACGATGACGAACGGCCTCGTCTGGTACAAGGACGACGTCTTGAGCCGCGTCTCGCTCACACTTCCCGGAATAGACGGCATCGACCTTGGACTTGGCGTGACCGAGGACGGCGAAGGCGCGGATGCGAGGATCGTATGCGCTACGAACGTCCTGACCGTTTTCGGCTCCTTCGCGACAAACGCCCCACCGCTCTTCTCGGCCCCCTATCCCCCGGCGGCAATGGTCGGCGAAACCGGTGCGATGACGGTCACGAACCGCTTCACCGTGCGCCTCGACGGACGACGTCTATCGGTAGTGACGCCGGGCGGTGAATACTTCCGCGCGAACCTCGTCTATCCGCATGGCGGACGACGCATGCTCTTCCGAAAGGCCCCAAAACGCTACACGCTGAACGTCTTCGTCCATCGCGAACCGGTGATCGACTGCCTCTTCGACGAATCGCTCCACGACTGGACGATCAACGGCGGGACATGGGAGGTCGTGAACCGCTTCCAGTGCCGTCCAGAATGGTCGCACATGAACGGCGAGAACGGCGACGGGCTTGCGGCGCTCTGGTCGAAGTACGATGTCGGCGGCGACTTCTGCGCGACATTCGTCTGCGGCATGCGCCACGGCTGGTACGACCGCGTAGGCGACTTCGACATGACGATACTGAACCGCTCACACACGCCTTCGCAGGGCTACACGCTCAAGATCACGGAGTGGGACCAGAACCACTCGCAGCGGAGGTCGCGGTTGCTAAGGGACGGCGAACTCCTCGCGGAGACCGACGCCCAGGTGGCTCCACGCATACGCGACGGAAACATCCGAACAGGATACGAGCCGCTGGTCGCGAAGGGTCGCGACGTCCACGGCGCGTGGTACACCGTCAAGCTCCGCCGCATGGGGAACCGGCTGGAGGCCTACTTCGACAACATTCCGGTCTTCTCGGTGGACGATCCCAAGCCGCTGGACTCCGGTTCGTTCGGCGTGTGGACCTACCGCAATTCGATGGTCGTGGCGCGTGTCCGCATCGCCGCCGAGCGCATCGCCCCCCACCGCTTCTCCTTCTCCCCTATTCAACCACCCAACTCCCCAACTATCCAACTATCCAACTCCCCAACTTCTCAACTCCCCAACTCACCAACTCCCCAACTATCCAACTCCCCAACTCCCCTCCCACACTTCTCCGGCCTTCCCGTCGACATGCTGCGTCCCGAGCTGTGGCATGCGGCTGACGAGGTGTCATGTCCGTCCATTTCCTTCTCGCAGGAGGAGGGCGAGACCGTGATGACCGTGACATCTGTCAACGGATCCGGATCGTTCCTCGCCTCGCCGATTCTGGCAGACGTCACTGCGTCGCAGCTGGCCGGATGGTCGTTCGAGGTCGCCCGTTCGCCCGACGCACTATTCAACCTAGAGTTCTCGCTTGCCGACGAAGCCGTGACCAACCGCTATTCGCATGTCATCTGCGGCGAGCGCGAAGGCCGCGACCGCCGCCGCTTCTCCGGCTTCTCCCCGGAGCCGCCGCCAACGCCCGACGGCGCGGCGAAGGTCTGGACGCCGATGACGGCGTGGCTTCCGGCGACCGGGGCAGACCCGCGCAAGCAGCTCGTCATGCTCGAGGGCTTCGGCAACCTCCGTCCCGGCGATGTGCAGCAGGGCCTCAAAGGCAATGCGCCCGGCACATGGTACGCCATCCGCAGGATGCGCC
This sequence comes from Kiritimatiellia bacterium, assembly GCA_017458965.1. Classification (GTDB taxonomy): domain Bacteria; phylum Verrucomicrobiota; class Kiritimatiellia; order RFP12; family JAAYLN01; genus RGIG3612. The sequence goes on along the minus strand of JAFSZJ010000046.1, from coordinate 11,215 downwards.
CGATCTACCGCGACGAGCCGCAGCCAGACAACTCCGCCGACAACGAGGCGGCGTTCGCGCACGAAGTCCAGGTAGCCCTGAGGGGCGGCGTCGCCGGACGCCTGAACTCGTTCAAGGTCCCGGCATCGATCTGTCCGTCGGAGCCGACCATACTCTGGACGCTCCCGCCGGCCGACAACCAGGGCCTCATCGCCGAATACCTCCCCTACCCCACCAACGTCATCCGCGTTTCCTCTACGCTTCCTTGGCCGAACCCGCTCATCAGCGCGCAGGAGGTCACGGTCGGCGGCGGCCCCGCGCCGCTGGCGCGCGTCGAGGACAACGCGCTGGTCATACCCTTCCAGCGACCGCTCAAGATAGGCACGAGCCCCGTGAAGGTCACCTTCAAGACAGCCGGCGGCGGACGCCCCTTCACGCAACTTCTGCCTGCGGCGTCCTTCGCCGACGAGGCGGAACATATACGTGTGGCCTCGGTCATCCTCGACGGTGCGACTGGCGCCATGTACGAAAGTTTTGAAACCCGCACGACGGTCCTGGGGCCGTATAGTCACGGCGGAATGACACCGGTCCCATGCTTCGGAGACGACGAGACATCCTCCTTCATCCGCCTCGACAACAACGGCCGCGACACCCGGCTCTCCGCCAACCTCGCCCCCGTGTTCGACCTCGCTTCGACGCCGCTTGTCGCGTTCCGCTACCGCGGCGACGACATGGCCATCGTGAACATCTCAACGCGCCAGAACATCTGGCACCATTTCGGCGACGACCCTTCGACAAACCGCGCCGTGCTAGACGGCAAATGGCACAAGGCGCTGCGGCTTCTCACGGACATGGAGGTTGAGGTCAAGCCGTCGGAGGCGGCGTCAAGGACAAAGGTGCCGCTTGTCTTGTCATCGCGTGGCACGACAAAGCAGCCGAACGCCAACCACACCGGCCTCTACAGCAGCTTCGACCTTGACGACATAGTGATTGGCCCCGCCCTCGGGCCAACCAACATCTTCGGCTTCCACGCCACCTTCACGGCGCCGGTTTCGCGGGCCGAGTACGCAGTCATAGCCGACGGCGAGGACGAGGCCGCGGCCAAATGGATCGCCGCCGAGGCCGCCACGAACGCCCCCGACCAGTGGACGGCCACTGTCATCACCGCCACCAGACCACCAGACCTCCAGACCTCCAGACCTCCAAACCTCCAGACCACCAGACCACCAGACCTCCAGACCACCAAACTACCCGACGGCATCCACCACCTCCTCATTCGTGGGGTGGGTGCGAATGGCAACCCATCCGACGTCGCGGACATCCCGTTCCTCTACGACACCACGCCGCCAAAGGTAACCATATCGACCTCGCAGGAGCCCATGACGCTCTCCATGTCTTTCGGCAAAACCGGCTCGCCCCCCGTGCTTGATGGCTTTAGTCTGAAGGCGGACGGCGACAAGATCACCGTCCGTTCACGCGACGACGAAAAGGTCAAATTCAACAAGGACAACTCCCTCGTTTGGCGGGCGCAGTGGGCGCGGCTGGCGCGGGAGCAGATACAGAAGCATAAGGATGGCGAGAAGGTCGTATTCGAGGTGTCGGGCATACGAGACGGCGCAGGGAACGAGGCCCCGCCGGCCGCCGCCACGAACGTCCTCGACTACGCTTCCGACAAGTGCCCTCCATCGTGGTCCGCCAACTACCCATGGGTGCTGAGGGGCGGCGACATCTCCGCGGCGAACTCGTTCTTCGGGAACTTCGGCAAAGACCTGAAGATCAAGTGCGAACCGGGCAAGGAGCATACGAGGAACATCCTTTCCATTACAACGGCGGACAAGTTCGAGGCCAAGCCCCAGATCACGGCCACGTTCAAGGTGGCAGGCATGACGTGGAACAGCGCGTCGAACCGCTGGCTGGTCATCCGCGCACGTCTTCCCGAGGGCAACCCGGCGCCTACGAACATGGCGTTCAGACTCACCTTCAGCGTGGAACATCCGCCGACGGAACCGAACGGCAAGCCCAAGGAGAAGTCGCACGTTATGAAGATCCCGTCGGCGAAGCCAAGCGACGCCGACCGACCCGCCGGTCTTCACGGGTCGTGCGACTTCCAGCCCGGCAAGTGGTGCGTTCTCACCATCGATGTCGACGCATTCATCCGCAAGGAGACCGGCTTGACGGATGGCAGGAGGATAAACGCCATCTACATGCGCCTCCCCGAGATCACGAAATACGCCCTCGAACTCGATTACGTAGCCATATTGAAGGGCTTCGCCGACCCCGCCAAGCCGATACCGGTCACCGCATACGACAGGAGCGGCCTAGACGGCATGTACGCCAGGGGCAAGAAGGTCTCCGATGGCCTCAAGGCGCCGACCCCTGACGATCTCTACAAGGCGCTCCCAGGCGTCCGCCTCGCGGACATCACCATCCGCGACCGCGCCGGCAACGAGACGAGCGGCTCGGTAACGGTGCCGTTGCCGCCACGGTAAACGATACAGGCAAGAACATCGCGGTCGTGCCAATATGGTGTTCAAGGTTGGCAGTGAAAATAAGGTTGCAAATGGGGGCAGGATTTGGGATGATAATCCCAACATACGCGCCGGGTTTCTTGTCCGCTTCTTGCGAGATTCGGACAATGCCCATAAAGGGCGCGTTCTTTTTTTGACATGGCAAACATGAGGATTCCATACACAAAGCCATGGCTGGACGTTCCTGACCAGGTGGCGAAATTGAAGGCCAGAGGCCTCTCCATTGCCGATGAAGCGGCGGCGGCGCGTTTCATCAGGTATGTGAACTACTATCGTTTCTCCGGGTTTTGCCTTCGCTTCCAGCATTGGGACGCGACGGCGGGAGAAAAGGTTTTCCTGCCTGGCGTAAGATTCGAGGACATTGTTGATCTGTGCGATTTTCGACTCCGCTTTGCGCGACTGCCTGTCAGATGCCCTGGAAATGGTCGAGATATCGCTCCGCACCTCGATTGCGTTCCACTTTGGCCGCGCGTTCGGCCCGTTTGGTCATGCGGACGCGGCCAATTTCGACAAGGCTTTTTCACCGCAGGCAGCCACAAACGCCACGCAAGGCAAGTCCTCCTCAACGCACGGCGAATGGCACAAGACCCTCATCGACGAGACACGGAGATCACGCGAGCTCTTCGTCGATCATTTCAGGGACACTTATTCGCAATACCCCGATCTGCCAATCTGGATGGTGTCCGAAATATGCTCCTTTGGCACTTTGTCGCGCATGTACTCAAACCTTCGCAACCGCGAGCAGGGAGCCGTCGCGAGGGATTATTCCATACAGTTCGTCATTCTCAAGTCATGGCTCCACACGTTCACTTTCGCGAGAAATGTCTGCGCACACCACGCTCGGCTTTGGGATCGGCAACTCTCCATTTCGCCGAAAATCCCAGGAGGTAAGAGGTGGGGTTTGGTTGCCAAGCATTCCAAGACCATCTACGCCGTGGCATTGATGCTGAACTGGATGCTTGCCCACGATTCCATTCCAGAAGGAAAACACTCCGAGTGGAAGAGGCGGATGGAAACGCTGATGAGAGGCTTCGCCGCACGTTTCCCGCAGTTGCTTCACCAAACTGGCTTCCCTATTGACTGGACTAAAGATCCGCTTTGGTGGCAAGTTTAGCAAACAGAAGTATAAATATTCATGTGGCTATGATCATTACTATCCCATACGGACGGACACGTCTTGAATGCGATGTCGATGACGGACGGCTGCTCGGCGTATTCGAATCACCGCTGCCGCCACCGGCGGCCGATGGGGCCGCCGAGGTGGAAAGGGCGATGGACGACCCGATCGGCTCGCCCCGCCTGGATGAGCTTGCCAAAGGCAGGCGCAACGCCGTCATCATCCTCAGCGACCATACGCGCCCTGTTCCATCGCGCCTCATCGTCCCGCCCATGCTGAAGCGCCTTAGGCGCGGAAACCCATCGATCGACATAACCCTCCTGGTAGCCACCGGATGCCACAGGGCGCCACGCCGCGAGGAGCTGGTTGAGAAGCTAACGCCCGAGATCGTGGACCGGGAGCGCATCGTCCTCCATGACGCGAAGGACGCCTCCGCCATGGCGGACCTCGGACTCCTTCCATCCGGTGGGCGCCTTCTGCTCAACCGCCTTGCCCTCGAGGCCGACCTGCTTGTGTCCGAGGGATTCATCGAGCCCCACTTCTTCGCCGGCTTCTCGGGCGGGCGCAAGAGCGTTCTGCCCGGCATAGCCTCGCGCGAGACGGTGCTGGCAAACCATTGCGCGGCCTTCATCGACGACCCCCGCGCCCGCACTGGCATCCTGGACGGCAACCCGGTCCATCGCGACATGGTATTCGCGGCGGAAAAGGCGCGGCTTGCATTCGTCACTAACGTCGTCCTCGGCCCGGACAAACGAGTCATACGCGCCTTCGCCGGCGCGGAACGGGCCGCCCATGAGGCGGGATGCGCCTTCCTCGGCAGCCATTGCCGCGTCGAGGTCCCGGAGGCGGACATAGTGGTCACATCAAACGGCGGACACCCGCTCGACCAGAACATCTACCAGTCGGTGAAGGGCATGACGGCCGGCGAGGCGGTCTGCCGCGAGGGCGGCGTGATAGTCATGTGCTCGGCATGCGGCGACGGACACGGTGGCGACGCCTTCTTCAGAATGCTGTCCGAGGCGTCGTCGCCGGCGGAGCTGATGGAGCGCATACTCGCCGTCCCCGCCGACAGGACCGAGCCTGACCAATGGCAGGTCCAGATCCTCGCCAGGGTGCTGCGCCGGAACCGCGTCATCCTCGTCACCCGCGACTGCGACCACTCTATCATCCGCGCCATAGGCATGGACGCCGCCGCGGATCTCGGCGAGGCAATCGGCATGGCGACCAGCCTCCTTGGTCCCCGCTCCACGATAGCCGTGGTCCCGGACGGCGTCTCCGTGATGCCGGTGCGCCGTGAAATGGTATAATTTTCGTCCGTCAAAAGAGGTATCGAAATGGTCACAAAACCAGTTGCAATCATCATCAGGGATGGCTGGGGTCTGAACCCCCGCGCCGACGGCAACGCCGTATTCATCGCGAAAACGCCCAACATAGACCGTTACAAATCGCGCTATCCGTGGACGCGCCTGCAATGCTGCGGCGAGGCGGTCGGGCTCCCGGACGGATACCAGGGCTCCAGCGAGGTCGGGCACCTGAACATGGGCGCCGGCCGCGTCGTCATCCAGGAGCTGAAGCGCATCGACGATGGTCTTTCCTCCGGCGAGTTGTTCGAGTCGCCCAAGTGGAAGGCGCTTATCGCCGCCTGGAAGGCCAACAATTCCACATTCCACTTCCTCGGCCTCCTTCAGGACGAAGGCGTCCACGCACATCAGGAGCACCTCTACAAGCTCATGCGCCGCGCCCGCTCCGAGTTCCCGGAGGGACGCATCGTCATCCATCCGTTCCTCGACGGCCGCGACACCCCGCCGCGCTCGACGCTTGAATACGTCGCCCGCCTCGAGTCAGAGATGGCCGCCATCGGCAACTGCTCGATCGGCACGGTCATGGGCCGCTACTACGGCATGGACCGCTCCAAGAAGTACGAGCTGACCGACGAGGCGTTCGCCTGCATAGTCGATGCGAAGGGCCGCAAGGCGGCAACGGCGGTCGAGGCCGTGAAGGCGTCATACGCATCCGACAAGACCCCCGACGGGCAGGAGATGTACGACGAGTACATCCCGTGCCATGTCATCGGCGGCTACGCCGGCGTCGCGGACGGCGACGTGATAATGCACACCAACTACCGTCAGGACCGCGCCATCCAGCTCACGCAGGCCTTCGTCTCCGAGGACTATCCCGGGACGCGCGTCCGCCGTCCCAAGATCAGCTACCTGGGCTTCACCCGCTACTGGGACGAGTTCGAGGACTACCTCCTCGGCGCGATGGGCGCCGGCGGCGGCATGGACAACCTCCTCGGCGAGGTCGTCTCCCGCGCCGGTCTCCGCCAGCTGCGCATCGCCGAGACGCAGAAGTTCCGCCATGTCACGAGCTTCTTCAACGGCAAATCCACGGTTCCCTCCCCCGGAGAGGACCAGGTGGACATCCCCAGCCGCTTCGATCCGGCCACCTTCGCGACGCATCCGGAGATGGACGCCTACAATGTCACGGACGAGCTTCTGCGCCGCCTCGAGGACAACCCGTACTCGCTCATCGTCGTCAACTTCGCGAACGGCGACATGGTCGGCCACACGGGCGTCCTCGACTCCGCCGTCAAGGCGATCGGCATAGTCGACGAGTGCGTCGGCCGCGTGGTCGACCGCCTCCTCGAGCTTGATGCGAAGATCCTCATCACCGCCGACCACGGCAACTCCGAGCAGATGGTCGACTACCGCACGGGCATGGTCAAGACGAGCCATACCCTGAACGAGGTCGAGTGCATATACGTGGCCAAGGACTCGCCTGGAACGAAGCTCGCCCCCGAAGGCAAGCTTTGCGACATCGCGCCGACGGCCCTCGCCCTCCTCGGGATCGACATCCCGAAGGAGATGACCGCCAAGAACCTGATCCTCTCCGGCCCGGAATGGGCCAAGGCATAGTCGAACCATGCGTTCTGGCGGATCCGGAAGCGCGGCCTGGCTGCGGGCGCCATTGGCGCCCCTTCTGGTCGCGCTTGCGCTTTTCGCCCAAAGCGTGGCGCAGGCCGGCGTCCCGGTGTACAAGACATACCGCTTCCAGCGCAACCGCGACCGGGCGGTACGCAAGGAGACGCGGTTCATAATCCTCCACACTACGGAGGGGCCGACAAAGGGATCCGGCGAGAAGCTCAAGCGCTACGGCGAGGCGCACTACATGATCGACCCGCAGGGCCATGTGTACGACATCGTCGACATCCGCCGCGTGGCGTACCATTGCGGTCTCTCCATGTGGAACGGGCGCACAGGCCTCGACAACTGCTCCATCGGCATCGAGATGGTCGGATACCACGACAAGGATCTGACGGCCGAGCAGATCAAATCCCTCCGCGAGCTGATCGCGCAACTGCGGAAGCGCTATCCGGGGGTCACGGACGACCGCGTTCTTACGCACTCCATGATCGCGTACGGCACCCCGAACCACTGGTACAAGCGCAACCATCGCGGACGGAAGCGTTGCGGTATGAAGATGGCCGACGACCTTCTGCGCCTGAAGCTTGGCATCAGGACCAAGCCCTATTCCGACCCGGATGTGAAAGCCCATCGCCTGATAGTCGCGGACAAGGAGCTGGCAGCCATCCTCTACGCACGCAGGACCACCGCCTCGAAACCCCAGGAACCTAAGGCGTCCACCACCCCGACCGCCCAACTGAAAAACCGCCCCGCCACCAAAAAAACGCCACCCCCAACCACCAAACAACAAAATGATCAAGCTACCAAACTACCCAACTCCCCAACTCCCCAACCACCCAACCAACCTAACAATCAAACTACCCAACCATCCCCCCAGAAAAACACCAAACCCGATACCATCGGTCCCGGTCGTTCGGCATGGGACATAGCCAAGGCCGCGTACAACGCCCCCACGACGCTCTACGTCTTCCCCGACGGAACCATGAAGACGGGGGCTGACATCACGGACTGGAAGTCCATGAAGGCGGGCACAAAGGTGATCGTCGGAGCCAATGACGGCGGAGCCGCGCCTGCGGCGGCCATCCCCGCCCCCATATCCTCGCTCGCCGACGAGGCGGCCAGCACCTTGCTCAAGCGGCTCGCCGGCGAAGGATGGAACGCGACAAACACCTTCTACGTCGTTCCGACAGGACAGTATTTCGCCGGGTCCGACCTCAACTCCACGAACCTAGCGCTTCTGAACGAGGGTTCGCGCATACTTTCAGGGTACCGCGTGGCCGGCCGCCTCGAATCCGGCACGGCGCTGTGGAACATCTGCCGCGGGGCATGGAACAGGACGGACACCTGCTACCTTCTTCCAAGCGGTTCGCTCATCCAGGGCGACAAGATCGACCCGTCGCGGATACCGCTCGGCACCACCGTATTCGTGAAGGAGGAGCGGTGATGGCGACCGTCCCGCAAACGCCGATCGACAAGGCCGCCGAGGGGATCGCCATCGTCGGTTTGTCATGCCGTTTCGCCGGTTGCCAGGACGTGAAGTCGTACTGGCGACGCATCCTTTCCGGCGAACGGGCCTTCTCCGAAAATGACGCCGCACGGCGCTACCTTTCCCGCGACCCGTCTCAGTTCAGCCACCTTCCGACGGCATGGGGCGCGTTCCTTCGCGACCTATGGCAGGTCTCGCCATCCGCGCTCCCGTCCGGAGGTGCGCAGACGTTGTCGCCGGAGCACGCGCTTGCCTGCGAACTCGTCCAACAGGCGCTTAAGGATGCTCCGGATTCCGTGAGAGCCGTACGGCATGACCGCGTCGGTCTGGTAGTCGGCATGGCCTCGCAGATGGACACCGCGTCGGCCAACTGGTTCCAGCTCGGCATAGGCATCGACCAGACCATCGAGACGCTCCGCAGCTGCTTCCCCCACGGCACGACCGAGCAGTTCGAGTCCATCCGGGCCTCGCTCGCGGCATCGCTGCCGCGCTACGATTCGCGCACGGCGCAGTCGCTCCTTTCGCACGCGATGCTGCCGGTCCTCGCCGGGCGATTCGACATCAACGGTCCGGCCTACGCCGTCAATTCAGGCAGCACCTCGTCGCACATTGCCATTATCTCCGCCGCCGGCGACCTCGCATGCGGACGCGCCGATCTCGCCGTCGTCTGCGGCGTGCGCGGCGCCGTCACGCCGCAGTACATGATGCCATACGCACGCCTCGGGGTCCTTTCCAAATCAGACGCCATGCATCCCTATGGCCGCGATGCCGACGGCGTGCTTCTTGGCGAGGGTGGCGGAGCCCTGGTGATGAGGCGGCTTTCGGACGCCATCCGCGACGGCGACCGCATCTACGCGGTGTTCCGCTCGGGCGCCTCGGCCGCCGGAGGTGCGAAGAACGGCGTAGGGCTGTCCGCATCGCTGAAGGCCGCATGCGGCGACATCCAGGCATCGTCGATCGAGCTCGTCGAAGGCGAAGGCGCGGCGATCGCGCAGGAGGACCGCGACGAGGTGCGCGCGCTCTCGGCCGCATGGGGCGCGGACGCCCGCCAGGGATCCGCCGCGCTGGGATCGTCGACTGGCATCATCGGCCACACCGGACCATCATCCGGCATGGCCGGCGTTGTCAAGGCCGCGCTCGCAATCCACAACCGCGTCATCCCGCCGTCTCAGGAGGCCTCCTCGCCCGGTGGTCAGCTCAAACTCGGTGAGACGCCCTTCTATCTCAACATGGCGCCGCGTCCGTGGATCCATGACGACCTCGGTTCGCCACGTCGCGCGGCTGTCTGCGCCCTCACCCGCGAAGGTTTCGGCGCCGCCATCCTGCTCGAGCAGGCGGCGCGTATACGTTAGCGCGGGAGGCGACAATGCCGACGTCCTCGGCGCCGCCAGAACCAGATGATCCGCTCGTCCACGGGTTTTCGATGACTAACCCGGAAATCATCAGGTTGGCGACATCAAGGTACGTTTTCAGCAATCAACCTCGTGGCATCCGAATTACTCGTCTCTTTCGCGGCATGCATCTTAGCTCGGATGACAAACTCCACGCGAAGTGCGCAAAGTTTGGCCGTGCCAGCGGGTTTCAACGCGGAGGCGCCGAAGTCTGGAAGCCGCCTCCGGCGGGTCTGGAAAGTCCCGGATGTCCCAGATGTCCCGGCGGTCTCGTATGCCTTGACGGTCGGGAAACGCCCAGTTTCCTTCGTCACTCGTACTTCTCCGCGCCAGCGGCGTCTAGTCACTAGAACTAGCCACCCTCATTGTGCATTATGCATTGTGCATTATGCATTGTGCATTATGCATCGCCGCGCCAGCGGCATCCAGTCACTCGCCGCTACAGCGTGCGCTCGATCTCCTCCATGGAGAAGCACTCGACGACGTCGCCTTCCTGGAAGTCCTCGAAGCCGTCGAAGAAGATGCCGCACTCCTGAAGGTCCTTGACCTCCGGGACCTCGTCGCGGAAGTGGCGGAGGCTGGAGATGCGTCCTTCCCAGACGACGTCGCGGTTGCGCTTGACGCGCACCTTGGCGTCCTTGACGCGGATGATGCCGTCGAGTAGCTGGCAACCGGCGACGCGCCCCATGCCGCCGATGTCGAATATCTGGCGGATCTGGGCGTGGCCGCGGACGACCTCGCGGTATTCGGGGTCGAGCATGTCGAGCATCGAGTTCCTGACATGGTCGAAGAGCTCGTAGATGATGCTGAAGGTCCTGATGCGGATGCCGTCGTGCGTCGCGAGCGGCGCCACGCCCGACTCGGTGTTGACCTGGAAGCCAACGATCATCGCCTTGCCGGCCGAGGCGCGCTGGACGTCGTTCGCCGTGATGTTGCCGATGGAGCTGGAGAGGATCTCCAGGTCGATCTTCTCGCTGCGGATGTCGCGGAGCGTGTCGCAGATCGCCTCGACGGTGCCCTGCGTGTCGGCCTTGACGATGATGCTGAGCTTCTTCTTCCCGCCCTCCTTCATCTTGTCGAAGATGGAGTCGAGATCGACCGACTTGCGGACCTCCTGGAGCTCCTGCGCCTTGCGCTCCATAGCGAACTTCTCTGCAAGCTCCTTGGCGCGCTTCTCGGTGGTCATGACGCGGAACTCGGCGCCCGCCTCGGGGACGCCGCTCAGACCCATGACGCGGACGGCCTGGGCCGGTCCGACCGAACTGACCTTGCGGCCGCGGTCGTCAACCAGGCCGCGCAGACGGCCGTAGTGCTCGTCGATCAGGACGACATCGCCCATCTTGAGCGTGCCGGAGGCGACGAGGAGCGTCGCGGTCGGGCCGCGGCCGAGCTCCATCTGCGCCTCGATGACGTAGCCGTCGGCGCGGCGGTTCGGGTTGGCCTGGAGTTCGAGGACGTCCGCCTGGAGGAGGATCATCTCGAGGAGGTTGTCCATCCCCTGCCCCGTGTGGGCGCTGACCTCGCAGCAGACGACGTCGCCGCCCCATTCCTCTGGCGTGAGGCCTTCGGACTGGAGCATCTGGCGGACGCGGTCCGGCTTGGCGGCCGGGAGGTCGCACTTGTTGATGGCGACCATGATCTGGACGTTGGCCTGACGGCAGTCCTTGATGACCTCGCGGGTCTGCGGCATGATGCCGTCGTCCGCCGCGATGACGATGACCGCGATGTCCGTGAGCTTGGCGCCGCGGGCGCGCATGGCCGAGAAGGCAGCATGGCCAGGGGTGTCGAGG
>JAFSZJ010000045.1 GCA_017458965.1 Kiritimatiellia bacterium | reverse complement strand
TGCCGCGATGGCGGACGGCGGACGCAGCGTCATGGCCGTCGGCGACCTGAAGCAGTCCATCTACGCCTGGCGCGGCGGCGATGACAGACCCTTCCAGGAACTTGACGGGAAGATAGGGAATTGCCGGCAACTCGTCACATCCCACCGCTACGGACAGAACACGGCGGATTTCATCAATGCGGTTTTCGGCCCGGCCAACATCGAGTCCGTTGCCGGCGACAGATGCGCCGAAGCCGTGAAGAAGTGGCGCGAGTCGTGCTGGCAGGAGCATGTGGCTCTAAAGGACAAAAACGGGGAGCCCAGGCGGGGCGACTATGTGGAGCTTGTCGGGGTTGTTCCCGAAGCCGACTTCGGATCGGACGATGATGGCGACTCGGGATCGGACGATGACGATGACAATCTGAACCCAAAGAAGGCGACGCGCTACATGGCGCCCGCCCTTTGCAGGTGCGTCAAGGGACTGTGGGAGTCCCACAAGGCCGCAAACAGCACGGAAACCATCGGCATCGTCGTCCGCAACAATGGGGACGGATTATTCTTGGCCGAAAAACTTAGGGAGACCCAAACGGCGGACGGAGAATTCATCCCCGTCGTATGGGAGGGTGTCGGCGGCGTTCTTGATGCGCCGGTCGTCCATGCCGTGCTGGAACTTCTCCGACTCGCCGACCATCCCGAAGACACTTATTCGTGGAAGACCGTGAACGAACTCTTCCCTGTGAGGAGCGCTGTTTTTCCTGATAAGGAAGACCCGGCGCACGTGTCGGCAGCGGTCGCGGAACTTCTCTCCAGGCACGGGCTATCGCGGACCATCCGCAAAATCGTCGCCGATCTGGCGAATTCCGGGAAGGCGCCGGACGCAAGGTCGATGATGAGGCTCGAGGAACTCGTCCGTCATGGCGCGGCGTTTGAAGCGCGTCGGGAGGATGGCGGTGTCGATGCCTTCTGCCGTTATCTCGAAAATGCGACCGACAGAGATGCGGCATCGTCATCCGGCGTGGTCCGCATTCTCACAATCCATCGGTCCAAAGGTCTTTCGATTGACCATGTCATCGTTCCCATACCCGAAAACAGCAAATCAAAAGGCGGTCTTCTCGAACCGGACCAACGTTCGGGCATTCTGGGTGACGGCTGGTTTTTCAAGTCGCTGCCGGAGCAGGTGGCAAACGCCATGGAGCCCATTCGCAAGGCGCGCGAAGCGGCTGCGGACAAACATTTCCTGGAAGAGCTGCGCACCTGGTATGTCGCCCTCACGAGAGCGAAGAAATCGACGCATGTCTTCGTCATATACGGTGACGGGGAGCAAGGAAAGGTTCAATGCCGTACGCTCCTTCGCAAGCCGTTCTCGGATTATGAGCCGCATACTTGCGACTACGGAACGGTCCTCTTCTCCATCGGAACCATGCCTGCTTTCGGGCGTAAGGTGACCGATGCCGCATCAGAGCCGCCAGAATGGGAATGGAAGGGTACGGACGGCGGAAGACCCGTCACACACGAGACCCCTTCCACTCATCCTCCGGCGGCTACCGTCAATGCCAGCAAATACAGCCAGACGAATCCATTCGACGCCGACTTCGGCGAAGAGGCGCGCCGCGGCACGGACGAACACGCCGCCTTCGCCGAAATCGAGCGGATCGACCTGGACGCACCCACAGACGAGCGCGAGAAGACAATTCTCAAGTGGGGCGGTGCCTGGCGCGAGGCATTCGTCCTGCCAGCCGACGCGACAGTCTGGCGCGAGCGGAGCTACGAAATCTTCGACGAGGAGAAGAAGGAGTGGGAGACTGGCCAGTTCGACCGCGTGGTCTTCCACGTCAAGGATGGCGCCCGAACCGCCAGGCTCTACGACTTCAAGACCAACAGGAAAAGGGACGAAGAGTCGGCAGATGCCTTCGAGCGCCGCATAGGGGAGACCTACGCCGGGCAGATGACCACCTACCGCAAGGCTGTCTCGCGGCTCTGCCGCATCGACGAATCGAATGTCTCGACGACACTCCTCCTTACCGCAACCGGGACATCGGTTGAAGTGTGATCCTTTCACGCAAGGGGAACGCTATCTGACCTTCTCGTAGAGAAGACCGAAGGCCTCGTGAATGACGCGGTCGGCGCGGGCGAAGTTGTACAGCCCGAAGTGCAGTTCGCGAAGGTTCCAGCGGGTGTTGTCCCCGAAGTACCTGTAGTCGCATGGCGCAGGCACGGGGTCAGCCCCCTGCTTCCGGAAGATGACGAGCGATCGCGGCATGTGCGAGGCCGATGTGACCACCACCATGTTGCTCGTGCCGAAGAGGCCGATGGTTGACAGGGCCTCCTCGCGGGTGTCGCGCGCGCCCTCGTAGAAGAAGACGCGATCAGGGTCGAGTCCGTAGCCCTTCACGAACTGTTCGATGGCCCGCTCCTTTCGCTCCGTCGCCGTCGGCCCAGACATCGACACGACGAGCCGGCTCTCCGGAATGCAGTGCGCGACGTATGCGCCTTCGGAGAGACGGCGGCGGAAGCCGTCGTTGTCGCAGAAGCGCTCCGGGACTTCGGTGTCCTCCAACCCCATTCCGAGCACGGTGATGGTCGCGCCGCGCATTGATTCGCACAGCGCGGCATCGTCTCCGTCGAACGGGGGGCAGCGCATCTCCAGCCACTTGAGAAGAGGGTTAAAGGCCCCGGCGCCGAATGCCACGAAGAGGAGCGCGGCAACGAGGACGAGCGCGTTGCCGACCTTGCGCCAGCATCTTGACCCGAAGCGGCGGAACAGCACACCGGCGACCAGCGTCCAGAGGATGAGTGGCGTCGGGTGGAGGAGACGCGAGATGATGGTCTTGAGGAGGAACGTCATTCCTCTCCGAACCCCTCCCTTGACCTACGGACAGCGAAGCGAACCGCGAAGGCCATGACTATCACCAGGACCGGGATCGTATAGAAGGCCGGCAGATAGGAATGGCGTCTGCCGTATGTCACCACATGGCGCCCGGGCGGAAGCCGCAGCCCGACGTATGGCGCGTATCCGGCCTTGAAGACGGGTGCCTCGACGCCATCGACCGTGGCGACGTCGTCCTTGTTAGGCCGCTCTAGGAGAAGGAGGATCGTCTCGAACTCCGAATCCGTCTCGACATGCGACAGCAGAGTTCCGTCGATGCCGCGATGCGATAAAAGGCGGGTGGTCCCGACCGGATGCGCCGGCCCTGAATCGGACTGGTCATCGTTCGGGCAGGGCCCCGCCCCATCGCAGACGAGCGTGTCGGCGGAGGCGGACGCGACGTGACGCATCCAGCCGTCCGCCGTGGCATCGGTCCACTTGCGGTAGAGGCCGCAGTAAGGGAGGACGTCCTTGACGCGGAGCAGCTCGAACGAGTTCTTCGAGGGCGTCTTCACCACAGTCAGGCCGGCGGTGCCAAGGTTGAAGAAGAGGACATGATCCGCCTTTTTCCTGTCGATGGAGCGCGACATGGAGGCCGGCAGCGCAAGGAATTCCGAGCCTGTGATGCGGCACATCCCGAGCACGTCTCCGCGAGTCGCGGCCAGGAAGCCGTTGTGATCGACTTCGTTGTACGGGTGGCGGCGGATGCGGTTCATAGACAGCGATGAGGTGAACCACTCCGGGAGCTGCGGTGCGCCGAGGAACGTTACGGACGCGACGTATGGGCGTTCGCGCTCGGCGAGGATCGTTTCGGTCAGGACGTTGGGCTTATACTGCGATGTGTAGTCCTTGGTGAAGAGGAACGGGCGCGTCGATACGGCGATGTCGATCGCCAGGGCCGCAAGCAAAGCCGGCGCTGCGAGCCAGGCGCGTGGCGCGCCCTTTGCCAGCGCGAACGCCGCGGCCGAAACGAGCGACAGACCTATGATCGGGTGCCACAGCGAACGGATGGCGTGGATGGCCATCGGGCGCATCAGGCTCTGGCCGCCGAGGGTTGCGAGGATTGACGCGAACGACTTGGAGCCGTTGATCGAAACGGCGTAGAAGGCGCATGCGACCGCGCCCGCCGCCGCCGCGACGCAAAAAGCCCTCCGCGCCTTCGCCGGACATTCGCGGGAGCATAGCATCGCAAGGCCGGAGCCAGAAAGGACGGCCACCGCAAGCTCGACGACGCGCATCAGCTTGACCGGCGCGCGCATGTACGACATGTACGGTATCGAGTAGAAGAACCTGTAGAAGGGCGCGTAGCGTCCGAAGGCGAGGAGCAGTGCGACGAGCCCGACGCCCGCCCAGAACGGAACGTCCGTCATGTAGAAGGGGGCTTTCCGTTCCCCGTTCCCTGTTCCCCGTTCCCCGTTGCCCGTTCCCCGTGTTAGCGCCATTGCGAGGGCGAAGAGGGCGAGGGCGACGGGAATTGCGCCGAGATACACGATGTGCTGGCGGAAGTTGAAGAAGCCGCTTTGCGATGGGCGCTTGGGATCCCATGACGCCGACCGCCCGAGTCGTCCCCAGTACGGAGCCTTCATGTCGCCGGTCCATGTGCCGTATATCGACGGCGCGACGAACTCGACGATCTCCTCCGGCGGGAGGCTCCAGTTCGTAGCGAAGATCCATTGCTCGTCGTCCTTCGCGGCGGACGGCTTGCCTTCGGTCGCGGACGCCGCCGCGCCGTCGTCGGGGCCCTTTGTAAGGACCGAGCCGCTGGACTCGGCGATCTGGGCCTTGCGCCAGGCGAGGGTGTTCGTAAGGACGCTGAAGATAGCGGGGCCGGCCACTATGGCGAAGGATAGCCCGGCGATCGCGCATCCGCCGAGGAAGCGCGGCCAGAGACCGCGTTTCCGATCGGGCGAGGGGCGGCGGGATTCGACGCAAGCCGTCCAGAGCGCATATAGCGCCGCCACGAAGAGAAGCGACGCGGCGACATCGGGTCCGAAATGGAAGGTCCATGCCGCCGATGCGCCGGCAAGGGCGTACGCGGCGAAGTCGCGCCGCCTGATCGCGCATGTCAGGGCCGCGAAAGTGAAGGCCTCGTAGGGCATCATCGCGAAATAGGCCCTGTGTCCGGCGCTCAGAAGGGTGAACGAATATCCTGCGAAGGCCAGTGCGCCGCCTCCGAAGAGCGCCGGCACCTTCGGCACGTCCCTCTCGCGCATCAGCCAGTAGCCGGCGAGCGCCGTCGCGGATGTCGCGAGCCAATAGTAGAGGTCGGTCCATACGAGCTGCGGCATGATGAAGCGTATCACGTCGAATAGGCCGACACTGTCAGTGCGGGATATCGCCTCGAGGAAGGTGATCCAGCGGGAGTGCGCCGGGAAGAACGGGGGGGAGTCGGGCGAGGGGAAGGCGGTGTAGTACCCCGCCGCCGGCAGCATGATGACGGCGCAGAAGAGCGGCCAGACCAGCAGATGCCAATGCGAACCCAGAAACGACTTCACTCTGTTCATGCGAGCTTCCCCATGGTGGATGCGAATCCTAGCACAGCCCATCCAGCACGGCTGCGGCGGCGCGGCGGGCGGTGTCGCCATCGCCAAGGAGGGCGTTCGCCTCCTTCAGGTCGGCTATCGCCTTCGCCCTGGCGCTTTCGTCCGTGAGGTATTCCGCCAGCTTGTCCGCGAGCGCGTCGGGGGTGAAGTCACCCTGGATCAACTCAGGCATTATCTTGCGACCCATGATGAGGTTCACGATGCCGATGCATTTGGCCTTGCGAAGGACGATGCGTCCGAGACGATATGTGAGGGCGCTAGTCCGGTATACGAGTACGGTCGGGCAGAGCATAAGCGACGCTTCGAGCGTCGCGGTGCCGGAAGTGACGGCCGCCGCTTCCGCCTGGCGAAGGACCTCGCGGGCCTGCCCATCGACGATTGAAAGGTGCGCCGGGCGGCGGGGAAGCGTGTCGAGCGTCGCGTTGATCTGCTTGCGGATCGCGTCGGACACCGCCGGGATTATGAAGCTGGACGGCGTCTCAAGCTGTGCCTCGAGCGAGACGGCGGCGGCGATCATGTCCGGCAGGATGCGGGCGATCTCGCCCGGGCGGCTGCCTGGGAGAAGGGCGATGCGGCGGCTTGAGGCGAGCCACGGCAGTTCGGCAGGTTCGCTGGCCAGCGTCTCGGCGGCGCGGTCGACGAGCGGGTGTCCCGCATAGACGGGGCGCAGACGAGTCGGAGCGTAGAGGGCCGGCTCGAACGGGAAGATCGTTATGAGCTGGTCGATGACGCGGGCGATCCGCCAAATCCGGTTGCGCCGCCACACCCAGACCTGCGGGCTGATGTAGTGGACGGTCCTCACGCCAAGGCGTTTCGCGCGGGCGGCCAATCGTAGGTTGAAGCCGGGATAGTCAACGGTAAGCAGGATG
Source organism: Kiritimatiellia bacterium (assembly GCA_017458965.1). Taxonomy (GTDB): domain Bacteria; phylum Verrucomicrobiota; class Kiritimatiellia; order RFP12; family JAAYLN01; genus RGIG3612. The sequence continues at coordinate 11,321 of JAFSZJ010000045.1, read as the reverse complement.
TCCGGCCGCCACTCGCGTATCTCGTTCTCCATGCGCTTCAGGAGCCGGGCGAAGAAGCGGAGGCGGCGAAGCACCTCCCACAGGCCGATTACGGCGATGGAGTCGCAGTGGACGAGCTGCTCCTGCCCCTCCTCGCGCATCCTGTCGCCGCCTATTCCGCGGAATACCACCGGCCTTGGCGAAGCGGCGCGTATCGCCTCCATCAGCGGTGCCGCATGGAGGTCGCCGGATGCCTCTCCGGCGACGATGAAGATGCGTAATGGAGGTTCTTCCTTTTCGTTCATGGCGTCCGCCCGCCCGTCGTGGCGACCATGTGCGTCGCGGCAGGGCGCGGGCAATCCTAGGGTCTTGTAGGCGCGGGTGGAAGGTCGTTGGGAAGCGCCACCACGGCGATCCCCGCCTTGTCGGCTTCGCGAAGCGCCTTTTCGCGGTCGAGCAATATGGTGCGGCCGGCCTGGAAGGCCAGAACTGAAACTGAGTTGCGGCGCATGACGGCTATGGTCTTCGCGCCGATCACGGGTATGTCGAAGCGCATGTCGTGGCCGGCGCGCGCGGTCTTGACGACGACCGCGCCCTTGCCGCCGAGCTTGGCGCCGCGCCTTATGGCGGCGTTGGTTCCCTCGAATGCCTCGACGGCGAGGACCATGCCGTCCTTAACGACCACCGTCTGGCCGATATCGACCGTGCCGGCGGCCATCGCCGCCTCGTAGCCGCGCCTTATGTCGGCCTCCTCGCGCTCGTCGGGCGCGCGGGCGGTAAGCGTCCCCGCGGACGGGATGAAGTCCTCCATGAAGACCGAGGCCGGAAGGACGCGCACGCCCAGATCCTCGATCATGCCGAGCAGGGCTCCGAAGATCGAGTGGGCACTCTTCACGGGCAGGGAGCGCATAAGGGCGCGAAGCATGGGGTCGAAGCGCGTGCGGAAAAGCGCGGATGGCGTGATCTGCCCGGCGACGACCGCCGCGTCCACGCCGTCTTCGTGAAGGGAGCGGATCAGCGCCTGCACCTTTGCAAGCTCGCCGACGCCGAGAACATGGTGTTCGTCCGCCAAAGCCTTGAGGGAGCGGTCCGTCTGGCCGCGGAAGGCCAGCACGACTAGCCGCTCGACGCCGGCCCTCTTGGCGCCGGATGCGAGGCAGAGCGGGTAACGCCCGGCACCCGCTATGAGAAGTAATCCGCCTTTGCTCATGCAGGAGACCCAGGCGGGGGTGGGTGCCTTTGCGCGCGCTGCCTGTCCGCCGGGATCTGGAATGGAGCGGGTGAACGGAATCGAACCGTCGTGGCCAGCTTGGAAGGCTGGAGTTCTACCATTGAACTACACCCGCACAATGCGTGGAAGCAATAAGAATATAGCAAAACGCCGGGGGACGTGTCAAACCACAACGGCAATCACAGTATTTGAAACCGCTCTAGCGTTTCGCCGGCGCGACGCCGATGGCCTGGAGGAGCTTGGCCTCCATGAGGCACTCCTCCGGGAGGGAGCAGGAGACGAGCGCCTCGCGCAGCTGGAGGATGTAGTGGCGGGCGTTGCGAAGGTCGCGCAGAGTCCAGGCGGAGGCTTGATCGATCTTCTTGCGAAGTTGGAAGCCGACCCCGCCAAGCGTGTTTCTCTCGCCGCCAAGCCCGTCCGCGATCTCCTCAGGAAGGGCGGACCAGTCTAGGCCTCCGCCACCTGGCGTCGCCCACTTTTTGTCGATCCCTTCACGGATGGCGAGGAGGTCTCCCACGCAGGTCAGAAGCGAGTTGACAAGGCGGATCGCGTTCTCGCCCTGCGCGAGTTGCGTGCGGATCTGCCGGACGAGAAGCGTCTTGTTACGCGTCGCGAAGGCGTCCGTGAAGTCCCAGATCTCAGACGTGGCCCCGGTCGATACTATCTCGCGGACGTCGTCCGCCGTCGCCGCCGCGCCCTCGCCGCAGTACGCCGCGAGCTTTGCCAGTTCGGAGACGATCCTCCGCGAATCGGTGCCGACGCGCGAGAGGAAAAGTCGCATCGCGTCGGGCGTGATTGAGAGCCCGATGCGGCGCGCCTCCTCGTCGGCGAGCTCGGCCGCCGCATCGGCCCTCTGCCGCGCCTTAAGGGCGCTTCCGAAATCGATGACCAGCGCGTCCTTGCCGGAGAAGGCCTTGAAGAAGGTCGACGCCCTGTTGATCTTCTGCGTCGAGACGATGAGACGGGTCCCTTCCGGGAGACCATCCTTAATCCGCTCCGCGATGGACTGCACCTCCGTCTTGACGCATTCGGACTTCGCTATCTTGTCGCTGGAGAGGAACGAAGGCTCTCGGAACCACACGGTCTTGTCGCCGCCTCCGAAGAGTCCGTCCGCGACGAGCGCGTCGCGTACGGCGCGGATCGTCGCCACCGTTTCGTCCACTGTGCCGACGCGCCCGTCTATTCTGTCCAGACCGAAGGCGCGGTCGGACTTCGGGACAAGCGCGTCGATGAGCTCCGCCGCCGCCGTGGCGACGCGGTATTCGTCGTCTCCGCAGACGAGGTATGCCGATTTGTCGGTGGGGTATCCCTTCATGGCCGTGCGGGCGGCTGACATATGCTCGCGCCCTACGGCACTATCCTACCACAGCTGGCCCTCTGCTATAATCCTGCGTCATGAACAAGTTCTCATCCCCCGCCGTCGGCACGGTCGCCGTCACGGACAAGTATTTCGCCCCGCGCATCGCGGCCAACCACACCGCCACAATCCCCGCTTCGCTCAAGTTCTCGCGGGACACCGGGCGAATCGAGGCGTTCAAGCTCAAGTGGAAGAAGGGGATGCCGAAGGAGCCGCACATCTTCTGGGACTCCGATGTCGCGAAGGTCGTCGAAGGCATGGCCTACGACATCGTCCTCAACCCCGGCGACAGGAAGCTCGCGAAGGAGCTGGACAAGATCGTCGCGCTCATAGTCTCGGCGCAGCAGCCGGACGGCTATCTCAACACGCACTTCACGGTCGTCGAGCCAGAGAACCGCTTCAAGTGGCTCAACTCGCACCACGAGCTCTACTGCTGCGGGCATCTCATCGAGGCCGCCGTAGCCCATTTCGAGGCGACCGGCAAGCGCGATTTCCTCGACTGCATGTGCCGTTACGCCGACTACCTGGCCTCGGTGTTCGGACGGGGGAAGGGCCAGAAACGCGGCTACCCCGGCCATGAGGAGATAGAGCTCGCGCTCGTGAAGCTGGCGAGCGTTACCGGCGAGAAGCGCTACTTCAAGCTCGCGCAGTACTTCATCGAGGAGCGCGGCCGCAAGCCGAACTACTATGTGAAGAACGAAGGGGCCCACGAGGGCTGGCTCTCCAACATACAGGCCGAGGCGACCGTCCGCGAGCGCAAGGAAGCCGTTGGTCACTCCGTCCGCATGATGTATCTCGCGTGCGGCATGGCGGACGTCGCCTCGCTGACGGACGACGCGGAGCTTCTCGACCGCTGCCGCGACATCTTCCGCAGCGTTTCGCAGAAGCGGATGTTCATCACCGGCGGCATCGGCTCGACGCGCCACGGCGAAGCCTTCGAGCACGACTACAAGCTCGACAACCTCGACGCCTACGCCGAGAGCTGCGCGGCGATGGGCCTCGTATGGTTCGCCCAGCGCATGCACAACATCACGGGCGACGGCGCCTACGTCGATGTCCTTGAGCGCGCCCTCTACAACGGCGTCATAGCCGGCATATCCCTTTCAGGAGACGGCTTCTTCTACAGGAACCCGCTCCGCTCCTCCGTCGATTCGGCCTTCGAGCGCGAGCGCGTCAAATGGTTCGGCTGTTCCTGCTGCCCGACGAACTTCTGCCGCTTCCTTCCGCAAATAGGCTCCTTTGCCTGGTCGGAAGGCGAAGGCGAGGTCCGCCTCAACATCCCGCTCGCCTCGGAATACCGTTCGGGCGGCCGCGCCATCAAGGTTTCGGGCGGATACCCTTACAAGGGCGACGTGTCAGTCTCGTTCCTCGAGGGCGGCGAGTTCACGTTCTCGTTCCGCGTCCCCGGATGGTGCCGCAACTTCTCCGTCCGCGTCGGCGGCAAGCCCTTCTTCGCGATGCCCGAGTCTGGCTATGTGAGGATCACGCGCAAATGGCGCAAGGGCGAAAAGATCGCGATATCGCTCGACATGCCGGTGGAGGTCATGAGGGCGAATCCGGCGGTCGAGGCCGATGCCGGCCGCGTCGCCATCCAGCGTGGTCCGCTCGTCTATGCTCTTGAAAGCGTGGACAACGGCCCGCTCCTCCAGAATGTAAGGATCGACGCGGATGCGCCGATGCGCGTCGTCAAGGCGAAGGACCTCCCGGAAGGGACGCTCGCGATATCGGGAAGCGCCGTCGAGCGCACCGTCGCGTCGGACGCCCTATACACAACGGAGAAACCCAGGCTACGCAAGCGCGCGTTCACTGCAATCCCGTACGCGCTCTGGCAGAACCGCGGTCCCGCCGAGATGCAGGTCTGGTCGCTGGAGGCCTGAGCCGATGACGATCCAATGGCATCGCGGTACAAACGAAGGAAAAACAAGGCGGCAATGATAGTGCGACTAGTTTGACGCCTGAAACTTTCCTTTGCTACACTCTGCACATCCCTTCAGGATCTAATGCTTCTTTATCACGGTAGCAATGTTGTTGTCGAGCAACCGCGCCTTCTTGAGAGGACGCGGGCGTTGGATTTTGGAGCTGGATTTTATCTTACTAGTGATAGCGAACAGGCAACGCGTTGGGCCAGAACAACGGTTTTGCGGCGTGAGGGTGGAGTTGCCTCGGTGTCCGTGTTTGAAGTAGAAGAAACGGCAATGGAACTGCTGAAAGTCATCAGGTTTGATTGCCCTAACGCCAATTGGCTTCGCTTCGTTTCGCGCAACCGAAACGAGCGGGTTGACGATTCCGGGGTGGACGTGGTGATTGGGCCTGTCGCGAATGACAACACTATGCCCGTTCTTAACCTGTATTTCAAGGGCGCATACACCGAGGAAGAAGCTCTTCGGCGGCTAGTGTCGCAAAAGCTCAAGGATCAGTACGCCATGAAAACCGAAGCCGCCATCGCGGTTTTGCGTTTCAAGGAGGTCGTTCATCCATGAGTCGGCTGTCGCCTGAGATACTTGACTACTACGACGAGGAGGTCGTCGGCCGTATCGTCGGCAAACACGGATATTCAGAACGCGAGGCGCTAGCGCTATTCCTCGAATCTAAAACGTATGAACTCCTTGCCAATCCCGACATGGGCATGACCCAGTTCGGCCCAGAGGCGATCTTCAACATTTGGGAAAGTGAACGCATCACGGGCGACCCATTGCGCTCCGACTACATGAGGATGGATTGACATGGGCAAGGAATTCCGTTTTTTCATCTACCTTCTCGAGCGTTTCGCAGAGCATCGCGGCGAATCTGCGGCGGAGACCTTTTCCCGTCTGAAGTCTGCGGACCTTCTGGACTATGCGGAAGGCATGTATGAGCTTTACCATGTCGAGTCCATCGACAACGCCTTTGCCGACCTTGATCGGCGTTTGGCGCTTGCCGAAAGGTCTGCGTCATAACATAGTGGCTTTGTGATATTTGTCATCGGCACAGCGGGCGCCGCGCCACCAACCACAATAACTGAAGGCACAAGGCCGAAAAGCTTTGGGTCTTCGGCTCGTGCGCCCGCAAGGAGGAACGCCCCGACAGCGACATCGACTTTCTCGTTAGGTTTGGCAACACGCCTGGCCTTTTTGATTTCACAGGATTCACCGATGAAATGGAGAACGCCATCGGACGCAAGGTTGACCTGGTAGATGCTAACGCCTTGGAACGTAGCCCGTTCTTTGCCTATAACGCCAGAAAGGATATGGTGCCGTTATGACGGGCTATGTTGACAGGAATGCGCAAAGGATTTACCACATCCTGCAGCAAGCCGCGACCATCAGGGATCGCATCGCCGGTCTCAACATGGATGAGCTGGTGGCCAATGCCGACAAGATGGCTGCGACGTTGTATAGCCTCACCGTAATTGGTGAAGCCGTAAGGGCTATGGATGAGGATTTCAAAGCCTCGCATACAGATATCCCCTGGCGTTAGAGGGGATGCGCATTGACGATGGGAAACCAACGATTGCAAACTCTGTTTTTATGGACAACGAAAAGGGAATTCATGTTGGTGCCTCCTGCAATTTCAAGGCAAAGCCGTCCTTCATAAATTGTGCTTTTGTTAGAAATCGCAACCACGGGATAGACTGTCACCATGGAGGCATGTCTTTGGACAAGTGTACGATTGCGAACAACGGCGAATTTGGCGCTATTGTTGGTTATGGTGGAGACGCTGAAGCGTCATACTGTCTTGTCAGCGGAAACAAGGAAGGTGGATTGCGCTTTCGTAACGGAGGGCATGGCAGTTTCCACGGCTCATCAATAACCGGAAACAAGAAGGTTGATGTCGAAGCCCATTCGAAGTGCGACTTCCGCGAAAACTGGTGGGGCGCTGGAGCAACGCGGCGCTACTGTTAAGTTCTGAATATTTGCGTTGCCGAGCCGATATCGGCTACGGCATCGCAGGGTTGAAAAGTTGAAGGGTTGTCGCAGGCAAGATGCCTACGTTCCCAGGGATGGACCTCAGATGATGCCGGGCAGAAGCGCCTTGACGGGAAGCTGGCCGACAAGCGGGCGGGCGTAGTCGATGAAGGCCTGGGTCACGTCGTGCCCGTTGTCCGCGATGAACTCGTCGGGCATCGAGCGCGTCTCCTTCGCGACGGCCGCGAGCGGGACGACGTCGTACGAAACGGCGTATCTCCTCGTCCCCTTGCGGCGGATGGCGATGGAGCCTCCGGCATGCTTTCCCGACACCGCGGCCGCGAAGGCGGCCGCGCCGGCGGCGCGGGCCTCATCCTGGTCTGTGGCCGATGCCACTCCGGGGAATGAGCGCTGGAGGTAGCCGAATGTGTCGGCGCGGACGCGGCGTATGCCGGTCTTCTCCTTGACCAGATTGGCAAGGGCGTCGCCGAGGGCCCCGGAACCGCTCAGCTGGGCATTTCCGTGAGAATCGACCTCATGTATGAACCGCGAGGCGATCAGGTTGCCTTTGGCGTCCGCAATGCCTTCCGATACGGCGATGACGCAGCGCCCCTCGCGTTTCACCACGTCCTTGACGTCCTTGACGAACCGCGTAGGCGAGAACGGGCGTTCAGGAAGGTATATGAGATGGGGTCCGTCGCCTGGCGCGACGCGGGCAAGGGCCGATGCCGCGGTCAGGAAGCCGGCATGGCGTCCCATGACGACGTCGATCTTTACGCCGCCGAGGGCTCGGTTGTCAAGGTCGTCGCCCATGAAGGCGCATGCGACGAAACGGGCGGCGGATCCGTAGCCCGGGGTGTGGTCGCTTTCGCGGAGGTCGTTGTCGATCGTCTTAGGGACATGGAAGCAGACGATGTCCTCTCCGGCCGCCCTGGCGTGTTCGGAGATGATGGAGGCCGTCTCGGCGGAGTCGTTGCCTCCGATGTAGAAGAACCATTTGACGCCTCGACGGCGCAGCACCTCGAATATGCGCGCGCAGTCGTCGGCGGTCGGCTTGCGTCTGACCGAGCCTAGCGCGGAAGAAGGCGTCGCGGCGACGTTCTCAAGCGTCGCGGGCGTGACCTTGCGCAGGTCGATGAAGCGCTCGCCTAGGATGCCGTCTATGCCGTGAAGTGCTCCGAGGATGGGGCCGACGCGCTTGTCGGCGCGCGCGGCGAGGACCACGCCGGCGAGGCTCTGGTTTATCACCATCGAGGGCCCGCCGCTCTGGGCTACCAGAACCGCTTTCATGAGAAGATCATCCCGTAGTGCTTGAGGAAGCAGGCGATGATGTCGTCCTTCGTGGTGGTCTCAAGCGGTGCGGAAGGACCGTCCTTGATCGGGGCGTCCATGTGGACGAGGCGCTGGCCCTTGCGCAGGCGTATCTCAGCATAGGCGATGACGGTGTTCGGCACCGAGCGACGCAGAACGCGGAAGAGTATCTCCTCGTACTCGCCGTTGTTCACGGAGAGCCTCATGGCGGCGGGGGTGGCGCGGACGTCGGCTATGCGGCCATGCGCCCGTAGCTCCGCTGCGAGTTCGTTCAAGGCCGGGGATACCACGTCGTTGAGGAACGTCTCGAAGCGCGCGTTCTCCAACTCCGCGCGGCTGGCCTGCGCCCTCTTCTCAAGTATGTTGCCAAGTTCCTTGCGCCAGTCTGCCATGGTCATGCCTCCGGTTTCTCGTTCCAAAGTGAAAGGTCGGAAAATATCTCGTCCGCACCCGAGATGTCCTGAGCCGGATGCCCCGGCAGACGCAGGGCGACGCAATGCATGCCAGCGCGTTTCGCCGCGATCACGCCGGCCGCGGAATCCTCGAAGACGACACAGTCGGCAGGGGCGACTCCGGCACGCTCCGCGGCCATGAGGTAGCACGTGGGGTCCGGCTTGCCGTGGGCGTATTCCTCGGAACAGACGAAGAAGGAGACCTCGTCGCCGATCTTCAGGTTCACGATGGCGCTCTCGATGTCGACGCGGGGCGAGCCGGAGACTATCCCGACCGTCATCGTCTTCGCAAGCCGCCTCAGAAGGGCGACAGATCCCGGGATCGAGATGTCGGGAGTCTCCTTCAGGCGCTTGTAGAAAAGCTGGCGGGCCTCGTTGGCCATCGTGGTCGCATCCATCTCGGAGAGCGTGGGCGAAAGAGCGGCCAGGTCCTCGCGGATGTCAACCCACGCACGGCCATAGACGATCTTAAGCGCCTCCTCGTCAGTCATCGGATAGCCGTGGGCGCGGACATAGTCGCGTGTAGCGGCGACCCAGACGATCTCCGAGTCCTGCAAAGTCCCGTCAAGGTCGAAGAAGGCGGCCTTCACTTGTCGGCCCCGCAGCACTTCTTGTACTTCTTGCCGCTGCCGCACGGGCACGGGTCGTTGCGGCCGATCTTCGGCTCCTCGCGCTTGATCGGGTCGGGGCCGATGATCTTGCCGTCGATGAAGCGCCACTTCCCGTCAATCTTCTGGAAGGTGGAGACCTCGTGGTGGTCGAACGACTTGTCCTTGATCGTGTAGTGGGCTATGAACTCGACCGCGCCCTTCTCGTCGGCCTCGCCGCCCTCCTCGGTGGAGACGACCTCGAGACCGGTCCATTCGGCCGATTCCGACCACCTGCGGCTGCCCTCGGCGTCGAACTGCTTGCGGATCTTCGGCCCGGACGACTCGTAGAGGTAGTCTATGCTCCCGAGCGCGTACGCGCTGTAGCGGGCGCGCATCAGGGCTTCCGCCGTCGGCGGCTGCTTTTTGCCGATGAGGAATGGTTCGCAGCAGTCTTCGAAAGCCTTCCCGCTGCCGCAAGGGCAATTGTTGTTGTCTGCCATTTCGACCTAGCGCTCCAATGGTATGTGCGTGAGGGATGGATATTATCCTAATGTCCGCCGTCGGGCAAGCCGAAACGGAACGCCTACCGACTCCGCACCAAACGTTCAGCATCGGCGCGGTGCTATTATAGCGGAAGGTCACGGCGATTGCCACGATAAAGGCCTGCAGTCGTCGTCCGTGAGTCGCCGCCATGGAAGTGATCGCAACATCCTTGCAGCACGGGTGTCGTTTGTTGCGGCAGCGCTGAAAAGCTCGTATTCCAGCCCCTCGGGGTAAAGTTCGTGTGAGATGCGTAGCCAAAGCGATTCCTCAAGCGAGAGCGGCTTCGTTGCCTTGAGCCGATCAAAGCAATCGCCTATCGCGGGGCCGATTGAGATCAAGGCTTCTGCGGCAGGGAAGACGTAGCCGCCGGTTGCGTTCGTGGAGGTCTGCGGGCATATTGTCAGGTTGTCCGCTAGGATGGGAATGGCGTCCAACATACGAATAAAGCCCATTGTCGATATTGTATCGTCAATGTTGCTAGATGCTTTTGCCAGTTCATTAGAAAAACGCGACAATAAAACACGCCTCATCGCGTCGTATTTCCGTTGAACTTCAAAACTGAGTGCATGGTTCATCAAATCGAATGGAAGTTTTCTGTCAATGGCGGCAATAATCGCCTTACGGGAATTATCGTCAATGTCAGGTCGTTTTCCAATGTATTTTTGGAAATATTCACCCGAAGAAGCCTTCCCGATGTCCGCGAATGATTGGTTTCGGCCATTTGACGGAGGATAGAGAGCCATGTGCCTAGTAAAAGCCTCGAACTTGACACCGATAAAGAGGATTGCGCCAACCACCGGATACCTAGTATGAGGGTGCCATAACAATTGGTTTGCCACATACTTTGGAGGCCCTAAGTCAAATAAGGTGTTGTCGTTAGTGTAGTTGTTGCGGACATCCCTGTCGTACCCCATGTTTTTTAGAAGGCATGGCAAAGAACGCGATGCGCGAATATAGCCAATGTCATGCAGTCTGCTCCTTGCTTCAAGCGCTGTACTATTCAACAATTCCTCCAGTTGCATAGTCAAAGAGTCAGACATCTCAGCATACTCGTTTGATATAACAGAAACATCTTCCCGTTTGTAATACGACTCGAAAGACTCGTAGATGCTCTTTTCGCAAAATGCAAATTGAGCGAAAAGAATACTTAACAAGAAAGTTTTCCTAAGCATGACAAACTCCTCCATCAATACACCACTAGTGGCGTTGCCCCAAATCCGCATGAATTATCTTCGGGATGGTTATTTCGAGCAGCAAAATCAAAAACGAAAAAACTAGTAGACGGATTCTTTACAAGCGAAGTGCGAGAAAACCAAGGAAAGTCATTAGAACATCTTTTTTGATTCCATAGTGCGTATTGTAGGAAATTTTGGATTTCATACAGGATGGTGCCTTCCGGCAGCGTTGCATAAGCACTAACGCCGATACCCGGAGTATCAAAATCAAAAACCCGTCCGTTTGGAGCAGGGTTACGATCCTGATAATCCGGCTCGGTCGAATCATTGCAAGCAGGCTCTGTTCCACGCGGCCGAAGTGGTTCGTAACTTAACATATTCCAGCCCCCGTTAGGCATTTTCGCAACAAGCATTGCATTTGTGTTATCACGATTCATTGATACGCTTGAAACAAAATCAGATGGATGAATTGAGCCGATGAACTCCACGTTATTGCCCATGCTAACTTCAACGCCGCCGACAAAAACTCTTTGCGCACCTAGCTTGGCCGGACTGGGCTTTATTGCACAACCATTGTCCGAGGAGAAATTATCATCCTGTCCGCACCGCATGGATATGTCAACCCATAGCACGGTGAAGTTTGTGGTGCAGAGCGTCGTTCCGCCAATCGTCTGCAGCGCGAGCGTGGCGTCACCCATGGTGGAGCTTGGGATGTCGCCGTAGATGTTGGCGTCTCCGGCGCCGCCGTCGAGTTCAATGGCGGATAAAGTCGCGTTGTTGTGGAACTTCGCCCTGTCCG
>JAFSZJ010000004.1 GCA_017458965.1 Kiritimatiellia bacterium | reverse complement strand
GAGATGCGTAACGGCGCGATCACTCGCTGGATGCGGAAGACCAATAAGGTGGAGGAAGACGAGCGTTCCCTTTCCGACGCCCTTACGGCAAGCCGGGCGGGTCTTGTAGAAAAGAGCATGGCTGATTTCAGGAAAAACCGGATGTGGGGCATGGGCTTCCAGGTGGATGAGGTCACCGCCGCAAAGACTGGTGGAAAGGGTCTGGTTTTCTCGGCGTCGATTGAGAAAGGTGTCCTTCCAACGATGATCCTTGGAGAGACTGGCATCGTCGGCGCGTTCGTCTTCGTCATCTTCCTGTTCTCGTTCTTCTCAACCTGTTCCCGCAAAGGGTATAAGTCCACGGCTGCGCTGTTCTGCGTCCTGCTTGCATCCAACATGGGCGAAGCCACCTTCTTTTCCCCATCCGGACTGGGGGGAATCCTTTGGGTCGTCCTTGTCGCCGGAGGGTTCGTGATCGATATGGACGCCCGTATACGTGAAGCGGCAAATTTTGCGGAACTCCAACAGCGATATCCAATGGACGGCAAGTGGGACTTCGATGAAGTCCCCACCGATCAGGATCAGTCATATGACTCCGATCCGCCTCTTGACCAACGCACCTCTGAAGCACCAATTGCACCTTAATCATGCTCAAGCGGCTTTTCAACGATCCCTTCTCTCGCCTTGTTCTGCGGATGTGCGTCATTTTCGTGGTCGCTTTTGTCGCCATTCGCTTTCTCGGCCTCCGAGCCTTTCTCCCTATGCTGGCGATAGCGGTCTATGGTGCCTTTTCGGGCAAGAACGGAATGGCGATGCTTGCATTCACCATGATATCCGTTATCTCCATGATGAATCCGCTCGTGCTTCCGCGCCCACAGTATTTCTCCATGGTGGCACGTCTAGCATCAGTGGCGATTTCCGGAGCACTTGTCGCCGGGGCCACGCAGCGGCAAGGGAACAATCGTCCGCCGCTAGGACTCCTGCTGCTATTCCTAGTTACGGCATTTGTCTCATCCATCCAAGGCTACTATCCGCCCATAAGCTACCTCAAGATCATCAACTTCGCATTGTTCGTGGTCGGGGTCGTTGCCGGCGTCTCCAACATCGACAGGCAAAAGGACGAGATAACGCTTCTTCGCGCAGGGTTCATCGCGCTCGGAGCCATCTACGTGTGGGGATCGATCGCGACAATCCCATTCCCGGCCGTTGCGTACCTTACATCTTTGGCCAATAGGATCAACATGGATGGCATGGCTGCTGCTAGAGATGCGTTCAGGGCGGCAGGAGGAGATGGTCTCTTCGCCGGGATATCCTGCCAAAGCCAGTTCCTAGGCCCCTGTCTTGGATGCGTGTTCGGCCTCGTGGCCTGCGACATGCTGATGCTGGAACGGCGGGCAAGCCCTATCCACATCCTTGTAATGCTGCCAATCCCGGTGCTTATGGCAATGACGAAGTCGCGTATCGGGCTGGTCACATTTCTGTCCGCAGTTGTGTTCCTGTCGATCTGGCTCATACCTAAAATCCATTTGTCTCCAAAGGACAAGAGGAGGATAAAGGATCTAGCAAGACTATTCGTAGGCGCGCTCATCATACTGTCGATCACGGCCGAAGTGCGCCACTCGACGGTTTCGCGTCTTTTAAGAAAGACGAACAACATCGCCTCCGACGAGCGTACGCTTGTAGAGGCCTTCACCAATAGCCGCATGGGGGTGATCTGGGAGAGCATGCAGGATTTCCGCAGAAATCCGATCTGGGGAAAGGGGTTCCAGGTCGACTCGACGTTCGAATACAAGTTCAAGGGACATAGGGGTCTCGTGTTCTCGGCTTCCATTGAGAAGGGCGTTCTGCCAACGATGATCCTTGGCGAGACCGGCATCGTCGGCGCAATGATGTTCCTTGTGTTCCTGTGGGTCTTCTACTCCACATGCGCAAAACGCGGCTATTATGCGACGATGTTGCTCTTCTCCACCCTCCTTGCGTCCAACATGGGCGAAGCCACCTTCTTCTCCCCTAGCGGTGCCGGCGGCGTTTTCTGGCTGATCTGCGTCGCCGGTGGCTTTACGATTGACATGGCGAGGAAGAATTTGGAGGCACATCCGTCGGCGGCAATGGGAACGGCGCCGCTGAACCCGTTCCGAAGAACGCGCATCCAGCTGGAGGCCATTGCGCCATGACCGGCGCTTTCGACACGATGCTTGCGGACGGGGCCGCGCACCGCATCCATGCGGCCGGCGTCTGCGGCGTCGGTCTATCCGGTGTGGCGACGCTTCTGCGAGCGCGCGGATGGGAGGTCTCGGGTTGCGATGTGGCACCTCATGGGGCGATCGCCGACCACCTGTATTCCCTTGGCATTCGCGTGGAGCAAGGGCACTTGCCATCGCACATATCAGAGGCCGAAGCCCTTATCTACAGCCCGGCCATCCGCGCTGACAATCCCGAGCTTGCCGCCGCGCTCACCGCCGGTATTCCGGTTCTGCGCAGAGGTGAAGCCCTTGCCGCGATAGCCGGCGTCTCGCGCTCAATCGCGATATGCGGCACGCATGGCAAGACAACCACAAGCTGCTTCGTTCTGTCACTCCTCTCGGCTCTTGGCGAGGAGCCGTCATGGTGCATCGGCGGCCATACGCGCTCCATGGGCGCGACAGCCGGCATAGGCGCCAAGGACGGTCCGCTTGTCATCGAGGCCGATGAAAGCGACGGCACGCTCGCACTTTACCGCCCGTCCGCGACCTTGCTTACCTGCATAGAGCCGGATCATCTCGAGAACTTCGCCTCGTTCGACGCGCTCAAGGAGACGTTCGCGGCCGCAATCGGCGCCACTTCAAAAGCCGTGGTCTGCTGCGCGGATGACCCTGTAGCCCTTGAAACCGCACTAGGAGCGGCACATGTACCGCTATCCACATACGGCTTCTCGGCATCGGCTGACTTCAGCATCTCCGACGTCTCGCTTTCGCCGACATCCTCTTCTTTCTCGATCCGCGTTCCGGATGGCAACGCCTTCAGCGTCTCGCTTCCGTTTCCTGGCCGACACAACGTGCTTAACGCGACAGGGGCGTTTGCGCTCTGCGTCGCTTTGGGACATCCGCCTGCCCGCGTGGCGGCCGCCATGGCATCACTGCGCGAACTCCCCCTCCGGCGTTTCGAACGACACATGTCCGCTTCCGGCGCGGAGATCATCTCCGACTACTCCCACCATCCCACCGAGATCGCCGCACTCGTCTCGACTGTCACCCTCGACGCATCCCGTCGCGTCATCGCCGTTTTCCAGCCGCACCGCTTCTCGCGAACCAAGGCTCTCATCCAATCATTCCCCGCCGCGTTCCGGGGCGTTGCCGAAATGCTGCTCCTTCCCGTCTATGCCGCCTCCGAAACTCCCATCCGCGGCGGCAGCAGCGAGGACCTATACCGCGAGTTCCGTATCCAGCACGAGGCCGACACCGCCATACCGGTTCCCCGCCTCTGCCCATCCATCGCCGATGCCGTCCGCCATCTTTCACCTCGCCTCTCCAGAGACGACACGCTTCTCGTAATAGGCGCCGGCGATGTCGCGGATATCGTCCCCATCCTCGAGCATGACTCGGCCACCATTCGTGAGGGAAAGCGCATCGTGACTTCGCTTTCAGTCGGCGGGGACTCCGACGAGGTCGTCGCCCCGGCTGATCGCGACGAATTACGCACCGCGATCCTCTCCGCGCGCTCAATGTCGCTTCCGATCCATGTTGTCGGTCAGGGTACGAATATCCTCATCCCGGACACGGGGCTAGGTGGAGTGACCATCCACCTTCCGCAAACTGGCTTTGCGTTTTTCGAGCGACTAGACGAAACGCATGTCCGCGTAGGCTGCGCCCTTTCCGGCGCACGGTTGCTATCGGTCCTGCGCGATGCCGGTTTGTCCGGACTCGAATACATGTCGGGCATTCCAGGATGCGTAGGCGGATGGCTTGCTATGAATGCCGGCACCCGATATGGCGAGTTTGGCGACTGCGTCGTCTCGGCTGAGGCGATCGGTCCCGACGGCGAGGTCATGGTCATATCCGATTTTGGATTCGGATACAGAAGTTGCGCCGCGCTTGGGAATGGAGCCATCTGCACGTCCGTGACGCTTCGTCTCACACCAGACGATCCGTCCGCTATAGCCCAACGCATGGAGGACTACGCCTCGAAGCGCTTCGACTTCTCCGGCCTTAGGACGGCAGGATCGGTCTTCCGCAATCCGCTGGGCGACTCCGCCGGCCGACTTCTCGACGAAGCTGGATGCAAGGGGCTTCGAGTCGGTGGCGCATATGTATGCGAAAGGCACGCCAACATCATAGCCGTAGACGGCGGTGCCACGGCATCGGACTTCATCGCCCTCGCCTTCTTAATGCGCGACAAGGTCGAGGAGCGTTTCGGAATCGTTTTGCAAATGGAGATCAAGACATGGTGAAGTACAGGAAGGCCACCGTTCTGATGGGCGGCGTTTCAAGCGAACGCGAGGTTTCGCTCCGTTCCGGAGCCGCAGTCGCCAAGGCGTTGCGCGAGGCGGGGCGCGAAGTCAACGAAGTGGTCCTCGACAAGGCCTCGCTCGATGGAGTCCAGCTCGACTGCGACGCGGTCTTCATCGCACTCCACGGCGGATACGGCGAGAACGGCGGCGTGCAGGCAGACCTGGAGCGCCTTGGCATCCCCTATACCGGTCCCGGGCCGGCAGCCAGCCGTGTGGCGATGGATAAGATCCTCACCAAACACTCGCTCATCTCCGCTGGCATCCCCACGCCTCGCTTCTGCGTCGTCGGCCAAGACGACTCGGCTGAAAGCGTGAACCTGCCCTTCCCCGTTGTCGTCAAGCCGCCACGCGATGGCTCCAGCGTCGGCCTCACATGCCCATGCGACAAGGCCGCGCTTCCATCGGCCATTGAAAAGGCCCGCGCCGTCGATCCAGAGGTCCTCGTCGAGGAATACATACCGGGACGCGAATGGACGGTGGCGGTCATAGGCGGCGAGGCGCTTCCGGTGATCCAGATATCTCCGAAGAGCGGCGTCTATGACTTCGAATCAAAGTACACCGCCGGAGCGACGATCTACGAGGCGCTGGACGAAACGCCTCTCACTCTCAAGTGCCGCGAAACGGCACTCGCCGCCTGCAAGGCCATAGGTGTCCGCGGAATATCGCGCGTGGATTTCCGCGTCACTGACGATGGCGCCATCTATGTCCTCGAGATAAACACCGTCCCAGGTTTCACCGCGACCAGCCTCGTCCCCAAGGCCGCCGCCAAGGCCGGATGGTCGTTCCCAGAGACATGCGCACGGGTCCTCGACCTCGCGACGCTGGACACGATGGCCTAGAGTGCGCCTGCGCGCCGTGCGCGGACGATTAGCGTCGCCGGAATTGCAGCGAGTTCGCCGTCGTTGTCGGCCCAGTCGTCGTTGTAGTACGGCGCGCCTTCCGGTGCTTCGGGCGGTTCCTCGATGGCCGTCACCTCAAGCCCCGCGTCGCGCATCCACCTGAACCATGCGGAAACCGGATAGGCGTGCGAGAAGACGATGGGCTTCCCGTTACGGCGACGCACATCGTCAGGCGGGGAGAAGTAGTTGCGGAGAAAAAGCCCCTTGCCACCGTCGCCGCCATTCTCGTCAAGCCCATCGACCCATTCCCCGTTGTAGAGCGGATGTACCGTGGAAATGACGAGCGATCCGCCTGGGGCAAGCGCCTTCCCGGCCATTGCGACGACGCCAGCCGGATCGTCCGTGAATTCCATCGCGTGTGACGAATGGATCAGGTCGTATGGACCGGAGAAGCTGCTTGGCCATGCATCCAGTTTGCCAAGCGAGAAGCGTATCCTCACTCCCTCGCGCCGCGCAAGTGCGCGGGCGGCTGCAAGCTGTTCGCTCGATATGTCGAAGGCGTCGCATACGGCCCCTCGCTTGGCCAGATAAACGCTGTTCTGCCCGCCGCCGCAACCCAGCTCCAGCGCGCGCATGCCTGGCCCTATCTCCGGAAGAAGCTTGAGCGAAGAGTCGCCAGGAAGCATCGGACCATAGTGGAAGTCGTCAGTCGATATCTCCATCACGCGCTGGTAATGGGCGGAAATCGAATCCCAGTACGAGCGCTGCATCGCCTCTGGCGCCGCGTCGTTCCGATCTTTGAGCGGGCTTCCCATGCTAGCGTAGCTCGCGGTAGCCGCCGATGGTGCAGTAGGGCAAGTAGCCGTGCTCGACGGAGATGCGCCGCATCTCGTCCTGTGGTGTTGGTGCATCGTCTCCTGTGGCTTGCGCCGCCGGCACGGAACCTGGCGCAGGGGCGGCGCTGTCCCAGAGCGTGAGCACTAGGAACGGGTGCTTGGCGCGCTGGGCCTCGATACCGCGCGCGATGCCCTCCATCCAGCCGCGCGTGGCGCCACCGAAGTGCTTCGGCGCGAAGTCCTCCCAGCAGACCGCGTTGATGTAGGGGGCGAGCGGCGGGAGGCTGCGCTGAAGCGTCCAGTTGGCTATGAAGAGCTTGTCGGGATAGGCGGCGCGGAATGCGGCGGCGAACTTGCCGAGGCCGTCAAGCTGGCGGACGCGCTCCTCCTCGGGCAACGACGGGTTGTCGAGATCGGCCAGTGTGTCCATGAAGACGCCTTCGCAGCCGTGGTCGAAGACCTCGCTCTTCATGAGCGAGACGAGCATGTCGCGCCACTCAGGCTCGGCGAGGCTGATCGCCTCGTTCGCACCCCATGGGACCCAGTTCTTCCCGTCCACCTTGACGCGCCACTCCTCCTTCACGCGGGGGAGATAGCGGTGCCACTTCGCGACCTCGAAGCAGCTGAGGTAGCCGACCACGCGGCAACCGCGCGCCTTGAAGGCCGCGATGACCTCGTCGGCCTTGCCGCCGAGCGCCGCCGGATCGACGACCACAAGATCCGCAACAAGACGATCGACCATGTCGGGGCGCCAGTTGCCGTAATAGAGGGACCATGAGGATGGCTTGAAGGTCGAGGGGTCGAAGGGTTTTGCGCTTGAAGGTGCGGCTGGGGTGGGACCGTCGGCTTGCGCCGCCAGCACGGAACAGACGAGCATCGTGGCAATCAATGGGCGTTTCATTGTCTGGCTCCTTCGATCTTGGCTATTTCGGCGGCGTCGGCGAGGCTCACATGGCCTTCGACGCGGCCGTCGTCAAGGGAGTTGAGTCCGCCGCCGGCTTTCTCGCGCTCGTCGAGATCACGGAAGAGGCGGAGGAGGTCGCGGGTCGAGCAGATGCCGAACCAGAAGGTCGAGACGACGCCGATCACTCCGGCGATGGCTACGTTGCAGATAAAGAAGTACAGACCCCACCACGATTCGGGCTGTGGGGGGACGATGCCGTGCACACCCAGGACATGCCAGATGGCGTTGCCGAGGAAGCAGAGGCAGAAGCCCCATCCAAACGACCAGATGAAGACAGACCAGGCAAGGGCCTTGTCGCCGCGCGTGTAGTTGCCATCGATGCCGAGAAGGCGCTGGAGGAGCGGGACGCGCACGGCTTCGCGGGCCTTCTCGCGCTCATCGGCGTAGGCGCCGCGGTGGAGGAGGCGGTCCATATTGAAGGGTTGCCTGCAGGTGGCGAGCGAGACGAAGACATAGAGCAGCAGCGTGAAGAGCTGCGTCATCACGCCTACCTCGACGGAGTTGATCGGGAACTTGTCAGCCGTCAGCTCCCAGTGTATCCACGGTTCGAAGGGCGATGAGCATACACGGAGGAGGTGGTCGAGACCTGGACCGAAGCCATGGCGGACGATCCACGGATATAGGTTCGGCACCCAGAGTTTCTGGGCGAAGATCGCGCCAACGGCGACCGCCGCGCCGAGGATGAGCGCAGTAAAGGCTCCGGCCGTCGTCCCGCGCTTCCAGTAGAGGCCGAGTGTGATGATCGGGCCAGACGCCATCCAAAGGGCGCCTGTTATGGAGAAGAACATCATGATGAAATCAACCTGCCCGAAGTAGTAGCTGAATATGAACGCAGATGCGGCGACACCGCAGATCGCTATGCGGATGTTGCGTATCTGCGCCTTCGGGGTCCACGCCTTCCTGCGCAGCGGAAGAAGGAAGTCCTGCACGATCACGCTCGCCCATCCATGGAGGTAGGTCGTGTCCGTCGTGAGCATTAGGAAGAGCGCGATTGCGCAGAAGAGGCCTACGAGGCCAGTCGGGAGGATCGCCCGGATCGTCGCCGGGACACGCTGCTGCGTGAAGACGGTGCCGAGAGTCTGGTTGCGGGCGCGGCGCGCGCCCCAGGCCGCCCGCTCCTCGGCGGACATCGCCTTGATCTCCTCCTCGGTCTTCCCGCCTCCAAGGGTCGCGGAGGCGGCGGCAAGGAACGAGTCGGCCGTCTCGGCCTTGAAACGGGCCGCCTGGGCGTCGTGTCCGGCGCGGGCGGCGGTGGCGGTGTCGGCACCCTCGGCGAGGGCCGCCGCTGTTGCCTCCGCATTCAGCGAGGCGTAACCCTCCTGCGTGGTGAATCCGGTGCGCGGCCCGACGGCTTCGAAGGCGGCGGAGATCGCGGCGGCCTCGCCTTCGGGAATGGAGGCCCGTGCGCCGAAAGCGACATCCTCGTACGCCTTGACGGCGAGGGCGTGGCGGACATTGGCCGAGTCATCCGCGAACTTGGGGGAGTTGTGGAAGGCGTAGGCTATAACGGCAACGAGGAGGAACATCATCGAGCCGAAGCCCGCCCGCCAGGTGCCGAGGACGGCGCCCATTTTGGCCTCGTGGGCGTCCTTCGCCGCGCTATCGTAGCCACGACTGCCCCACGAGAGGCGCATGAGGAAGGTGCCAAGAATGCCGGACATGACGTAGAAGATGTTGAAGTCGCGCAGGTCCCCTGTATCGAATGGGTTGAGGAAGCTCAATCCCTCCGGACGCGCCGTAAGCGCGGGCAGCATGTCGTCCCACCACGAGAACTTCAGAAGGAGATACGCGGCTATGGCGAGGTATATCGGGTAGCTGAGGATGCCCTGCACGCAGTCCGTGACCATGATCGTTATCTGTCCGCCGGCGCACGCGATGAAGCATGCGAGGCCGAGGGCGAGCAGCATGATCGCCGCGAAGGTGGAGAACTCGACGCCGAGGACATGGAACGAGACCGGAAGATGAAGGTAGTACATCATGAAGCGCGCGCCTACGGCCGGGAAGATGGCGTAGTTGAGAACGCCGTAGAAGGCCTGGATGAACGACGCCGTGATTCGGAAGGAACGGTTGTAGCGCATCTCGAAGAACTGCCCCATCGTCATGGCGCGCGTCTCGCGGAAGCGGTAGTTGCAGAAGCCGACAAGGCCAAGCACCATTCCGATAGGCGCGATGATGGAGCCCCAGAAGCCATACGCGAAGCCGCTGTTGTAGTTGGCCTCAAGGCCACCGATCAGCGTGATGAGGCCGAAGTTCGCCTCGCCGGAGGCGACGCATAGCGCGTAGCGCCGCGCTATGCGTCCGGCGGAGAGGAAGTCCGCGACGCCATGGACGTATCGCTGCGCCTTTACGGACACGACGATGACGAACGCGATCGGAAGAACGAAGAGAAGCCAATCGATGGGGTGCATGGGAGGCGTTAGTTGCTAGTGGTCAGTGGCTAGTGGCTAGTGGTCAGTGGCTAGTGGTCAGTGGTTAGTGAGGGCGGGTGAGGGTGCGGATCTCGCAGGGTTTGAGGGTCATTGAGCCCTGCTTGCCGTCGAGGACGTAGTCGAAGGTGCGCTCGTGGCGGCAGTCCATGTTGAGGAAGTAGGCCTTGTTCCGATAGACGGCGTAGCAGATGGCGTCGGTCTCGCCCTCGGTCTCCGATGAGATGGTCGCGGACTGCTTGACCTCGGAGGCGAGCTTCCTGACGAGCGCCTTGTACGCCTCGCGCCCCTCCTTGGTCTTGTCGGGGAAGGTGCGGGCCGTGAAGAGGAAGAGCCGCCCCTTGCCGAAGCTCTTCTCGATGTACTCGCCCGGTTCGCCCTCCGGCGGGAGGAAGCCGAAGAGCGGCATGAGGTCGGCGTCGGTGTAGTTGATGAAGTCGCGGTCAAGGCGAGTCGTCAGCTCAGGGCGCGACATGACGAGCGTGCCGCCCTGTTTGACATAGCGCTCAAGGAGATCGCGGATCGGCGCGTACATCGTGTTCCAGCCGCCATAGACGAGGAGGTCGTAGCGGCGGAGGTCGGCGATGGTCGATTCGTCATCGACGTTCATCACATCGACCTGGCCGAATGGCGTACCGGCGAGCCAGCCGTTGCCGTAGGGTTCGAGAATGCCCTTCGGGCGCGGGAAGAAGATGTCCTCGAGGAGCGCCTGGGTGCCCTCCGGCGGGCCGTACTTCCAGAGCGTGGAGTTCGTGGCGGCGTTGTCGAACTGGCACCAGACCGTGAAGCCGCCGCGCTGGCCGAGGTAGCCGTCGAGGTTTCCGAGTGCCATCGCGATCTTCGTCTCCGGCGTCCCCTTGTCGCGGGGGTTGGCCTTCGTCCAGTCGTAGAACTTCTTCGTCATGTCGCGGTAGTGCTGCCCGACGTAGCCGTCGTAGCTCTCCCCGGCGCGCTCCTCGTGCGGCTGCCCGGGGTAGGAGGAGGTGATCTTCCACGCCTGGGGGCCCTGCGCGCCCGATTCTAGGACGATCATCGAGGTGCCGAAGACGTACTCCTGGAGGTACCCGACGAGGCATGAGTCGTACTTCTGCTCGGTGTGGTACGGGATGCCGCATGTCTGCCAGTCGTGCGCGTTCCAGGCGCACCAGTACTCCGGCCCCCACTTGCGGGCGGCTCCGCGCGCCTCTGCGGAGGTGTGCGCGATGTTCTGCGCCCCGATGGCCCACTGCTCGTTGCAGATGAAGTCTATGCCGCCGGCGAGCTCGTAGCACGAAAGCGCCGCGCCGCATGTCGAGAACATCCACGGGAAGTTCGACTGCCAGCCGAAGCCTGCTTTCGCAATCCAGCGGTTGACGAACCGCTCCTTGGCGGCCCGGAGGTCGAGGTTCATCGGGATCACGCACGCATCGCGCCCCTGGTACATGAAGCTGGCGTATTCGCCGATGTTGTTGCCGAGGTAGCGCCCTTCGTAGGCCTCCTCAAGCTGCTTCTGCAACCCCTTGCCATCGCCGCCGTATATGCTCATCGACCACATCTTGCGGTCCTTGATGGCCTTCGCCCATGCCTCGCGGATGTCCTCCGGGGCGTTTTTCGGAAGCGTCTTCGCCGCGCCGTTCCAGCCGACGTAGAGGTTGCAGAGGTCGTGTTCGAGGATGTCGCGCACCAGGTTCGTGGCGTTGCCGTAGCCCGTGTGCCCGACCATGATGAGGTCGTTCGGCGCGGGCTGCACGACGACCTTCTCCGGCCGCGACACCTCGACGGACTGAACGGTGCGGTTGCCCCGCTGGTCGATGAACTCCAAACCGATTTTCCACGGACCGGGGCCGGCGGGGAAGCGGCGGCGGAAGACAATGTAGGGGGGATGCTCCGTCAGCGTCTTCAGGGACGATTCGACGTCGGGGTTCGGGAAGGTCACGGCCCAGTCGGCGATCTCTTCCTTGAAGGAGTCGATGTCGATCCACCAGCTGCGTCCCGTGCGGTCGTACTTGATTTTCGGCAGATAGCGATCCGGAAGCCCCCTCGGAAGCGGGACGTCCTGGACGACCTTGATGGTGGCGTTTGTCGGGACGGAGACGTTCGCCTCGTCGAACACCGCGCCCTTGGCGACGCGCACCTCGACCGTCGCCCCCGGCGCGACGCGGACGAGTCCAGGATCGAACTTCGCGTTCCAGAAGAGCGTAAGCGTCCCGCCTTCGAGGACGACCTCAAAGGAGCACTTCTTCGTGCCGTTCGTGGAGACCGGCCCGCCGAGGAGCAGTTCGCCGCCTTCGCGCAGGACGACCTGGAGCGCGGGTCCGTAGTCGGCCTGGCGGACGCGGATGCCGCGCGGGAAGAGGGCGCTCCCGCCAATGTCCCAGAGGTTGTTCTTCTGCGAGCCCTGGAGCGTGAAGCGGTCGAGGTCGGCGTTCCATGCCGCCCCCTTCGGGAGGAGGACGCGCGTGTGGTCCATGTTCCACGTGACGCCGTCCATGTCGAGCTTGCCGCCGGGGGCGACGTTGAAGACGCGCGTCCCCGCGTCGCCGATGCCGGTGCCGATTCCCGCCCCGCGCGCGAAGCGCAAGGTCGCGTCGGAGGCAATCCATATCTGGCCGCCGTGGACGCCCACGCCCTTCTTGAAGGCCAGCGTCCCGTTCGTGATCGCGAGGACCTGCCCGTTCCACTTGTTCTGGAACCACGATTCGACCTCGCGCGTCTTGCCGCCGAGGTCGAGGGAGATCGCCTCCTCGTCGGTGAAGCGGTCGCCCTTGTCGGCCTCCGATGGGCCGGGGGGCGGCGGCCCGGCCGGCGCCTTGGGCTTGGCCGCCGGCTTGGCGGCGGGAACGACCGCGGGCGCGGCAGGCATGGCGAGTGTGCGCTCTGGTAGGTTCTCGGGGAGCGGGACGTCGCGGACAACCGCCAACTTCGCGCCGTCCGGGACGGCGACGGACGACTCGTCGAAGGCCGTCCCCTTCGCGACGCGCACAACGACGGTTGCCCCTGGCGCGACGCGGACAAGCCCCGGCTCGAACTTGGCGTCCCAGAAGAGCGTCACCGTCCCGCCTTCAAGGACAACCTCTAGCGAGCACTTCTTCGTGCCGTTCGTGGAGACCGGCCCGCCGACGAGCATCTCGCCGCCCTCGCGCAGGACGACCTTCAGCCCGTGGCCGTAGTCGCCCCGTATGACGTTTACGCCGCGCGGGAATAGGGCGCGGCCGCCGATGTCCCACAAGTTGTCCTTCTTGGCGCCCAGTAGCGAGAAGCGGAGGATGTCGGCTTTCCACGCCGCCCCCTTCGGGAGGAGGACGCGGGTGTGGTCCATGTCCCACTCGACGCCGTCCATTTCCAGTTGTCCGCCGGGGGCGACGTCGAAGACGCGCGTGCCCGCGTCGCCGAGGCCGGTACCGAGGTGCGACCCGAGCGCAAAGCGCAGGGTCGCGTCCGGCCCGATGCCGATCCTGCCGCCGTGGACGTTGATGGACCGCGTGAAGACGAGCGTTCCGTTCGTGACGGACAGCCGCTGGCCGTTCCACTTCCCCTGGAACCACTTTACGACCTCCCGCGTCTCGCCGCCGAGGTCAAGGTCGATGGGCTCCTCGTCCGTGAAGTGGTCGCCGTGATCCGAAGGCGACGGCGCAGCCAAAGCAATGCACAGTGCGCAATGCACAATGCACAATGAAATGCAGAGTGCGCTTAAAGGCGTCTTCGCGTTCATGTTTCGCATTATACCACAATCCCTATGCATTACACGCTTTCGGACTGAAATCCAGGCGGCTATTTGAATTTTTCCAAATAGCCGCCCATTTTTTGGCAAGCTATCGCAATGCGCTACGCCTCGAAAAGGCGTTCCGCCGGGACGAGAAAGTCAATGAAGCGGTTCTCCGCGAGTCCCGGCGCAATGTCGCCGTCGAAGACCAGCGCAGTCCTGCACGAAACGGTTTTCGGCAGATGCAGCGCCGCAATCTTGTGCCGCATTTCATCCTCGAATGACTCCGGAACCAGTTCCTGCCGTCTGATTTCGACAATACAGACGGACTTTGCCGTCTGGAGAAGGAGATCTATCTGCGCTCCCTCGCCGCGCTTCGTTCCACGCACCGTGTACGGTGCGGCCGACACAAGAAGTGAACCGTCCATGCCCACATATTTCAGGAGATGGCGCAAATTGTTCCTGACAAGTGTCTCGAACTGGAGACCCATTGTCGTTTCCCATCCTGGAAGCCTTTCCGGGGAAAGGCCGCGAAGCGAGCCGTCTTCCACCGCCTTGCGTCTGGGCGCGATGTACTTGAGATAGAAGCGGACGTAGTTGTCCCTAATGCGGTAGTGGACTTCGCGGACGCTCCGTCCCGTGGATGGGTTGACGCCTTCGTCGGCCGAGACGAACCCCGCCTCCGCGAGATCGGTCAAATCATCGGAGATGTGCCCGTTTGAGACGACGCCGAGTGCGGCGGCGATTTCCTTCACGCTTCGTGGCCTTTCCGCCACAATGCGCAGTATCTCCGCCTTTTCGCCTGATGATTTCCTGAAAACGTCGGTGAAGATCACGTCGAAGTCGCGGAAAAGGTAGCCGGACGGCGTGAAGCAGAGCCGCCTTATGTTCTCGGCCGCCGAAAGTGACGGCCTCATCTCGGCGAGATACTTGGGGATGCCGCCGGTCACACAGAGCATGTCGAGCATGTCGCGCGGCGATGTCCTCCGCGACTGGCCGCCCCAGAATGCGCGGCAGTCGCAAAGGGGCATTTCCTCCAGATGCAGGGAAAGGGAAACGCGGCCAACAAATGCGCGCGAACGCAGAATGTTGTCGCGAATCCAGCCGGAGACCGATCCGCATACCACAAAGACAAGATTTTCACGTCGTGCGAACTTCGTGTCCCAGGCCTCCTTTAGCAACGCGGGAAAGGCTTTGTCAAATGCTCCCATCCATGATATTTCGTCGAGGAATACAAGCGTTTTCGCCCGACCTTTGATGGCGGATGCGAGGGCGTCAAAAGCCTTGGCCCAACCATCGGCGCATGCGTCTTCGGCTCCCGTCTGCGCTGACAGACGCTCGCAGAAGTGGCTCAGTTGCGTCGCGTTTGTCACCCCCTCGTCGGGCGCGAGCCCCGTTATCTCAATGAAGCGGCATCTGGACCGGGCGGCAAACTCCTCTATCAGCGTGGACTTCCCGACGCGCCGCCGTCCCGAGCAGACGACAAGAGACGGGGAGAGCTTGCCCCACAACTCGTCAAGAGTTTCCAATTCCTCTTTTCTTCCTGCGAACATGGCGTTATCCCTTCTCTTGTTAAACAACTCACATTGTACTTCAAGGACGTCTGCTTATCAAGAGATTTCGGGCGGCTATTTGATTTTTTGCAAATAGCCGCCCAACGTCGACACGAAAAGGTAAGGTCCTCCGTGTTACTGAACTGCTGTTGCGGCTGTCGCCATTGATGCCGTAATTTAAAGTCGAACTTTCGAATTACGGCATAAATAGTTTCATTGTACAGAGGTAGTTGGCCCTGATTCCCTGATCCCAGCACCCCTTGTTGCCAAATCGAATGGCGCGGAGCGGGATTGAATCGGGGGATTCCCCGGCTACCGGGACGCGGATGCGCAGCCAGACGCCCACTTCGCCCGACTTCGCATCGGCTGGGCATGGGAATGTGAGGGAAATGCGCTCCTTGGCCCCGCCGCGTATGGAGGCGAGCGGCGCGGACATTTCGGCATGGACGCGCACGGCCTCGGCAACGCCCACGCCATTCGGCACGAGCAGCACCTCCGGCTCCTCGTCGAACAGTAGTTGCCCGAATCCGGTGTTTTCGATTTCGAGGTCGAGTGTGACAACGGCGTCACCACTTTCAACTTTCAACTTTGAACCTTCAACTTGCGCGGCGGCGCGTACGCCGCGCACCACGTAGCGGTAGCCCATGTGGTCCTCGCAGAACTTGCGCAGGTCAATGCCGTCGTACTCCGAAAGACGCGGCATCCCGTCGAAGGCCCATTTGGCCGAATCGAACGGGGTCTCGGAGAGCCTGCGCGGTATGCCCATCTTCCTGTCGTTGCAGCGGATGTTGCGGAGGTATGACAGGTGGGTGTCGTACCATTCCCTGACGATGTTGAAACGGTTCGTGTTAAGCAGATGGACGTTCTTGTCGAAGTAGTTGGTGTTGATGACCGCGAACTCGCCACCGTAGGGGACGGCCTGGCCGCGAAGGAACTCCTGCCCCTGCTTCCGCGACCAGATGACGTTTCCCCCACCCCATGTGCCATAGTCCCAGTCCGTGCCGAGATAGCCGTCGTTGTAGAAGCCAATGCGCGAGAGGACGGCCTGGTCGATGGCCTCGCTGCCTCCGTTGAAGAAGTTTGAGGTCGTGGTGCCGAAGAACGACGTCCACACGTATGACGAGCGGGCAAGGATCGCCATGTTCGTCGGAAGGCCGTCCATCCAGGCGCCTACGATGCGGTTCTGGTATTCGGGGCGCGTGTAGCGCGAGGTGTGCATCTCTCCCCATGGGCCGATGATGCCGCACTCGATGGCGGGGACGACATCGCGGAACTGCGATAGCACCGTCGAGAGCTGCCGGATGTGGGTGAGAAGAACTTCAATGTCGTCGGGTTCGACGCCGCCCCACTGGTCCCATGTGTAGGCGAAGCGCGGAATGCACGTGCCGCCGTTTCGGCGGCATTTGACCAGCGAATTGGAGACGCATAGCAGGGCGTTCTCGTCCAGCGGGATGTCCGCGCCGCCCACGAAGCGCATGACGTGGTTGGTGTAGTACCCGGCGTTCTTGTAGATGTAGCCCTTCGAGAATTTGTTCATGTACCAGAGCTTGGTGCAGTTCGGTACGTTCGCGCAGAGGTCCAGCCCGTTGGTCTTCATCCCCGGCGACAGGGCGGACCATCCGCCGCCGGCCATCCCGCAACCGGGGTTCGCGAAGGTCTCCGCGCCGTCCGCGGTGTCCACCGTCGCGGACAGTTCAACGTTCGCCGCCGTAGTCGCGGACACGCCCGAAGCGGCTATGACGACGGACAACGCGGCAATTACAAGAGGAATGCATGCCGTGGTCTTCATACGGCTGGTTGCCGCCCCACGCGGCTACTGCACGATGATGTGCAGGCCGATTTGCTTGCCGTAGCGGAGGAAGGTGCGTCCGCCGCGGCGCTTCACGCTGAAGGTGCAGTGCGACGCGTCCTGGGTCTGCGGCGGGACGCTGATCTCCCCGTCAGAGACGAGCAGGTCAACGCTTGTCGCGCCTTCGGGAAGCCCCGACGCGACGAGCGCCAGGCTCCCTCCGTCCGCGACGGCGAGCGACACCACTTCCGGCACATTGCCCTGGTCGGGAATCGGCAGCGCGAGCGTCGCGCCCGGGGCGACTTGGACCGCGCCCGAAACCGCTCCGATCAGGCGCAGCGTGCCGTTGGAGACAATGGTTGCGCCCGCGTAGGAGTTCGTCGAAAGGAGCGTCACGGCGCCTTCGCCGAGCTTGGTGAGACCGCCCACGCCGACGAATGGCGCGTTGATCGTCACGTCATAGGCCGAATCGACTGCGAGGCCGCCCGCCCGGATGCTGATCTGGTTGCAGTCGGGCTTGGTGCAGTAGAAGTATGGCGTCGCCGTCGTGTCGGCCTTCGACGGAACGATCGTCGCGTCGTCGAAGACGAGTTCCGTGCTGCCGTGGACTTTGCCGGCGCTGTTGCCGACGCGCCAGACGCCAGAGGTGACAACGCTTCGCGTCACGAACATGTGGGATTGGGCGTAGTCGATGTTGCCGTTGACGTCGAGATAGAGGCCGTCCGTGAAAGACGCGGCGCTGTTCGTCAGCGTGAACCATGATGTGGATGCGCGCCAGCCGAACTCAATCGAACCGCCCGAAACGAATGAGCCGTCAGCGATGTCCATTCGCCCGTTGCGGCCTGCATAGTTCGGCCACGCGATGTATGTGCGGCCGCGCGGGAGGATGATCGTCGAACCGCCGGAGGCGTAGAGGAAATTGCCTGTGCCGTTGTCCTTGCTGGAGATGAAGCCGTTGCCGTTGTTGTCGAAGACGAGCGTCGAGCCATCGAGGACCTTGACGCCGCGATTGTTGCCGACGCCGTTCTCGAAGATGGGGGCGGTCGTCGTGAAGGTCGCGTTGTTGGTCAGCGTCAGCACTTGGTTTTCGCCGAGGTCGAGGTAGTTGTAGCCTGTGCGCGGGACGTACGTGAAGAGGCCGTTCGCGAGGACGGCGTTCTCGCCGAGGATGCGCGGCGACGTGTCCGCGAGCGTGACGGCAGCGCCGCCCGCGTCAAGGACGCCGTTGACGAGGATGTCGCCGGCCGTGGCCGAAAGAACGGCCGCCCCGGCCGTCTGCCCGGAAAGGTCGACCGCGCCCTCCTGAAGGTCGAGGGGGCCGCCCCAGGTCGCGCCGTCAATGGCGAGCGTCCCCGTACCGGTCTTCGTCACGGCCGGGGTGATGCCCGCCGCCGCCGCGAGGCCGTTCGAGAAGACCACGTCGCCGGCGGCATGGACTGTGAAGTCCGCTTCGCCGATGGAGACGGGGAGGTTGAAGGTCTGGACACTCTCGGACGCATTTGTGACGAGCGTGTTGATCTTGAGCGAATCGGAGGCGCCGGCGGCGGAGACGGTGTGCGCGGCGATCCCCTCGTTGAAGCGGACAGTGGGGAGTACGACCTCCTCGCCGAGGTCCGCGGTGGAGTCGCCGCCCGCCGCGACGACGAGCGCGTCGCCTGAGTAGATGCGCCGCGTCGCGTTGCTCCAGTTCCCGACCGTCGTCCAGAGCGTGTCACCCGCCGCGCCGTCCCACGTCATCGTCTGATTCACAATGCCAGCTCTGACGAGTTGTAGCGACGTTTCGTTGACGATGGCAAATTCATAGCCGGCATCGACCGTTTCGCTGGCGTTGAGGCCGACGGCAATCTTTTCGAGGAAGCCGGGCGTCGAGCTGCTGACAATGGGCGAGTTTTTCGGCCACACGGAGACGCCCGCGATGACGAAGTCGCCCGCGTAGTCCGAGACGGCGCCCACGTCGGAGCCGATGCCCGTCACCGTAAGCGTGCCGCCAGCGGGAAGCGAAAGGGAGGTTGCCGTCAGCGCCGTGTTGAAGGTCGCCGTGCCGGCGACGGAGACCGCCCCTGCGGACGGCGCGGCGGCAAGCGTGACGGCGCACGTCGCGTTGGAGGCGACGGAGAGTCCGCCACACAGCGCGCCCGTGACGTTCAAGGTGCCGGCCTCGACGGTGGTCGTGCCGGTGTAGGTGTTGGCGGCGGTCAGGTTGACGGTTCCCGCGCCGCGCTTCCCAAAGCCGCCAGTGCCCTGGAGCAGGGCGGAGACTTCCAGCGAGGAACCGCTTGGCGCATCGACGATGAGACCGTTGCCGG
>JAFSZJ010000044.1 GCA_017458965.1 Kiritimatiellia bacterium | reverse complement strand
TCTAATTCACTAATACACTTTAACAGTATGACACGGACGACTTCTGTTTGCACCCATTTGGTGAATGGGCGAAACTCCGCAAATCATTGAAAATACACGCCGAAAACCTAAACTGCCCAAATCAACTGCGACGCTTAGGTTATGTGCATGCTTGAAGAGATATGTGCGAAGCGCGATGAGTTGTACGAAATCGCGAAGAGGAACAAGGCCGAGAGGCTTTGTGTCTTCGGTTCGTGTGCCCGTAAGGAGGAGCGCCCCGACAGCGATGTGGATTTGCCGGAATGCCCTTCTCTCCCAGACAACATCAATGATTTTTGACCATGCGCCCCGTCCTTTGATAGGCTATTCGTGAAATCCGGTTCAGCCGCGCGGCATCCGCCGCGCAAGACCCGACAGACATCGACAACTGCGCTTTGTGCGAGCGCATAAAGGCAAAGAGGGTTTCGTCTCTTTTGCCTTGGTTAAGAATATGGTGCGGAGGTATTACGGCGTATGCTACTTCTGCCGCTTGCCTGTCAGCAAAGAAGTCCGCCTTGAAAGACCAGACCGAAAACCGGGGGATAAGCCCGACTCCAAGCTTGGAATTGCCATAGTATGGCGCTTTCGTGTATCATGGCAATCATAAAGGATAAGAAAATCATGAAAATGAAAGAAGACATAGCAAACCAGATCAGGTATCTGATCGAATCGGAGCCGGGGCGGAAATGGCACGAGCGCGAAATCGGCGACATACTCGGCTTCCGCGGACCGCGCGCAAGGAAAATGAAAGGCGCCCTGTGCGCCCTCGTCGAGGAGGGCGTCATCCGCACTGTCGGAAAGGGCGTGTACGCCATCGCCAACGAGAACCTGGCGACCGGGCGCATAGACATCGTCCGCAGCGGCGTGGGGTTCGTCACGGACGAGAAGACGGCCGCGACATACCGCGTCGAGGCGCGCGACATCGGCGACGCCCTGCCCGGGGACATCGTCGAGGTGCGCGTACTTCGAGCCGGAACGGCCGAGGCAAGGGCGCGCGTCGTCCGCGTGAAGTCGCGCAGCCGCCGACTTATCGTAGGCACCTTCTACTCCGTACGTGGCCGATCCTTCGCCGTGCCGCTTGATCCGGCCTTCCATGGCGACATCGAGATCGCCGACCCGGCCGGCGCGAAGAACGCCGACAGGGTGGTGATGCGCGTATCGTTCGCAGGCAACGGCGGAGAGGGGACGGGCGAGATCGTGGAGGTCATCGGTCCGGCGTCGAACCCATCACTCGACACGGGCGTCGTATGCCGGCAGTACGACCTCCCCGGCGCCTTCCCCGCGGAGGTGATCAACGAGGCGTCGCGCGCCGGCGAGCGCCTCGACAACCCCGGCGACCGGCTCGATCTCCGCGACAAGTTCATCTTCACGATCGACCCTGCCTCTGCGCGTGACTACGACGACGCCATCTCGCTCGACATCTCACCCGACGGGACGCGCACGCTCGGCGTCCATATCGCGGACGTCTCGTTCTTCGTGCCCGAAGGGTCGGCGCTCGACGTCGAGGCGTCCAACCGCGGCACGAGCGTATATCTCGTGGACAAGGTCATCCCGATGCTTCCGGAGCAGCTATCCAACGGCGTGTGCAGCCTGCGGCCGGACGAGGATCGCCTCACGATGTCCGTCTTCATGGACTTCGACCAGAACGGGCGGATGAAGGCGCGGCGTTTCGCCCGCTCGGTGATACGCTCGCGCCTGCGCCTGACATACGAACAGGCGCTGGCCATCATCGAGGGGCGCGACGCGGCGGCCCCGCAGGACGTGTCGGCGCTGCTAGGCGAATGCGCCCGTCTGGCGATGCAGCTGCGCACCACGCGCATGAAAGCCGGAGCCCTCGACCTAGACATCCCCGAATGCGAGATATCCCTGGACGCCTCCGGCCGCATGACGGACGTGAAGGTGCGCGAATACGACGTCTCCCACCAGATGATCGAGGAGTGCATGGTGGCGGCGAACGAGGCCGTGGCCGCCGAACTCTCGTCGCGCGGCATCCGCATCCTCTCGCGTCTCCACGAGCCGCCGGACCCGACGAAGATCGAGGATCTGCGGGACTCGCTCCTGTCCATGGGCTTCAGGCCGGGCGACATACGCCAGCCGCGCAACCTGTCGGCATTCATAGCGTCCGTGGCGGACCACCCGCTCAAGGGCGTGGTCCACACGCTCATACTGCGCAGCATGAAGCGGGCGCTCTATTCCTCCGAGGGCACCGGGCACTTCGGCCTCGCCAAGCACTTCTACTCCCACTTCACATCGCCGATACGACGCTACCCGGACCTCATCCTCCACCGGCAGCTCGCCGCATGGCTGACGGAGGGCAAGGGACGCATGTCGCCAGCCTATCTGCGGAAGATGGCCGTCAAGTGCACCGAGCTGGAGAAGCGGGCGGACGACGCCGAGCGGGCGCTCCTCGAAATCAAGAAGTACCGCTTCCTCAAACAGGTCCTCGACGACGGCGAGGCGCGCGAGTTCGACGCCATCGTGTCGAAGGTGACGGACTTCGGCCTCTTCGTGGATCTGTGCGACCTTCAGGTCGGAGGCCTGGTCCACATCTCGTCCATCTCCAGCGGCTTCGTCCGCCACAACCGCGCGAACGGGACGCTCTCCGCAGGTGGGCGCACATGGAAGCTCGGCGACCGGGTCAAGGTCGTCGTCGCCTCCGTCAACTTCCTCGAGCGCAAGCTGGACTTCGCGCTGGCCGGGTCGCCGGAGCCGCAGGCTAGCAAAGCTCCGCGCTACGCCGCGCCGCGGCGGCAAGAGTCTTATCCAAAGCGGAAGCGGCAGAAGAGGCGGTAAGCTTCTTCATGCCGGCCTCGGTCGTGCCCTTCGGCGAGCAGACGGCCTTGATGAAGTCGTCCGGCGCCTGGCCCGTCTTCTTCAGATAGACGGCGGTGCCGAGCATCGTCTCGTTGGCGAGCGTGGCGGCGGCGTCCTTCGGGAGGCCGAGCTTCTCGCCGGCGGAGGCCATGGCGGACATCAGGTAGGCGAAAAAGGCGGGACCGGAGCCGCTGAGCGCGGTCACGGCGTCGAAGTGCTTCTCCTCGAGCTTGATGACGCTTCCCGCCGCGGAGAGCAACTTCGCGACGAGTCTGGCGTCGGCAGGCTTGGCCGAGGCGTCCGAGGCGTAGGCGATCATCCCCTGCCCCACGAGCGCCGGAAGGTTCGGCATGACGCGGATGATGCGCGTCCCATCGCCCACGAGTCCGCGTATGCGGGCGAGCGTCTTGCCGGCGGCGATGGAGACGAGCAGCTTCGACGGCCCGAGGCGATGGGACATCGAGACCAGGGCCGCGTCGAAGTCCTGGGGCTTGACCGCGACGAAGATCGTCCGCGAGCACACGGCGACGTCCGCCGGGGAGTCCGTCACCGCGATGCCGCGCTTGCGATATGGCGCAAGCGCCTCCTCGCGCGCGTCGCAGACGAGCACGTCGTCCGCGTCCACGCCACCTTTGATGAACGCCTCAAGCAAGGCACCGCCCATCTTCCCGCAACCTACGAAACCGATCTTGTACATGGAAACGCCCCCCTCCATAGGGCGGTAATATGATAGCAGTATCGGGACGGCGCTCTGCTATACTTCTTTCAGGAGATACCAGCAAATGAGAAGATGCCTTGCTTTCGTCGTGGCGGCCATGGCCGCGCTTTACCTGGGAGCCGCCGTCACCGAGACCGACTGGTGCAGCATAGACGCGCCGGACAGCATAGAGGGCGGACAGACCCTCGAGGTCAAGATCACGCCGAAGAAGGAAGTGCCCGACAACTGCAGCGTCTGCGTCCACCTGCACTACGCCAAGACCTCCGGGAAATGGGGCGGGTATCTGACCGAAGCCAAGGGGCAGAAGGCCCTTGCCGCGGGGCAGACGCTCGTCTTCAAGTTTCCCACAAAGCCGGAATGGGACTGTAGCCGCCTCCACCCGATAATCTTCGTAGCGCCCAAAGGCGACTTCAACAACCAGCTGCAGGGGTTCGGCGCACGGCCCCCGGCGATAACCTTCACCAAGTCCGAGGAGCAGCTCGCCAAGGAGGCGGCGCGCATCCGGCCAGAGAGCGTCGATTTCAAGAAGAGCCGACTCAGCATCGAGCGCCTTCCGGGGCCGGACGGCCGCTTCTACCGCAAGGGCGACACCGTGACAATCCGCGTCCACTACCATCTCGACCCATCGGAGAACTGGGGCGACGGAACCGGCCTCAGGGTGACTCCGCTGGGCCCGTGGATCGACAACCCCGACGGCGTGGTGAACACCGACCGCCACCACGTCTTCATCTACGGTTTCTGGCCACAGAGCAAGAAGAAGATCGAGCCGGGCGACGGCGAGGTCGAGTTCAAGTGGAAGGTCGAGACCTCGAAGGAGCCGTACTGCGACATGTCCTTCATGGCGCAGTTCGTCGGAGGCGACGGCAAGACCTTCCCGACCCAGGCGCGCGGAGGCGGCTTCAGCATACTCCCCTCCGCCGACCCGCTGCGCGTCTGGGCCAAGGCCCCGGGCGGACTCTACAAGTACGGCAAGAACATCATCGTCTGCTGCGAATTCGACGGCCCACCGGCGCAAGCAGTCTCCGTAGAGCTGATCGACGACCATGGCGACCCGGTCTATTACGCGCAGTCGCTCCGCGTGAGGGGCGGCATCGTGTCGATCCCCCCGCCGGAAAGACGCGGCGTCTTCCTTTGCCGCGTCATGTACGGCAGGGGCTCGGCCACGTGCTTCGTGGCGACGATCCCGGACGTGGACAAGGCGCTCACAGGGCGGCGCGCGCCCTTCGGCTGCACCAACGTCTACGACGACGACACCGCGCGCGCCGCGGCGATACTCGGCTTCAAGTACTGCCGGCTCTTCACCGGCTGGGGCGGACTCGAACCAGCCGAGGGTGAATGGCACCTCGACGGCCTCGACCGCACCGTGGACCGCCTGAACACCAACGGCATCAGCCCCGTCATCCTCATAACCGGCGCACCGCTCTGGGCCATCCCGGCCAAGGTCAACCCGCCGGGATATGAGCCGTACCCCTTCCGCGACGACGCATGGCGCGACGCCGCGACCGTCCTGGCGGAGCGCTTCAAAGGGCGCATCTGGGGCTTCGAATGGCTCAACGAGATCGTTCCCGGCAACAAGTCGTCCACCCCCGTCGAGGACTATGCGCGCTTCTGCAAAATCGGCACGGAGGCGGTGAAGGCCGTAGATCCGTCGCTCCAGGTGCAGCTCGCCGGCGGCCTCTGGCCGCGCAACTTCCGCCTCGACCTTCTCCGCGCCGGCGTCGGGTCAAGCATTGACGTCCTACCCGTCCACTACGGCGACTACGACTCGGTCATGCAGGCCCGCGAGGACTTCGCCATCGGCGGCGGCACGCGCGTATGGGACAACGAATCCGCGCGCGGCTACTCCACATGGGGCATGGAGCCGATGGCAATCCTGTCGAACTCCGTCGTGCAATGCCAGCGCATCTTCCGCAGCTGGCCCGGCGAGCTAGTCGCCGGCGCGGAGGCGATAGTCTATTTCGGCGGCGAGGCCGCGCCCGCAGGCAACTGGACCTATCTGCTGGACTACCATTCCCCGCGCCCCGTCGCGGCGACACTGGCCGTGATGGCCTCGAAGCTCGGCCGCGCCACGCCGGTCGGCGCCCTCTACCTCGACCCCGGCGCGATAATCTATCTCTTCCGCTACGAGGACGGCGGCTCGCTCGCCTTCCTCATGAGCTCCAGCGACAAGACGACCTGCGAGGTCGAGGTCCCCGTCGGCCCGGCCGCGTCCGTCACCGTCACGGACTACGCCGGCAACGAGCGGGCCGCCCAGGTCGAAAAGGGCATCCTGCGCATGAAGGCCAAGCCGATGCCCGTGATCCTCGAGGGCTTTGAACCCGACGCCCTCACCGCCGCCTCGTCGGTCTCCATCGCCGGCCAGGGGCCGCTCACCCCGCTCCCCGCCGTCCGTTTCACCAAGTCCGGGGCCAAGCGCGTCTCGGCGACCGTGCGCAACCCGTTCGACAAGAATGTGGAGGGCACGCTCTCCGCCTCGCTTGAAGGCGCGGACGGCTCGGCGACGGCGCCGTTCTCGCTTGAACCCGGCGAATCGCGCCTAGTCGAAATCGACCTCGGACAGATCGCCGACTCCGCCCTGGCATCGGGTAAGAACCAGGTTGCCGGCAAGCTCAAGATATCATTCCCGTCCGCGACGGCCGTACGCGCCTTCTCCGCCAACATGGTCGACACCTCGGCCATCGGCAACCTCGTCAGGAACGGCGGCATGGAGAACGCGGCAGGGGACCATGCGGCCAACTGGCCGGGAGGCCTGAGGCGCGTCGCCCTCGACGGCGCGGCGCCCGGCTACGACGGCCACGCCATCGAGATGCGCGACAACAAGAACTACGCATCGGTGTCGCAGGGCTTCTCGCTCCCGGTGCCCGGCATCCGCTATCTCTACACCGCATGGGTGTGGACCGACGGCATCTACTGCGGCTCCAACGCCGGCGTCAAGAGCCCGACCGCCAGAGGAAGGGACTACACCATCCCCTCATGCTTCGCGGCCCCGAAGAAGAGCAATGGCTGGGTCCTGGCAAGCAAGATCCTCGACGCGGTGCCAGGCTCGGCAAGCGCATACGTCGCCCCGGTCGGCCAGGTCCAGGGTGGCGGGTCCGGCTGGGCGAAGTACGACAACATCCGCGTCACCGCCTACGAGGGGACCGAATTCGCGGCCGACGCGAGGAAGGCGTCCGCCGCGCCCAAGGTCGACGGCGACCTTGGGGAATGGAACTTCACGGACGACCCGATACCCCTTTGCTGCGAGAACCAGGTCGGGGGCCAGAAGGGCGGATATGACTGGTCGCGCAACAACCTCAGCGGCGTCGCCGCCTTCAAGTGGGACTCCGAGGCGCTCTACTTCGCGGCGAAGGTGAAGGACGATTCGCACGTCACGGCGGCAGACGAAAAGACGCCGGATGGCGACTCCGTGACGATCGCCCTCAATCCGATGTTCGGTGTCCCGGGTTCCGAAGACCAGGCGCAGGAGTGGTACCTCTCCGACCGCGTCCCCGGCGGCGGCTCCGGCAAGTTCACGCTGTTCCGACCCGAAGGCCGCGCGGCCGGCCAGAAGACCGGGCAGCTGGCCAAGGACTCCTCCGTCTACGACATAGCCATCAAGCGCGATGGGGACATCTGCTGCTACGAGCTGCGCATCCCGTGGAGCGAGATCAAGGGCGCTAGGCCCGACGCCGGCACCAAGATCGGACTCTCCCTCCGCCTGTCGGACGCGGACGAGGGCGGCCGCTTCGCGCGCATGAACTGGGGCATGGGCCTCGACCCGGCATGGTCGCCATCATCATTCGGCGTCCTCACGCTAATCGGCGAATAGGCGCCCAATTGCCGCGTATGCGGCGGACATGCCGAAGGTGGCGGTCACGCACATCGAACTGCCCATGGCCCTCGGCTCGTCCACGCGGACTGACGGCTGCTTCGCGGGCGGCTCGACCGAATAGACGCATGTCACTCCAGACGGATCGGGGATCGTCGGTGCGGAACCGGACTCCTCCGCGTCGGCGATCTTGGCGCGGAGCGAACGGCGAAGCGCCTTGGCAAGCGGGCATCCGGCGACTTCGCCAAGCGTGCCGATACGAACCATCGTCGGATCGAATCGCCGCGCCGCCCCCATGCTGGAGACGACGGGGATCCCGTCCGCCAGCGCGGCTGAGATGAGCGCCGCCTTGGCTTCAACGTCGTCTATCGCGTCGATGACGACATCTGGGCGGGGCAGTGCGGCCAGGAATGTGCGCGCCTCG
>JAFSZJ010000003.1 GCA_017458965.1 Kiritimatiellia bacterium | reverse complement strand
GACCGGCGCAAGGCTGGACACGCATGTGTGGCCCGGAGCCAACACGGGCTTCCAGGTCATCGTGGAGGAGGCGGACGCCACGCGCCTCATGGATCGTCTTGGGGACATGCGCGCCTCCGCCGCACCGGGCGCGGCTGGCATATTCGCCTTCCAGACAGCCGTCGAGCGTTCGTTGTGACCCGCGACCCGAGCCTCCTCACTCGTCTCTCGTCCCTCGTCACCCGTCTCTCGTCACTCGTCCCTCGTCTTTGGCTTTTCGCCTCGGCGCAGGTGCTTCTCCATGCCATACGGGAAGTCGTGCGGCGTGTAGCCGAGCACCGATGATTGGCATAGCGAGGCCGACGTCGGGAAACTCATGAAGATCCATGGCGAATCCTCGCGGACGATATCCTGCATCCTGCGGTGAAGCTCCTCGCGGACGGCGACGTCCTGCGCGACCATTGCCTTCCGGTATAGGTCGTCGAAGATGGGGTTGGAGTAGTTGCACCTGTTCGGGCCTGGCGATGCGTTCGGGCCATAGAAGAGCTGGAGGAAGTTCTCCGCATCCGGGTAGTCGCCCACCCATGCTATGCGGAACATCTGCGATCGGCGTTCCGACACCTTCTTCAGGAAAGTCGGCCAGTTTGAGTATTCGGGTACAAGCTCGATCCCGACGGCGTCCATGAAGGACACGAGCAGCTCGGTCGATTCGCGCATCTCCTGGGTCGTTTTGCCAAGGTCGAGCACGAGACGAAGGCGGCGACCCGTGGCAGGGTCGCGCCCACCGGGGTATCCGGCCTCCTCCAGGAGCCGTCTGGCGGCCTCGACACCTCGTCCGTACGGGAGCGCGTTCGTCACCGCCCCCGCGACGGTCGGAGGGACTGGTCCGTTCGCTTCAAGCGTCCTGCCACGGTGGAACTCGCGCCAGCGAACCGGATCGAAAGCGGCGTTCAACGCCTGTCGGAGCTTCCTGTTGCCACCGAGGACGGGATCGGCCATGTTGATGCCGATGTATGACACCTCCAGCGTCGGCGCCGTGAACAGCCGGACGCCGCGCCGCGCCAGTTCAGGCGCGAGCGTCCCGTCAGGCATGACCGCGCTCTCCCAGTTGTCGCGCGGTATCTCTCCCTGCACGTCGAGTTCGCCGGCGAGGAATGAGAGCCACTGCGTGGATGGATCGTCGATCAGCGGGAATACGATCCTGTCGAAGTGTCCGTCCCCTGCCCCGCGCCAGCCACGCCAGAGCGGATTGCGGGAATAGGTCATCATGTGGTTGCGCCGCCACTCGGCGAGGACATACGGTCCCGTGCCGACAGGATGTTCGCGGAAACGCGCGCCGTAGGCCTCCACCGCCTCGCGGGGGACGATCGACATGTACGGCATGGCAAGAAGCCACCCGAAGACAGGGTTCGGCGCGCGAAGGCGTATGACCAGTTTGTCCGGCGAAGGCGCGGAGAGACCGGGGACCTCCATGTCGTAATCGGTGGGATCCTGTCCCTTTGACGCCTCGTGGAAGGTCTCGATGCCATCAACGCTGCCGCTGACGAGCCAGTAGCCGGACGAGCCGGTCTTGACGTCCGCCAGCCGCTTGAACGAGAAGACGGCGTCCTCGGCGGTGACATGGCGCGGCTGCGGTCCGAAGCATGGGTCGGACGCGAAGACGGCGTTGGTGTCGATGGCGATGACGTACTCGAGGCCATCTGGCGAGATGGACGGCATTGCGGTCGCCAGGAGTGGCTGGAGACGATACGGGCGGGCCTCGTGGTCGTACTCGTAGAGGGTCTCGTATGTCAGGGCCACGCACCGCGACGCATAGACGGAGGCGGTCTCCACCGGGTCAAGCGAGGTCACGCGCTCGATCACGCGGCGGAAGACGTTCTCCCCCACGGCCAACGCCGGGGCCATCGCCACGACGACGGTCATCGCGCAGACCATCCGCAACGATCTTGTGCGCATACCCTGAACTCGTCCCTTCATGGAGCACATTCTACCATGCCGGCCCGATTGGCGTAGGATGGCGAGGCAACATGGGATGTTTGACAACGGCGTGGGGCTTTGATACGCTCATCTATCATGTCGATCATAAGGAAAAAGGGCAAACCCAGGATACTTGTAGTGACCCCGGAGATCACGTATCTTCCGGATGGTATGGGGAATCTGGCGCATCGCGCAGGAGCGAAGGCCGGAGGTATGGCGGACGTCTCGGCATCGCTGGTGGCGGCGCTCTTCGAGGAGGGGGCCGACGTCCATGTCGCGCTTCCGCACTACCGCCGCATGTTCCATGTCGAGGTCGGGCGTCTCATCAGCGAGGAGCTCCGCGTCTATCAGAACCGTCTCGCCGAAGACCGCGTGCACCTCGCCGAGGACCGTTGTTTCTACTACCGCGAGCGGGTGTACAGCCGGAACGACGAGGAGAACCCAAGACTGGCCCTCGCCTTCCAGCGGGAGGTCATCAACAACATCATCCCCGTCGTCGACCCCGACCTCATCCACTGCAACGACTGGATGACCGGCCTGATACCGGCCGCCGCCCGCCGCCTCGGCATACCGAGCCTCTTCACGGTCCACAACATACACACCCACGACCTCACCCTCGCGCAGATCGAGGACCGCGGAATCGACGCCGCAGAGTTCTGGCCTAACCTCTACTACAAGCGCCAGCCAATCAACTACGAGGAAACGCGCGATTCAAATCCCGTCGATTCCCTCGCTTCCGGCATATTCGCCGCCCACTTCATCAACACCGTTTCCCCCACGTTCCTTGACGAGATCGTCAGGGGCGATCATCCCTTTGTCCCGGCGGCGATCCGCTCGGAGATGACCGGCAAGCGCCTCGCAGGTTGCGCGTCAGGCATCCTCAACGCCCCCGACGCCTCATACGACCCCTCAACCGACCAGGCCCTTGTGGCACGCTATACCGACGCCGACCATGTCGAGGCGAAACGCAGGAACAAGCTTACCTTCCAGCGCAGATGCGGTCTTCACGAGGATGCTGCGGCCCCGCTCTTCTTCTGGCCGTCGCGCCTCGACCCGGTGCAGAAGGGATGCGAGCTCCTGACAAACATCCTCTACAGGACGCTGGCGGAATACCCGTCGATGCAGATCGCCGTCGTCGCCAACGGTCCGCATGCGAGGTACTTCCACGACATCCTCCAGATGCACGACCTCTACGGGCGCCTCGCCATCTGCAACTTCGACGAATCGCTCTCGCGCGTCGGATACGCCGCCTCCGACTTCACGCTCATGCCATCGCGTTTCGAGCCATGCGGCCTCCCGCAGATGATCGGGACGATCTACGGCTCGCTGCCGATCGCCCACGACACCGGAGGTCTGCACGACACGGTGTCGCACATGGACGCCGCGGCCGGCAAGGGCACGGGCTTCCTCTTCAAGTACTACGACGACGCGGGGCTCAAATGGGCAATCGACGAGGCCATGCGCTTCTTCGCCCTCCCGACCGATGTCCGCGAGGCGAACGTGGCGCGGGCGATGCGCTTCGGCAAGCAGACCTTCAACCATTCCGTCTGCGCCCAGGCGTACATCGACATATACCGCCGAATGCTCAAGCGCGAATTGCTTTGATATCACGTCGCCGTTCCTGTATAATGTAAGGACTCTTTTTCGGGGCGTAGCGCAGCCTGGTAGCGCATCAGCTTTGGGAGCTGACCGTCGGAGGTTCGAATCCTCTCGCCCCGACCATTT
>JAFSZJ010000043.1 GCA_017458965.1 Kiritimatiellia bacterium | reverse complement strand
TCTGGGACGACGCCGCGCGCCCGAACGCCGACCTCCACGCCAAGCGCGAATTCGTCTCTCCGCTTGCCGACGGGCTTGCTCTCTACCTCCGTCCGATCACCGACGATCCGGGCGTGGCAACGGCGACCTCGTCGGCGCAGCTGGCGGACGAGAAGGAATCCTCGATCTTCTGGACGGCCGTGGGCGGCGAATGGATCGGCGCGAGAGAGAGCGGGATGAACGTCGACTTCAAGGACGAGGGGCTGAACCGCATCGACCGCTCGACCGTGCCCGAGCTCGCCTCGCTCGCCTCGCTCATCCCCGACATCCAGAAGAAGGTGGACCAGATGGACGCGGGGCTCAATCCGCTCGGCCTCGCCTCCGGCGCGATCCCGTTCGACCTCACGCCGATCGGCGAGGGCGACGACGCGAAGACGCACTTCGAGCAGATCCGCGAACGCGCGGGCACGGCGCTCGCGAACGCGCGCAAGCTGCTCGACAAGGCCCAGACCATGGGCTCGCACATGCGCATGATGCAGGAGTCGCAGTTCTCCCGCGAGAACCAGCTCGAGACGATGGAGCTGGAGGCGAAGAGCTCGCTGATCGAATACTACGGCTATCCGTACGAGGGCGACATCGGCCCCGGCGGCACCTATCCGCAGGGCTACGACGGCCCGGACCTCTTCAACTACGCCTGGATGGAGCCGACGCGCTACGGTCTCAAGGACAATGAGGACGTCCAGTCCGTCACCACTAACATCTATGTCCGCGACATCGCCTCGTTCCGCAACGCAACCGCCGTCCTGATCCCCAACTTGAGCAAGACGAACTCGTTCATCACCCTGAAGTACGAGAAGTCCGCGAGCGGCATCATCCTGAAGCCCTCGAACGTCACCGGCAAGCGCCGCGCCCAGGGGAAGATACAGGATGCGATGGGCGCGTTCCTCGTGGCCTATCGCGGATTCAAGACCTCGCTGGACAACTGGGAGGCCGCCACCGACACGTTTGAGTACAAAGTGAGCGTCATCAAGCGCTCCACTGCGTTCCACACCATCAAGCAGGCGCTGGAGACCGCCAGGTCCGCCTTCAACCTCGCTCGCGCCATCCAGTCGACCAGCCTCAAGGTCGCTCTCAACGTGCTTGAATCATCCGATGTCCTCACCGAGGAAGAAGAGGCAAGGATCACCGCAGCGGTTCCTGGCATCCAGGGTGCCGGAATGACCGTCAACGTCGACCCCCGGGCGCTCGCCAGCGCCGCGGTCGGGGCTGCGGCCGGTGCCGTGGACGGCGTGCTTGAAACCTCCAAGCTCTCCGCCAAGAACGCCCTTGAGGTCATCGACGCCCAGAAGGCCGTCTTCGACTTCGCCATCGGCGAATACGACATCATGGTCGACTACATGACCACCTACGACGGCTACTACGAAACCGCCAAGGAGGCGGCTGTGGCCGTCCTGGAGGCCGCGCGGGCCTGCAAGGGCGCCTACGTCGAGATGCTGACAGCCGAGGCCGCCCTCGAGACCGTCATCGCCGAGGCGGAGCGCGCCATCGACACCCGCACGCTCGCGCGCCAGCAGGCGACCGACGTCCTCACGAAGACGCGCTACAACGAGATGTTCTTCCGCCTCGCGCGCAACAACGCGCTCTCGCGCTACTCGGCGCAGTTCGAGCTCGCGCAGAAGTACGCGTGGCTCGCCGCGCAGGCCTACGGCTACGAGACCGGCCTGCTTTCGTCCGACCGCGCGAGCGGCGAGCGCTTCCTCGCGGAAATCATCGGCGCCCGCACCCTCGGCGAGTTCGACGACGGCGAGCCGGCGGTCACCTCCGGCGATGGCGACGGCGGCCTCGCCGCCATCCTCGCCGAGATGGACGGAAACTGGCTCGTCATAAAGCCGCGCCTCGGCATCAACAACCCGCAGCCCTACGCCACCTGGTTCTCCATGCGCCACGACCTCTTCCGCATCTACGACGGGGACAAGGGCGACAAGCAGTGGAGAACGCA
The DNA here is from genome assembly GCA_017458965.1 of Kiritimatiellia bacterium. Taxonomy (GTDB): domain Bacteria; phylum Verrucomicrobiota; class Kiritimatiellia; order RFP12; family JAAYLN01; genus RGIG3612. The sequence continues at coordinate 15,184 of JAFSZJ010000043.1, read as the reverse complement.
GCTCCGCAAGTACATTGTGGAGGACCTCAACGCCCTCTCCGAGTTCCGGCACTACTGCCAGCCACTCGCCGGATCGACGGCCGAGAAGGAGCCGGGCCTCGTAATCCCCTTCTCGTCCGTCATCGCGCAGGGCTACAACTTCTTCGGCGAGGAGCTGGAGGGCGGCGACGCCTCGCTCGACCCCACCTACTTCGCCACGCACATCAGCGCCGCCGGCATCCACTTCGACGGCTACGACGACGACGCGCTCTCGCGCACCCCGACCGCATACCTCGTCCCCATCGGCGAGGACCGTATGCGCGCAGTCGGCGATCCTGAGACCGTCCTATCGTGGAAGGTCGTGGACCAGACGATCCCCGCGCCGTACGCCATCGGCTCTGCGCAGCTCGACGACCCGGGCTGGACGCCGCTCTACGACGGTGCCACGGGCGGCAACGACCTCGGCGCGCGCATCCGCAAGCACCCGAGCTTCCGCGCCTACTACGACGAGGCCGGCAAGGACCCGGACGACGACTCGCTCGACTGCACCCGCCTCGTCGGCCGCAGCGCCTGGAACACCAAGTGGCTCCTCGTCATCCCGGCATCCTCCATGGGCGCCGACCGCGAGGCGGCCCTCGATGCCTTCATCAACGGCGTCGACTCAAACCGCGACGGCACCCTCGACTCCACCGGCGTCTCCGACATTCGCATAGGCCTCAAGACCTATTCCACTTCTGGAAACTGAGTCGGAAGTAGGAAGTAACGAGTAACGAGTAATAAGGAACAATGAACAAGAAGGAAGAATGGCTGATCTTCTGAATGCAAATGACCCGCTTCGTGAGCGGAGCCTGGAGTTCGCGGTGCGAATCGTCGAAACGGCGAAACGGATCCGCGAAGAACGCCGGGAATTCGCCCTTGCGGACCAGCTTCTCCGTAGCGGGACGAGCATTGGCGCCAACCTCTCCGAAGCCGTCTTCGCCTCCTCCCGGCCCGACTTCCTCTCCAAAAACAAGATCGCCCTCAAGGAGTGCTCTGAGACGCTCTACTGGCTCCGGCTTCTCTTCCGCTGCAACCTCCTTCCCGAAGCGGAATACACTTCCCTCGATTCCGACTGCTCTCAGCTTCTCCGTATGATGATCTCCGTCTGCAAGACAATAGAGGCCAAACAGACCACCCCATCCCTTAAGAAAGGAACACCCGATGACCACCCGCACTTTCCACATTAACCTTATTACTTATTCCTTCTTACTCCTCACTTCGGCTGCGCTTGGTGCGCCAAGCGCAGCCGTCACGCCTTACACAATAATCGGTCGCGTGACGGACGGGCGGCATGCGGGGTTCGACGCGAACCGCGTTTGCGAGCTTGCGGTCTACGACGCCTCGGGCAAACTGCTGGGCGAAACGCGGACAATTCACCGCGACGACACACGCGACAACTACGCGCTCAAGGTCCCTGTCGCGACCCAGACGGCGCGTGGCTATGCGGTCCAGGCCGATGCGCTGACGATAGCCGCCAAGGACGACACCGGCAAGGTCTGGCAGGGCGTCATCCCCGACGCCCTCTGCGGTGAGGCCGGCGGGCTGCGCCGCGTGGACATCGTGCTCGGTGTGGATGCCAACGGCGACAACATCGACGACTCCCTCTACAACGAACTTTTCGCACAGTGGGAGGCGAGCGATTACTGGGAATACGGCGCCAGCTTCGATCCCAACGCCGACTACGACGGCGATGGCGTCTCGACGATAGACGAGGCCTACGCCGGCACAAACCCCTTCGACCCCGCCGACACCCTGCGCATCACCGCATTCTCGCTCGCCGACGCCTCGGCCCCCGCCACGCGTGGCTCGTCATCCGTCAATCGCGGTTCGTCGCTCTCCTTCACCGCCATTCCCGGCCGAGCCTACACCGTTCAGACGACGACGAACCTCGTCTCCGGCACATGGGCGACGACCACCTTCGCGCTTCCCAACTCGGACGCCGAGCAGGACGCCATATCCGTGCCGACCTCCAGGACCGGTGCCGCCGTCCCCGTCACCGTCTATCTCCTGCCGACGGACGACACCTCCCGCTTCTTCCGCGTGCGCCTCGAATAGCTTCGACTCGCATGGATATGCCATGAAACAGACCCAGTTCCTTGTGGAGTCAAACCGTCCGCTGACCCGGGACGTGTTCGAGCTTGTCCTCGCCGGCGACACCTCGGAGTTCTCGGCCCCGGGACAGTTCGCGGAGATATCGGTTCCAGGTCTTTTCCTGCGCCGTCCGATATCCGTGTGCGACTGGACGGCGTCGTCCATGACGCTCCTCGTCAAGGTCGTGGGGCAGGGGACAGCCGCCTTGGGCTCGATGGCGCAAGGCGCGTCCCTTGATATTCTGACCGGACTTGGCAACGGCTTCGAATGCGCCTCGCGAAACGGCGCCGTGCTTGTAGGGGGCGGCATCGGCATCGCGCCGCTCTATGGACTTGCGAAGCGGCTTGTCGCGCAGGGCGCGGCGGCGCCTGTCGCGATCCTCGGTTTCCGAAGCGCGGCCGATGTCTTCTATGCGGACGAGTTCGCCGCGCTTGGTTGCGACGTGAGGATCGCCACCGAGGACGGAAGCTTTGGGACAAAGGGCTTCGTCACGGACGCGATGGCCGCGTTGCCGGAGCCGGTGTACGCCTACGCCTGCGGGCCGATGCCGATGCTCCGCGCCGTAGCCGCCCGAGTCGCGGACGGCGAGTTCAGCCTTGAGGCGAGGATGGGATGCGGCTTCGGCGCGTGCATGGGATGCACGATCGAGACGCCATCGGGCCCGCGCCGCGTATGCGTCGATGGCCCGGTCTTCAGGCTCCGCGACGTTCCGCGCCTTTGATAGAATGCTTCTCATCATAGCCGTCCAACCCAAGACGACAGATGCCGCTCATCCCGACGATCGGACGCAAGTCCTTCAAGAACCGCCTGATAATGGCGGTGATATACCTTGTCCTCTCGGCGCTTGGCCTTACGATGATCGTGCCGTTCATGATCACTCTTTCGGGCAGCGTGTCGGGGGCGTACGACTATAGCCGCTACCAGCCGATCCCTCGCTATTTCTTCTCGCGTGGCGACCGTTTCGTGAAAAACCTCTCCTCGTACTTCGACGGCTACCGCGCATGGCAGAGGCAGCTCCGGGCATATGTCCCGGACATCCCGCGCCACTGGTCGAACTGGCCTATGTCGGGCCGGGATAGGGCGGGGTGCGCGGACCTGGCCACATCCCAGATGCGCCCCGGCAACGCCGTAGCGGCGGCGGACTACGCGGAGTTCATGCACGACTACCCGCTCGAAGACACGTCTGTCTTCGCCCCCCAGGTCCATGTGGCCAGGTTCCTGACGGAGCAATACGGCGACATCTCCCGCATCTCCGACGAGTGGGGCACCGCATTCGACTCGATCTACAGCATCAACTTCAATGCCGAGATGTACCATGCGCTGGACTTTCAGTCATACTTCCCAGACTTGACGAACCCTAAGTTTCTTGCCTTCTGCCGCCTGAAGGAGCATGAGGACGCATTCGCATACACTCCAGGCATACGCAAGGCCTGGGCCAAGTGGGCAGAAGGGAAGGGGCTCGCCTGCGGCGACGTCTTCCCCGTGCTGCGCTCATCCCCCAAGGATGTCCGCGACGCATGGCTCGACTTCAAGCGCGAACTCGCACCCGCAACCATGGCCACGCCATATCCCCTCAGGATAGTCTGGTACGACTACCTTGGGTCTGAGGAGGTCTCGCAGCAGCATGGCGGACAGTACACCGTTGAGCGGCTGAACGGGCTTCTCGGTACCTCCTACGCCACGATCTACGAGACGCCCTTCCCTATCCCGGACGACTTCCCCGAGGAGATCGTGTCGCTCTACAGGACGTTCCAGAAGGAGAGGTTCCCGCTCCGGCTCGCGCGTCTGAAGGTGACGCCGGAGATGACGGGGCGCTTCCGCGAGTTCGCGCAGCGCAACATCGGCCGCATCGAGGAACTCAACAAGCTCCTCGGATCCGACTACTCGTCGTGGGACGAGGTCCCCCTCCCGGAGGTAGCGCCTGAGGGTGGCGAACGAACAGACGTGAACCGCCGCAACCTATGGGTGAACTTCGCCAAGACCCTTTCCGCCGACGAGCGCGAATACGAGTCCTCCGAGATACGCTGGCAGAGGTTCCTGCTCGCGAAATACGGCGGCCTCGACGCGGTCAACGCCGCATACGGGACGAAGTATTCGCGCATCGAGGAATGCTTCCCGCCATTCATAGAGGCCTATCGCGTGCAGTTCGCGAACTTCGGATCGGCGATGTCGTTCTCCGGCATGAAGGACAACTACCGGATGATCATGTCATACCTCATCCACACCGGCAACGCCCTGCCGGTCACTTTCGTCCTCATCGCGCTGTCGATAATCTTCACGCTCACCATCAACCCTCTCGCCGCTTACGCGCTGTCTCGCTTCAACCTTCGCGGTCGCGACAAGATAATCGTCTTCATGCTCGCCACGATGGCCTTCCCCGCCATGGTCTCGGCGATCCCCGCATATCTCCTGATGCGCGATCTCGGCATGCTCAACACCATGGCGGCCCTCGTCCTCCCCGGAGCCGCCAACGGCATGGCGATCTTCATCCTCAAAGGCTTCTTCGACTCGCTCCCGATGGAGCTCTTCGAGGCGGCGACGATCGACGGCGCAAGCGAGATGCAGATATTCCGCATCGTGGCCATGCCGCTCGTAAAGCCGATCCTCGCCATCAACTGCCTCAACGCCTTCATCGGCGCCTACAACGGCTGGGAATGGGCGCTGATCATCTGCCAGAACCGCGACATGTGGACACTGGCGGTATGGATGTACCAGGCCAGCCAATGGTGGAGCGCGTCGCCATGGGTCGTGAGCGCGGGCTTCGTCATCATCTCCATCCCCACGATGATCGTCTTCATAACATGCCAGAAGGTAATCCTCCGCGGCATCATCATCCCAAGCATGAAGTAGGTAAACATGGACAGAATCGAAAAACTATCCGTAGCCCGCCGCGCGGCCGCGCAGGGAATGGTCCTTCTGAAGAACGACGGCGGCGCGCTGCCGCTGGCAAGGGGAGGGGAGGTCGCCCTCATGGGCGTCACTTCCTACTTCTGCCACCGCATGGGCTTCGGTTCCGGCGACATGCTGGCCCAGCATGTGGTCCAGTACGACCAGGGGCTCGTCAACGCCGGTGTCAGGCTTCTGCAGCCTGTGGCGGACTTCTACCGTCGCGGCATGCTCGCCAAGAAGGAATGCTTCGAGCGCGTGAACCGCGACTGGTGGAAATGGACCTTCCGCTTCCCCGAGCCCGACACCGACGACAAGGCCTTTGCCTCCCTCGCCGCGGGCCATCGCGATGTGCCGTGCATCGTCACCATCGGCCGCGGCTCCGGCGAGTCCGTCGACCTCTCGGCCGGCGGCGAGATCGGCGCCGGAGGCCCGTGCGGCTGGAACTCCATCCTCCTCCACCCGCAGGAGGAGCAGCTCCTCCGCCTGGCCTGCGCCAACTTCGACAACGTCATCGTCCTCCTCAACGTCTGCGGCGTAATCGATACTTCCTGGCTCGACAAATACCCGGTCAAGGCGGTCCTGTTCACCGGGCTTCTCGGCGAGACCTCCGGCGACGCCGTCGCGGACGTCCTTACCGGCCGCGTGGCCCCCTGCGGCAAGTTGAGCACGACCTGGGCCAAGCGCTACCGCGACTACCCGACGACCGATTGCTGGGGCGCGATGCAGATACCCTACCGCGAGGGCGTCTTCCTCGGCTACCGCTACTTCGACACCTTTGGCGTGGCCCCGCGCTTCCACTTCGGATTTGGTCTCTCCTACACGACTTTCTCCGTCAAGTCCGGCGCGCCGGCGGCGCGAGGATCGAAGGTCCGTCTGTCCGCGACTGTCCGCAACACAGGCAAGGTCGCCGCTTCCGAGGTGGTGCAGTGCTATGTCTCGATGCCCGATGGCAAACTCGAGAAGCCGTACCAGGACCTCGTCGCATACGCGAGGACGCCGATGCTTGAACCTGGCGCTTCGTGCAAGGTCGATCTGGCCTTCGATCTGGCGTCCTTCGCCTCGTACGACGAGGCTGGAGAGGCGTTCATACTCGAGAAGGGCGACTACCTCGTGCGCGTCGGCGACTCCTCGCGCTCCACGCATGTCTCGGGCGTCCTGCGTCTCCCGAAGACCGTCACGACTGAAAAGGTCTTCGCCCGTTTCAAGGACGCCGACCTCTCTGACCTGCGTCTCCTCTCGAAGAAGGGGACAAAGCCGTTCACATACGAAGGCGAGCGCAAGGAGATCGCCGCGGCAAAGGTCGTGGCGCTCGATCCGTCCGCGATCAAGACCGTCTCAAGGCCCGATCTCTGCAAGGTCGCCTTCAAGGAGCTGCCCAAGCCCAAGGCCGGCGCGGTCACCGTCACGCTCAAGGATGTCGTGGCTGGCCGTGCGACCGTCGCCGATGTCGTCGCGCAGATGGACGACGGCGAGCTGTCGCGTTGCGTCAACATGCTCGTGTTCGACGATGTCAAGGGTGCCGTGCAGGGCGGGACCGGCGTTGGCGGCTTCGAGGGAACAATCCGCGGCGAGGCCTCCGAGATGTGGTTCTGCGACAAGTACGCCATCCCGCCCACGACCTGCGCGGACGGCCCTTCGGGCGTGCGCCTCTCCATCTTCGGCGAGGACCCTGCTAAGGACTCCCAGATGGCCCGCACGATGGTTGCCCATCCGTGCGGCACGATCGTCGCGCAGGGATGGAGCGACGCCTCCGCCGAGGAGTTCGGCCGCGCGGTCCGCTTCGACATGGAGCTCTCCGGCATTCACGGCTGGCTCGCCCCGGGACTCAACCTCCACCGCAACCCGCTTTGCGGACGCAACTTCGAGTACTTCTCCGAGGATCCGCTCCTTGCCGGACGCATCGCGGCGGCGATCTGCCGCGGCGTGCAGGAGCGCGAGGACGGTTCGTTCTCCGGACGATACGCCACGATCAAGCACTTCTGCACCAACAACCAGGAGCACGAGCGCGGACGCGAGGAGAACGTCGTCTCGGAGCGTGCCTTGCGCGAACTCTACCTGCGCGCTTTCCGCTTCGTGTGCGACGCTGGCCATCCGCGCTCCATCATGACCTCGTACAACCAGCTCAACGGCGACTACGTGGCCACTTCGCGGGCGCTGCTCACGGGTGTGGTGCGCGGCGAATGGGGCTGGGACGGCGTCGTCATCACCGACTGGTGGAACGCCGCGGACAACCTCCGCCACCAGACGGCCGGCAACGACATGATCGCCCCTGGCGTCAAGGCCAAGCGCGAACTGGTCGAGGCCGCCCTCGCGGACGGCCGCAACCCGCGTGGCGCCGTCCAGGCCTCCGCCGTGCGGATACTATCCCTCGTGGCCGATCTGCTCAAGGCATAGAGCTGTCCGGCCATGTGGCCGGACTCGCTCTGTGGGATTTAAGATTTGAAATCCGGCATCTGCCGCTTGTGTAAGCAGGCGGCTATTCGGACATCGCGCGGACGATACCGGAGAGGTCGTCGAAGCAGTAGTCCGCACGTATCTTCGACGCCGCGTAGTCTTCGCGCGTGGTCTCGCCGGAGAAGACAAGTACGGATGTTATGCCGGCCTTCGCGCCGAGCGCGATGTCGGTGTAGAGCCTGTCGCCGACCATCGCGAGCGCGTCTGCGGCGACGCCGTACTTGCGCATGACGGCACGCGCTATACCGGCGTGCGGCTTGCCGATGACCTTGTCCGGCTCGCGCCCCGTCGAGGCCTTCACATACGCGATCACTGCGCCTATGTCCGGGATGAAGCCGTTCTCGACTGGGCAGTTGAAGTCGGGATGGGTGGCGATGTATGGAACCCCGGCCCTGACATGGTCGCAGAGCAGGGTCATCTTCGCGTAGTCGAAGGCCTGGTCGAAGCCGAGGACGAGACAATCGGGATGGCGCATATCCAGTTCGAATCCGGCTTCTTCGAACTCCTGTTCGAGCGTCGGCATGCCCATTACGCAGACCTTTGCGTTCGGAAAGGCCTCGCGCATGTAGATGGTCGTCGCCTCGCCGGAGGTGAATACGTCGTCGGGCGTCACCTTTATGCCCATCCGTCCGAGTTTCTCCACATAGGCGAGGCGGTTCTTCGACGAGTTGTTCGTCAGGAAGAGGAAGCGCTTGCCACGCGACTTCAGGAAGTCGAGGAATGGTATGGTGCAGTCGAAAAGGCGGTTGCCCAGATAGATGGTCCCGTCCATGTCGAGCATGAACATGTCCATCGCGGAGAGCGGGCGTGGCTGCTGCCTGTCGGATTGTCGGAGTTCGGCGTCCATGACCCTAGGCTATCACATCCGGGCCGCCGCAGGATGGTATAATCGACCAATGCCGTTCCAGCTTTTCCTAGCAGCGAAGTACCTGAAGCCGACAAGGTCGTGGATGTCCGCGATCACGGTCTTCTCCGTGCTGGGCGTGGTGCTGGGTGTCGCCATCATAATCGTGGTCCGCGCGGTGATGACGGGCTTCGGCGACATGTGGCGCGAGAAGATCCTCGCTTTCAAGCCGCACATAACGATCTCGTCGGACTCCGGCATCATCCGCGACGAGGCCGCCGTGGTGGAGGCTGTCATGGCCGTGCCGGGCGTGAGCGCGGCCTCGCCGAGTGTCGAGGCGCGGGTGCTTGCGGAACACGACCGGCGCGTTTCGGCGCCGGTCGTCATCGGCGTTTCTGCGGATGACCTCCCGTCGCTTCACCCGCAGATCGCATCGGGCATTGTGCAGGGGACGCTCGACCTGGACGACGACAGCGTCCTGATAGGCGTTGATCTAGCATGGCAGCTGGGGTTGTCCGTCGGCGACGCCATGCTCATCTACTCCCCGATGAACCTCGTCGCCAAGGACGAGATGTTCTTCCCCGAGGAGGCAAGGGTGGGTGGCATATTCCGCATGGGGCAGCGCGACTTCGACGGCGGCTACATCATCTCGTCCATCGGCTTCGCCCGCGATCTCATGGGGCTTACGCGCGGCGCCTACTCCGTCCATGTCAAAACGGATGCGCCGCTCGATACGGCCGCTTTCAGGCGGACGGAGGAAGGCATAGCCGAACGCCTTGGGCCATCTTACATTGCCAGGACATGGCAGGAGGTCGATAGCGACCTCTTCAACGCCCTCGCCGTCGAGAAGAACATGATGATGGTGCTCAACCTCTTCACGACCATCGTGGCGATGTTCTGCGTCACGGTCACGCTCATCGTGGCGACCGTGCAGAAGCGGTCGGAGATCGGCCTTCTCCGCGCCCTCGGCTTCTCCCGCGCGAAGGTCATGGGCGTCTTCATGGTCTATGGCTGGATACTGTGCATGGTCGGGACGGCCCTTGGCGTGGGGCTTGCCTACGCCGTGCTGTTCAACCTCCAGAACCTCGTGGAGCTGATGGCCGGCTTCGGCGTTGACGTCTTCCCGAAGAGCGTCTATGGCCTTGAGCAGATACCTTGGCGGGTTCTGCCCTCAGAGGTCATTGCTGTCGCTGTAGCGGTGGTGGTGTTCAGCACCCTGTCCGGCTTGGTTCCGGCCTGTGTGGCCGCGCGCAAGGATCCGGTGGAGGCGTTGAGAGGGTAGGCTCGGGTGACGAAGGACGGGTGACGGGTGACGAGTGACGGGAAAGATGCGGTGGTTGGGCTGGCGCTTGAGGCCTCCGGCCTTTGCAAGACCTATCACCTGCCGCACAAGGACGTGCCGGTACTGCGCGGCGCATCCATCGAGGTGCGCAATGGCGAGCTTGTGGCGATAACCGGACGCAGCGGCGCCGGGAAGAGCACGCTTCTGCATGTGCTGGGCGCCCTTGACCGTCCGGAGGCCGGCGAGGTCCGGATCGGCGGTCGGCCGGTATATTCGATCGGCGAGGCGGCGCGGACGCGCCTCCGCGCCACCGGGATAGGCTTCGTCTTCCAGGCCTACCACCTCATGCCGGAGATGGACATCGTCGAGAACATCATGCTTCCGGCGATGGCGGAGGGCGGCGTCAGCCGCCGTGCGATGCGTGAAAGGGCGGTTTCGCTTCTCGAACTGGTGGGACTCGCCGCACGCGCGGCCCACACGCCAATCGAGCTTTCCGGTGGCGAGCAGCAGCGCGTGGCCATCGCCCGCGCGCTCATGAACGACCCCGGTCTCGTGCTGGCCGACGAGCCGACAGGCAACCTCGACCGCGCCACAGGTGCGCAGCTTCTGGATCTGCTCTTCGGCATCGTCCGTGACGGCGGCCGCGCGATGGTGATCGTGACGCATGACCCCGAAGTCGCCGCGCGCTGCGACCGCCGCCTCGTCCTCGCGGACGGTCTTCTGTCCCCGGCCTAGCGCCCGCCCCCAGTCTCTAGCCGTCGGCGCCAGCCTTCACAGACTTGGCGCACAACCCTGCCCTATGCCATAAGGCGCGGCTTCCCGCATACGCCCACGTCCCCGGTCTCGTGCCGCCGGCGCCAGCCGGCGGTCCCCTCGCTCCGCCTCACGCGCATACGCATACGCGCTTGCGCACACGCGCGCGAAGTGGTATAATTTACAAGTCATTTTCGTGCGCCCGCATTCTACGGGCGCATGTTTTCATACCGAGGCAATACCCATGGCGGAAGAAGAAGAGACACTGAACGACGGCATCAAGGTCGAGGGCGACTACAACGCAAGCCAGATCCAGCATCTGAAGGGCCTGGAGGCCGTGCGGATGCGCCCCGCGATGTACATCGGCGACACGTTCGAGAAGGGCTACCACCATTGCGTGTACGAGGTCGTCGACAACTGCATCGACGAGTTCATGGCCGGCTACGGCACGAACATCGACGTCTCCCTCAACGCCGACGGCTCCTGCACCGTCGCGGACGAGGCGCGCGGCATCCCCGTCGACGAGCACCCCACCGAGCATCGCCCCGCGATCGAGGTCGTGCTCACCGAGCTCCACGCCGGTGGCAAGTTCGGCACCGGCGGCTACCAGGTCTCAGGCGGCCTCCACGGCGTCGGCGTGAAGTGCGTGAACGCCCTCTCCGAGTGGATGGAGGTCGAGGTGAAGCGCGACGGCAAGCGCCACCGCATCCGCTTCTCGCGTGGCAAGATCACCGAGCCGCTCCATGTCGTCGGCCCCGCCGAGGGAACGGGCACGACTATCACCTTCTACCTCGACAACTCCATCTTCAAGGAACCCGACGGCTCGTCCTGCTCCTTCAAGTGGGACATACTCGCCAAGCGCTTCAACGAGCTCGCCTTCCTCAACCCCGGCGTGAACATCCGCTTCAGCGAGGAGGCGACCGGGCGCAGGCAGGAGTTCAAGCACGCCGACGGCATCGTCGGCTACGTCAAGGCGCTCAACCTCGGCGCCGACCTGACCACGCCCCAGGTGATCGAGTTCAACGGCTCGGAGAAGATCGGCCACAACGACGCCACCGGACGCGACCTCATCGTCCAGGTGCGCGTCGCCATGGTCTATGCGAAGGCCAAGTGGGACGAGACTATCCTCACCTACGCCAACGGCATCAACACGCATGAGGGCGGCACCCACCTCGAGGGCTTCAAGACGGCCCTCACGTCGATAGTCAACGCCTTCGCCAAGGACAAGAAGCTTCTCAAGGAAAACGACTCCACCCCGACCGGTGAGGACATCCGCCAGGGCCTCACCTGCATCATCCTCGTCCTCCATCCGGCGCCGCAGTTCGAAGGCCAGACCAAGACCAAGCTCGGCAACGGCGAGGTCAAGGGCATCGTCCAGAAGCTCGTCTTCAAGAAGCTCAAAGACTACTTCGAGGAGAACCCCGCGGTCGGCACGGAGATCGTCAACAAGGTCCTCCAGTCGATGCGCGCCCGCGAGGCCGCGCAGAAGGCCCGCGACAAGATGCTCAAGACCGGCGGCCCGGAGCTTGGCGGCCTTCTTGGCAAGCTCGCCGACTGCCAGTCCGACGACCCCGCCGAATGCGAGTTCTTCCTCGTGGAGGGCGACTCCGCCGGCGGCTCCGCCGTCTCGGGACGCGACAACCGCACACAGGCTATCCTCCCGCTTCGCGGCAAGGTCCTCAACGTCGAGAAGGCCAACCTCGAGCGCCAGCTTGAGAACGCCGAGATACGCACGATGATCACCGCCATCGGCGGCGGCTACGACCACGACGAGGAGGTCGTCGAGGCCGATGACTACGGCGTCAAGCACAAGGTCGCGCACCATGTCTCCTTCGATGTCTCGAAGATCCGCTACAACAAGGTCATCATCATGACCGATGCCGATGTCGACGGCGCCCACATCCGCACGCTGCTCCTGACCTTCTTCTTCCGCAAGATGCGCTCGCTCATCGAGCACGGCCATGTCTATATGGCGCAGCCGCCGCTCTACGGCATCAAGCGCAAGGGCAAGATCGAGTACATAGCCTCCGACGCCGTCCTCACCAACAAGCTCCTCAAGCTCGGATGCGGCGAGTTCAAGTTCGTCTTCGCTGATGGCATACGCACGCTGGAGGCAGAGGAACTACCCTCCCTTCTGGATGTCCTGGCTACGGCCAAGTCGCAATGCACGGTCCTGGAGAAGCAGAAGATCGACATCAAGGAGTTCTTCTCCCTGCGCAACCCGGAGACGGGCGAATTTCCGCGCTACCGCGTCGCCTCCGACACCGACGGCAACCAGGTATTCCGTTTCGTCTTCCGCAAGGAGGAGGCCGACGCCATCAAGGCCGAGGTCCAGGCCGCCCTGCAATGCCCGATGGAGGAACTCGACGAACCGGAGAACCCCAACTACACCTGCACCGAGATCAAGCAGGCGGCGACGCTCCGCCGCGAGATGGACAACCTCGTCCAGGTCTACGGCTTCGCGCGCGGCGACTTCCTCGGCGCCGGCGACGACACGCCGATAGGCAAGCTCATCGACACCAAGGGCGTTGAGACGCCCGTCTCGTCGCTTCTACAGCTCCTCGCCGAGATACGCGAGCGCGGCGGCAAGGGCCTTTCGATCCAGCGCTACAAAGGTCTCGGCGAGATGGACTACGACCAGCTCTTCGACACCACGATGGATCCGCGCAACCGCCGCCTCCGCCGTGCCGAGCTCGTCGACGCCGTCGAAGCGAACCGCATCTTCGAGAAGCTCATGGGCGACCAGGTCGAACCCCGCCGCCGCTTCATCGAGGAAAACGCCCTCTCCGCCGATATCGATGCGTAATGGTAGAATACGCGGTGTCCTGCGGCGATCAAACGATCATTTCAACCACCACGGCTCTTACCGCCGTGGCTACCAGCGGCGACGACTTCATAAAGTCTCGCATCTTCACGATTCGTGGCGTCCAGGTCATACTTGACCGCGATCTGGCGGTGTTGTATGGCGTGGATGTAAAGCGCATCAACGAGCAAGTGAAGCGCAATGCCGACCGGTTCCCAGAGGATTTCATGTTTCACCTCTCGAAGGAAGAGTGTTTAAGGTCGCAGATTGCGACCTTAAACATGGAGCGCGGCAAACATCTTAAGTATATGCCGTACGCCTTCACGGAGAGTGGTGTCGCCATGCTCAGCGGAGTGCTACGTTCGTCTATTGCCATTGACGTGAATATTCGAATAATGCGGGCATTCGTTTCCATGCGCAAGTCTCTGGCTTCAATCGCCCCTGTCTTGGCGCGTATGGCAGAAGTTGAACGCCTCCAATTGGAGGAGAAAGCTACCCGCATTGCCGACCAGCATCGTAACGAAGAACGCTTCGATAAGATTTTCAAGGCGATGGACGGCGGAGACTTCCCGCCGCAAAAGGTCTTTTTCGATGGCAAGCACTTTGATGCCTTTTCCTTTGCCCGCAAACTTGTTCGCAAGGCCACAAAAAGCATTGTCCTAGTTGATGCCTATTGCGATGACGTTACACTCGACATCCTCTCGCAGAAGCGCGGTTGTGCGTCCTTAACGATTGCGACATCACAGAAGTCCGCAACGAAGTTCCTGACGCCCATCGCCGTCGCCAAGTTCAACAAGCAGAATCCAATGCTCACTGTAAAGCCCGTTGCCGCGTTCCATGACAGATTCCTCATCCTTGATGGAACCGAACTCTACCATTTTGGTGCATCGCTCAAAGACCTTGGTCGACAATACTGTGCCATCACCAAGATGGATGCAATGTTCATCCCGTCGATCATGGGATGCATTTGCGAGAGGAAGTCATGAAGCGACCAAAAAACGCGGAAACTCGTACGCCAATCAAAGGCGACATCAATCGCCAAGCCGGACAATCGGCAAGGGATTGGCTGAACGACTTTGTTTCCGACCAAGCGTTACTTGCCGTGCTTCCTCTAGGCATAATGTTATTTTGGCTATGGATAGAACTTATCAATAGGTATTCACGAAAACCGATATCCTTGTGGTTGATTGGTTTCCTGCTAATCCTCTCAGCAATCAATTTTGTTTGGCGCTTTCATAGACTTAGGCGCCATGCGAAGTTGATGCGACAAGGACTGGACGGTGAACTTTATGTGGCGCAAATCATTGAACGAGACTTGATTCCGCAAGGATACCGGGCGTTCCATGATGTCGTGTTCGATAAAGGCGAGCGCAAATTCAACATTGACCACTTGATCGTCGGCCCAAAGGGCGTGTTCTGCATTGAGACAAAAACTTGGTCGAAGCCCATGAAGGGTGAGACTGTTGCGACGTTCGATGGAAAATTCATTTATCTAAATGGAAAAGCTACTCAGTGCAACGCAGTAGGGCAGGCGTGCGCACTAGCAAAAGAAGCCTCAACCTTGATAAAAGGACTTACGGGTTTGACAATAGATGTCATTCCTGTCGTTGTGACCATAGGATGGTATGTTCGGAAAACCTGTGTTGGAAGACCCAAGGTGCTTGTTGTGAATGAAGAAGCCCTTGCTGTGTTTGTCGAAAACTATCCCGGCAACATGTCAAAGGCCAGCATTGATCTTATTGTGCAAAAAATCGGCGTAACAAACCTTGCGAAAGGCTAAAGACGAGAATGCTGAAATCCTAAAACTCGATAAAGGCCCCGGGCTACCCCAGTGCCAACCGTAGACGGACGACAGAATCTTAAGAGGCCAACCATGACGAAATACAAGACAACGGGGACGTGCTCATCTGCCATTGAGTACGAGGTCGCGGACGGCATCGTGACAAAGTGCCGCTTCATCGGCGGATGCCCAGGCAACACCACCGGCGTGGCGAAGCTAGTGATTGGGCGCAAGATCGAGGATGTCATCGCACTCTTGAAGGGCATCCAG
>JAFSZJ010000042.1 GCA_017458965.1 Kiritimatiellia bacterium | reverse complement strand
GAGACTTTCCCGAAAAACGCCGGAAAGGCACTCTATGTCTCCCTGGACAGCATCTGGTTCGCCTCCCATAGCCTCCTTGATCTTGCCGACTGGCACTGGAAACATGGAGGGACGCATCTGTTCCTTGACGAAGTCCACCACATGAAGACATGGCAGACGCTCGTGAAGAACATCTACGATGCCTACCCGGCTCTAAACATAATCTACACGGGTTCGTCCATGCTGAGGCTGGAGTCGGAGGGTGGCGATTTGTCACGGCGCCAAGTCCCGTATTTTCTGCCCGTCCTTTCTTTCCGCGAGTACTTGAAGTTCGAGGGCGTCATGGACATTGCACCGCTGCCCCTGGGGGAGATTTTGGAAAACCACCGCGAAATCGCCTCCGAAATATGCGGGAAGGTGCGTGTCTTCGAGCATTTCCCGAAATATCTCGCGCATGGCTGCTACCCCTTTTACAAAGAGGGCGTGACTGAATTCGGCGCAAGGCTCGAAGCGACGGTGAATCAGATTCTTGAATTTGACTATCCCTCAATAGATGACGTTTCCACTACGACGGTCATGAAGGCGAAGAAGATGCTCGCCATCCTTGCCGAAAGCGTCCCGCAGACGCCAAAGATGGCACAACTGTACCGTGAACTCGAAACGGACAGAAACCAGGGGCTGAAAATGCTCAAGGCGCTGGAACGTGCCGGCCTTCTCCAGCTGTTATCCGCAGAAAAGGTCTCCTTGAAGAACATGTCCCGCCCCGACAAGATTCTTCTCGACAACGTCAACCTCATGCATGCGCTCGCTCCCGAGGTTGTGGCGGGGTGCGCCCGTGAGACCTTCACGCTGAACCAGTTGCGTTCATCGGGCCATTTTGTGACCTATCCCTCGCAGGGCGACTTCCTCGTCGATGGCAAATACCTGTTTGAGGTTGGAGGTGCCAGCAAGGGATTCGACCAGATTCGGGATTTGCCGGACAGCTTCGTCGCTGCGGACGGCATTGAGGTTGGCATCGGACACAAGGTCCCCCTCTGGCTGCTGGGCTTCCTCTATTGAGCATGGCTAAAAACTGAGTTGTCAGATCCGGCCCTTGTCTGTCGTATAAGCAAGTGTATCCATTCCCATTTCACCATCACAAGGAGACAAGAGATGAACACGATCAAGAGAACACTGTTGTCCGCCGCCGTCGTCGGCACGGCGATCACAAGGACCACCATGACCTTGGCGCAGGAGACCGAGGAGCAACCTGGGAACAACCCGCTGAACGCCATCGTCAAGCTGGAGGTAAGCGCGGCGACGGCCAACATATACCGTCCGTGGCAAAACCTCACGGGCGGCAGCGCGGGTTCCGGCGTTGTCATCAAGGATGGCCTCATACTCACATGCGCGCATTGCGTGTCCGACGCGACCTACATCCGCGTTCGAAAGCACAACGAGGATTCCCTCTACCATGCCACGGTCGCGTTTATCGACAATGACGCCGACTTGGCGCTTGTCAAGGTCGAGGACCCCTCGTTCATGCGCGATGTCGTGCCGATGGAGATTGGCGAGACGCCTCACGTACAGGATGAGGTGCTTGCCATCGGCTATCCGATGGGCGGAACTGACATATCCTTCACCCGCGGCATCGTCTCGCGCATTGAGGACATACGCTACACGCATGGCGGAATATGGCTTCTGGGCATACAGATCGACGCCGCCGTCAACCCGGGCAACAGCGGCGGCCCGGTCGTCGACATGGAGACGGGAACCATTGTCGGCATAGCCTTCCAGGGCAATGAGGACGGCGAAGCGCTCGGCTACATCGTTCCGCCGGAAATCATCCGCCACTTCCTCACCGACATAGAAGACGGCAAGGTCGACGGGTTTTCAGACCCGCTTTTCGCTCAAAACTGGATGGAGAGCGAGAGCAAGCGCCGCTACTACCGGATGCAAGGCGGAATGAGCGGCGTCGTTGTCGAGGACGTCGCGAAAATCCTTGGAGACTCTTCCGTGAAGCAGGATGACATCATTCTCGAAATCGACGGCTTCAAGGTCTCAAACAACGGGAAGATAAGAATCGCGGACAACCAGCCGCGATCGATCTTCTATCCGATCTATCTCCGGCAGATAGGCGAGCAGGTGCCAGTCAAGATCCTTCGCAATGGCGTCATAGTCGAGACTTACATCCGCGCCGCGAAGCGCGATTTGCGCATTCGCCGCTGGATGTATGACCGCAGGCCCGACTACTTCCTCTTCGGCGGGCTGGTCTTCACCACGGCATCCTACAACTACATCGCGGATTCGAAGGCGGACTTCCACGAGGACATCGCCGAGGACAAGGAGTTCGCGGACGACGAGGCCGTTGTGATATCCGACATCCTGTCCGACGTCTGCATGGAGGGCTACCTCGGATTCTTCGAAAGCCTTGTGAGGACGGTCAACGGCACGAAAGTGAAAAACCTGCGCCATCTGGTTGAACTCATCAACGGGTGCCGCGACGGATTCATCTGCTTGGGACTCGACCGTGGCGATGACTGGGACTTCAAGATGATCGTAGACGCGAAGGAACTCCGCGAGGCCACACCACGCATCATGAAGCGCTACCAGGTCCCCGCCGACCGCAGCGAGGACCTGCGCGCCGCGCCCGGAGCGGCACCCGGCACCATGTAGCAGCACGGGAAGCAGGCTGTTCCTCCCGCAAACGGCAGCCCTGTCCGCCAAGTCGAGCGGCGCCAGCGGATTTCAACGCAAAGAGGAAAAGGGCGCAAAGAACGCAAAGAGCGTGCGGGGTTGGCGCTGCGCTTGAACACGGAAGCCGCCTTAGGCGAAAGACCGTCTTCGACGGTTAGCGGCACGGTCCCGGCGTCATGGCCGTGAACAAGTTCCCGCCACGAGCCGTTCCCACGCCGCGCACTTCGTGCCTTTCGCCTTGCCGGACACGGAACGGGCCTCCTGCCCGACACGGAAACGGGCTTCGCCCTTCACGGAAAGGTTCTGGGTTAATAAGTTTCTGGTTCCAGGTTTCTGGTTTCGGGATATCGGGTTTGCCGCGAAGCGGCTCGCCACATCTTTTATCTGTTATCTGCGCCGCCCTGCGGCAGCTTCGCCCACGCGCGGCCGGCGTCGAAGGCGGCGATGTTCATCTCGTGGAGCTTCTCCGGTAGGTTGGCGCGGATGGCGTCGTGCCATGCGCCCTCGGAGATGTCGAGGTGGGCGCTGAGAACGCCGAGCATGGCGATGGTCGCGGCCTTGGGGGCGCCGTACTTGAAGTTCTCGAGGACCTTGCTGGAGAGCAGGAGTCCGTCGGGGGCGAGGCGGTGGCTGGTGTTCGGTATCTGCGATTCGTCCATGACGAGGAGGATGTCCGCCTCGCCGTTCGGGACCATCGGGCTGCCGACGCTTCCACCGAAGCGGATGTCGGTGTTGACGCTTCCGCCGCGCTGGCTCATGCCGTGGACCTCGGCCTTCTTGACGTCGTATCCCGACTTGAAGACCGCGTCCGCGAAGATGTCGGACGCCTTGATGACGCCCTGTCCGCCAAGACCGGCGATGACGACGGACTTGACTGCCGCATCGCCAGTGGCGCGTGCGCCCTGCGGCGCTTCCGTGCACGGTGCTTCCGGCGGCGGCATGATCGGCGCGCCGGCGGCGTTGGCCTCGTCGTACTGGCGGATCTTGGGGGCGGCGATGAGGCAGGGGCGGCGGACGATGATCGTCCAGAGGCCGCCTTCGGCCTGGGCGCGGTCGAGAAGAGCGTTGAACTCCTCGGGGTGCGCGACATGGTCCACCACATGGACGTTCGGAACGCCCATTGCCTTGACGACGTCCTCGAGCGACATCTTGTAGGTCGGCGCGTGCTTGAGGTTGCGGCCGGTGGCCGGGTTCTCCTGCATGCCCGTCATCGCGGTGATCGAGTTGTCGAGGATGACGACGACGTGCCCGGTCGGCGGCGGGTTGTACACCATCTCCGCGATACCGGTTAGGCCGGAGTGGACGAAGGTGGAGTCGCCGATCACGGAGACGACGCGCTTCGCCTCTTCGGGCGGAAGGACCTTGCGGAGTCCGAGACCCACGGTTATGCCGCCGCCCATGCAGACGCAGGTATCGACGGCGGAGAAGGGGGGCATGACACCGAGCGTGTAGCAGCCGATATCGCCGGTGACGATGGCCTTTCGGTCGGAGAGGACCTGGTAGGCGCTCCTGTGCGGGCAGCCCGGACAAAGGGCCGGAGGCTGGCCAGGGGGCGGCGGCGGCTCCGGGGTGTCGATGCCGTCGAGGAGGCGGCGGACGCGGCTGACGCTGAGTTCGCCGAAGCGGTAGATGCGCGGGTTCGCTTTGGCCTCTATGCCGGCGAGGCGGCACTGCTCGAAGAGGACGGGGTCGCCCTCTTCGATGACGCGGACGCCCGGTGCGCCTGCGACCTTCGCGCGGATGGACTCGGCCGGGAATGGGTGGACCATCTGGACCTGAACGAGCGTGGCGGACGGCGCCGCCTCAGCCGCGAGGACGACGCTTATGCCTGAGGCGACGATGGCGTCTGAGCCCTTGTCGCCCTGACGGACGACGCGCACGCACTCGTCGCCGGCCCATCGCGCGATCTCCTCAAGCTTGTCGCGCAGGCGGACATGGGCCTTGCGCGCGTTCGCCGGGACCATCACGTGGAGCGAGGCGTCCTTGGCGTAGCAAGGCGCCTTCGGGGCCTTGGCAAGCGGACGGCGCGTGACGAGCGACTTGGAGTGGCTCACGCGCGTGGTGAGGCGGAGGATGACCGGTATGTGCCACTTCTCCGAGATGATGAACGCCTTTTCAAGGCAGTCGTAGGCCTGCTGCGCGTCGCATGGCTCGATGATCGGCGCGCCCGACGCGATGGCGTGGCGGCGCGAGTCCTGCTCGTTCTGGCTTGAGGCCATGCCGGGATCGTCCGCGACGATCACGACGAGTCCGCCATCGACGCCCGTGTAGGTCGCGGTGAATAGCGGGTCGGCGGCGACGTTCAGGCCGACGTGCTTCATCGTGGTTATGACGCGCGCATGGCCGAATGCCGCGCCGATGGAGACCTCAAGGGCGACCTTCTCGTTCGGCGACCACTGCGCCTCGCCGCCGAGTTCGGCGAACTTCTCGAGTATTTCGGTGCTGGGTGTGCCGGGGTATCCTGCCCCGAGGTTCACGCCCGCGTCGAGCGCCGCGTAGGCGACCGCCTCGTCGCCGTTGAGAAGAAGAGTCTGCTTGTCCATTTGATGAAAACCTTTCGGAAGTATCGCTTCTATTCTACCACCATGACGGCAGGCTTATCCCCTCCTTTTTCTTACTGGTCGCTTCGCGACCGATGTTTTCAGCTATCACCGCGGGCTGCACGGGAATGTCCCATTTCAACCGCAATCGCCTTGCGACGCAATTCCAGCCGAATGCCGATCCGCATCGTACGCCGCAAAGCGGCTATGCGGAATCGGCATTCGTGACGATTTGTGGTCGCTTTCCTGAGTCCGACTTGATAGACTTCACCTGCCTTGGAAAGGAGTGGCGCAAATGTTTTTCGGCCGGGAAAACGAGTTGTCCGAGCTTGCTGGATCTCGGAAAACATCCTGAATAGCACGGGGTTCGTGGGACGCGCGTCGGCAAACATGGTTGTCGGGGAGCTCCCGCTCGACGTCTGCGTCAAGTTCTGGGGCAGAAAGGCGGACAG
>JAFSZJ010000041.1 GCA_017458965.1 Kiritimatiellia bacterium | reverse complement strand
GGAAGGGGAATGGGCTTGCGACCTGCGGGCGTCGCGGAGCGACAATCCGGCCCGCAGGGTGAAGCCCGTTTCCACCCGCTCCGCGCGAGGATCGCCCACCATCGTCGTGAGCGAAGCGAGCAGTAAACTTGAAGGTGGTTCGTCTACAACATGGAAGCGCCAATTTGTCCAAGTGCCATTTTGCCAAACCACTAGAGCGGGGCGTGGCTTCGGCGGCGCTCGACGACGAAGTAGAGCACAGGTATGATCAGCATTGTCACGAACGTGGATACCGCCAGGCCGCCGCATACCGTGATGCCAAGAGGCCGCCACATGACGCTCCCGTCTCCGCGCGATAGGGCCATCGGCATCATGCCGAAAAGCGTGGTGAGCGTGGTGATGAGCACCGGCCGCAGACGCTGCCGCGCGCTCTGGCAGATGGCCTCGAACAGCGCGACGCCGCGGGCGCGCGTGATGTTTATGTAGTCGATGAGGACGATGGCGTTGTTCACCACGACGCCGATGAGAAGCACGATGCCGATGTAGGCGCTCATGCTCAAAGGCGTGTCCGTGGCCAGCAGCGCCAGCGCGACGCCGCTTCCGGCGAACGGCACCGAGAACATGATCAGGAACGGGTGGATGAAGGACTCGAACTGCCCCGCAAGCACCATGTACACAAGGATGACGCCAAGCACGATCATGAGGACCATCGCCTGCTCGGACTTGGCCTGCTCCTCGAGCAACCCCGCGTATTCGATCTGGACGCCGTCTGGCAGAAGGATCTCGCTCTCGATGCGCTTGCGCACATCGCCGGCGACGTCGCCCTGGGCGCGCCCTATGACGTCGAACCAGACGGTCACTATGCGCTCCTGGTTCTTGCGCCTGATGGTGACCGGACCTTCGATCTCCTCGATCTCCGCGAAGGTGTCGATGCGCACGCGTCCGCCCGACGGAAGCTCTATCTCGCTTCCGCGAATGTCCTCGATGCTGCGGCGGCTCGGCTCGTCGAGGCGGAGGAGGATGTCGTACTCGTCGTCCTCCTCGCGGTACTGCGTAGCCGTGCCGCCCTGGAAGAGCGTCGAAAGCGCCGTGGCGAGCGTATCCATCGAAAAACCGAGGGAGCTCGCCTTCATACGGTCTATGCGCAGGGCGAGCTCCGGCTGGCCCAGGTCCTGCGATATGCGGGCGTTGCGGCTTCCGGGCGTTTCCTCGACTATGTCCTTTATGCGGTTCGCTATGGCCGTCGTCGTGGCGAGGTCGTAGCCGTAGATGTCGATCGCGATGTTCGCGCCGCCGCCCATGAGGACTCTGTTGAGGAAGTTGTCGGTCGAGGCGTACACGCGCTTTATCTCCGGCCAGTCGCGGACGGCGGCAGTGATGGCGTCGCCGTATTCGTCCGTCGTCTTTGAACGCTTCATGTCCCGTTTCAGCCTTACGCGGATTGTGCCGGTGTGCGAGTTGCGTGGACCGCCGAAGCCGCCGCCGCCACCACCGGCGTTGAACGAGTACGAGGTGATCTCGCCCGTCGGGATGGTGTCGCGCGCAAGCTGGAGGATGCGCCGCCCCACGGCGGCGGTCTTCTCATAGCGGGTGCCGACCGGCAGCTCGTAGGTTATGCGCAGCTCGCCGGTGTCCTCGGCGCCCATCAGCTCGGACCCGATGTGCGAGAAGAGGACTGCCGTGAGGGCTATGACCGCCGCCGCGACGGCTATGACCAGCCAGCGCAGACGCAGGCAGGCGGCCACAAGGCGGCCGTACGCAGCCTCGAACGCCTCGAAGCGGGTCTCGGACCAGGCGACGAAGCGCCCGCGCCAAGTCAATGCGGCGGCGCGCCTCTGCTCCATGGTGCGAAGAATCACCGAGGCCAGCATCGGGGTGAGGTAAAGGGAGCAGAAGAGCGAGGCCACGAGCGTCGCGGTGACGAGTCCGCCGAGCTGCTTGAACATGATGCCGGTAACGCCCTTGACGAATACGAGCGGAAGGAAGACGGCGATCGTCGTGAGGGTGGATGCCATGATCGAAAGCCCCACCTCGTCGGCTCCGAACATCGCCGCCTCGCGCTTCCTGGCGCCGCGCGAGATGTGCTGGAGGATGTTCTCAAGCACTACGACGGCGTTGTCCACGACCATGCCTATGGCGATGGCGAGGGCCGAGAGCGACATGATGTTTATCGTCCAGCCCATCGCGAACATGAATATGAAGGCGATGATGAGCGAGAAGGGGATCGTGAGCGCAATGACGAGGGAGGCCCTCACGTTCCGCAGGAACAGGAGCGTGACGAGGATGACGAAGAAGCCGCCCCAGAGGACGGTGGATCCAACGGAGTTGATGGACCGCGTGATCGTCTCAGAGGCGTCGCTGATCAGGACGATGTCGTAGTCCGCCGGAAGCGTCCGCGCTATCTCGGCTATCCTGTCGCGGACACGGCGGCAGACGGCGACGGTGTTCTCGCCGGAGCGCTTCTGGATCATCATCATCATCGCCCACTTGTCGTTGGTCTCGACAACGCTGTCGATCTCGACAAATCCGTCCTCGATCTCCGCCACGTCGGAGAGGCGCACCAGCTCCCCGTTCGCCCCGCGCTTGACTATGACGTCCCCGACTTCGTCCGGGTGGGAGTATTCGCCGGGGACGCGGATCGTGTAGTTCACCGAGCCGACCTTGAGGTTGCCGGCGGGCTCGGTCCTGTTCTCATCGCCCAGCACGGCGGCGACGGAAGCGAGGGAAAGCCCGTACGCTGAAAGCTTGACGGGGTCTAGGCGCACGTTGATCTGCCGCTTGAAGCCTCCGAAGGCCTCGACCGAACCGACGCCGGAGACGCGCTTGAGGACATCCACGATCTCGTCGTTCACGGTGTCGTTCATCTTGTCGCGGTTCTCGCGGGCCGTGATGCCGTAGAAGAGAATCGGCATGTTCGCGCTGTTGAACTTGAACATCACCGGATCATCCGCTTCGTCCGGGAGGCGGCGCTTGGCGCGTTCCACGAGGTCGCGCATGTCGTTGGCGGCCTCGCCGAGTTCCGTGCCCCAGGCGAACTTGCACGTCACGCGCGAGACGCCCTCGCGGGTCGTGCTGGAGATCTCGTCCAGATCCGTGACGCCGCCGAGGACGCTCTCCATGAGGCGCGTCACCTTCGTCTCCATGTCCTCCGGGCTCGCGCCATCCCAGCTTGTGTTGATGGTGATCGTCGGCGTCTCGATCTCCGGCATCATGTCGACTGGGATCAGCCTGTAGGAGACGTATCCCAGGATTAGGACGGCGAAGAAGACCATCACCGCCGCTATCGGCCGCTTCACGCCAGTTTCGGAAAGTCGCATTGTCGTGCCCTCTCAACTCTCTTCTTCGCCTGTGAACGGGCGGACGGTGGCCTCGCCTTCGGCCGAGACGCCACGCCCTGTGAAGACGGCGGCCACGGTCATGAGCGCTATTCGCGCGTCAAGGAGCAAAGACCGGTGGTCAACGTACCAGACATCGAGCTCGAAGCGGCGTTTCCATGATATGCCGTTGCGGCCATTGACCTGCGCCCACCCGGTGATGCCAGGGCGGAGCTCATGGCGTCTTGCCTGCTCCTTCGAATAAAGCGGCAGATACGCGGTGGGAAGCGGGCGCGGTCCGACGAGAGACATGTCGCCGCGAAGGACGTTGAAGAGCTGCGGCAGCTCGTCGAGGCTTGTCTTGCGCAGGAAAGCGCCGAACGGGGTGATGCGCTCCGCATCGGACCCGTCCCCGATGCGCATGGTGCGGAGCTTGAATATCGTGAACGGCTTGCCGCCGCGCCCCACGCGCACCTGCCTGAAGAAGATCGGCCGACCCATGGCAACGAGCACGCAGATGGCGGAAAGCGCCAGCACTGGCAGCCACACGGGCGCCAGCGCGATGACGACGAGAATGTCGATCAGCCTTTTCACCGTGCGATATCCATGATTGCCGCCATCTTCCCCCTCATCCGCCGAAGAGGTCCAGCTCGTCCTGCCCCTGGTCCGGTGCGCGGGTCCCGCGCCTGTGTGCCGTGGATGCCCCGACAACGGACTTCACCGACTTGCCGCCGGAAAGGAGGGTCGTAAGCCTTGTGCCGGACGGAGCCTGGTCCGGGCTGCGCAGAGCCTTGCCGTCGTCGAGAGTGGTGATCGTGTAGCCGCGTTCGAGGACGGCAAGAGGGTCTAGCGCCTTCAGTCCCCGCGAAAGTTCCGCGACGGTGCCGCGCCTGTCGGAGATGCGTTTGTCCAGCGCGCGGGACATGCGCTCGGAAAGAGCGGCTAGGCGCTGGCCTAGTTCCGGGAGGTGCCTCGTGCGTCCAAGCCGAAGCGCGGATTCGGCGGCGACGAGGCGCCTCCGGCATTCCGCGATTCTCCCATCGGCCACGGACGACATCCTCGCCGCAATCAGATCAAGACGCTGGCAGTAGGTCTCCATCGCATGGCGCGGCTTCGCGAAAACCCTGTGCGATGCGGCGGCTTCAAGACGGGCGCGCGCAGCGGCGAGCCGTTCCGACATGGAGCGGGAAAGACCATCGGCCAATGAGGCGACCGCCGCCACAAGCTCGGTCTTCTCGCGGACGACGATCTCGGCCGCCGCCGATGGAGTCGGGGCGCGGTGGTCTGCCGCGAAGTCGCATATAGTGAAGTCTATCTCGTGTCCGACGCCGGAGACGACGGGGATCGCGGACGCGGCGACGGCCCTCGCAACTACCTCCTCGTTGAACGACCAGAGGTCCTCGATGCTTCCGCCGCCACGGCCGACGATGATCACTTCGCGCCTGGCGCGATCCGGCAGCACATTTCCGTTCGGGTCGCCGACGGCGTTGAGAAGTCTGATGCCCTCAGCGACCTCCTCGGCCGCGCCGACGCCCTGCACCTTCGCGGGGGCTATGAGGATGTCGAGGTTCGGGAAGCGGCGCGTGAGCACATTGACCATGTCGCGTATCGCCGCACCGGTCGGCGCGGTGACGATGCCGATGTGAAGCGGCAAATACGGCAAGGGGCGCTTGCGCGACTGGTCGAACAGCCCTTCGGCCCCGAGGCGGCGCTTCAGTTCCTCGAACTGCGCCATGAGGTCGCCCTGCCCCTGGCGCGTCATCCTGCGCACGACTATCTGGTACACGCCGCGCTGCGCATAGACGGAGACCTCGCCCGACGCCTCCACCTTCAGCCCGTTCTCAGGGCGGAAGCCCATCGTCCGGAGGTTGCCGGCGAACATCACGGCGGAAATCTGCGCGTTGGCGTCCTTGATCGTGAAGTAGAGGTGGCCGTTCTGTGATGGCGGACGGACGTTCGAAAGCTCGCCGGTGATGGTGACGTTGCCGACGTTGCCTTCTATGAGGTCCTTTATCCGTTTGGTTAGCTCGGATACGGTGAAAGGTTTTCCGCTTGAACTGACCATCCCGGAAAAACTATAATCCTAGGGTCTTGTTTCTGCGCCCTGGTAGCTCAGCTGGATAGAGCAACGGCCTTCTAAGCCGTGGGTCGCGCGTTCGAATCGCGCTCGGGGCGCCATTATTCCGCCTTCGTATCGGCGGTGGCCGGCGCCAGCTGTTCCACGGCGGGCTTGATTATGGCCTCGAGCTTAGCGATGAAGTCCTCCGGCGTCGCATCGCGGGAGGCTCCAAGCTGACCGATCTTCGTGCTGGTCGCGGCGTCGATCACGATGTACGTCGGATAGCCGCGTATGCCGTACTCTTTGGCCAGCTTGTCGTTGCGGGCGACATACTTCTTCGGCACGAGCTTGCCGTTCTGGGGGAAGTCGATGAAGGCGAGGAAGATGTGGCCTGGGGCCCACTCCTTCCATTGCTTGGTGGAGAAGACCTTGCGATCCATCAGCTTGCACCAGCCGCACCAGTCGCTGCCCGTGAAGTTGATGAGGAGCGGAGCCGACTCCGCCTTCGCGGCGGAAAGGGCGGCATCGAAGTCCTGCGTCCAGACTCCTTTGCGGGCGCCTTTGACGTCCGGGGCGGCGATCACGGACGCCGCAGTCAGGACGATTGCGGAGAGAACCATCGGGAGCTTGGTGTTCATGTTGTCATACCTTTCCTTTTAGCAGGGTTGAGATACGTTCGTACGCGCTGGCCGGCATCGGCAGCGCCTTGGAGCAGCGGGACAGAATCGCGTCGGTCAGGGCGGCGTCCGAGCAGATGGCAACTCCGCGGAGTTCGGTTGGCGCATCCGCCGGGAGCGAGTCGCCAACGAAGCAAAGAAGCGGAGTCACCTCGGGCTTGTCGGGGATGCGGTCCGCCAGCCAGCTCGAAAGGGCCTCGGCCTCGGCTGCCACCTGTGCGACAGGATCTGCGCTAGGGACGATGCCGCCAGTCCGGACCACGCCGTCATCGAAGGTTATCGCGCCGCGCCAGTTCTTGGTCTCGACGACGACAAGGCCGCCGGGAGCGAGGACGACATGGTCGAAATCATGCGTCTTGATGCCGCCATGGGCATCGGCGATGTCCACGCCATGGAAGACCGTGTATCCGCCGGGCAGGCGCGCAAGCGCCCATGCCGCGGCGACCTCGCCCGCCGCGCCCTTGAAAAAGGCGTCGATGCGCTGGCTCGTCAGCGATGTGGCGAGAACGAGGGCGAAGGCGAGCACAACGATCATGAGCCCCTTCCAGACCAAGCCCACGGCAGGAAGCGGAAGCAGCACGCCTATGGCGTAGCCGCAAAGGACGAGCGCCGCGCAAAGCGGCAGCGATGCCCGCATGACACCGCGGAAACGCGCCCTGCTTCCAGGCTGCCCATGGATGATCACCGTGTCGGTTTCCTTTGCCATGCGGAGATTTTACACGAAACCAGGCGCGGGCGCGGCTAGTATTCCTTGTCGTCGAGCTCGATGGCGCCGTCGTCGTAGTCGGCGTCGGGGGCGGCAGGGGACTTGTCGGCGGCGGTTTCGGCGCGGGACTTGTATTCAGGAGGGAGCTCGCCGCGCCAGCGGCCTTCCAGATATTCGAGGCGCCGCTTTGCCACGGCCTCGGAGAGGAAGATCATGTTGCCGAGGTTAGCCCACACGGCGTTTCTTACCTTGTCCGGCTTGGACATGATGGTGGACTTGTTGTTCTTGTCGGTCTCAAGAAGCTCCCATGCGTTGGCGTTGGCGTCGATGAGCGGCTGCACGAGGCGCGTCTGGAACATCCAGTCGCTGTCGGGGTCGTAGCGGCTGAAGGTGGGCGTTTTCGTCTGGATGAAGGGGTAGTAGCGCTCCGCATGGCCAGTGCCCCACAAGTCGCGCGTCCGTCTGAGTTCGCGGCGATATATGTCCGAGAAGACATTGCCGTCGATCGCCTCGCAGAATTTGACGAAGGAATCGGCGGCGCCCCGCGGCCAAAGCACGCGTCCCGTTACCGGACGACCGGTTTCCGGCGACTTGTCGAGGCCGATGAACCAAAGATCGCTCTTGCCGTTCTTCATCATCGGCCAGTGCCCGTACAGATGCACCCATTGGAAGGAGAGCTTTACATGCCATCCGCCGTTCTTGTTCGCACGGACCTCCGAACGGAACATCGGATCGGGATACGCCGAAGAGAAGTCGCGGAGTCGCGGCAGGAGCCATACGCGGTCGTTGGGGACGCCGTACGCCATGTGGAAGGGGCGGAATCGCTCATCGACATTGATGAATGCGTACTTGCGCCCCGTCATAGGCGCCCGTGGCTCGCCGTAGTGCTGCGGGTCGAGATCGACATGGAAGCGGTACGGCAGGAACGAGCCTGGCTCGTCGCTGGGGATGTAGAGCCTGAGGTCGAGCGAACCGCCTGGCATCTCGCCCCACGCCAGGACCGGACCGTTCGTGACGGAGTATGTGATCTCGAAGCCCTTGTAGGAAGCCTTGAAGGAAAGCCCGTCTCCGAAGTCGAGGGCGTCGGAGATAGAGCGCATCGTACCTTGCGGAGGCTTTTCGTCCAGATCGGCGTAAGGTTTGACAGGCAGCGTCTGCGGCTCTATGGGCTCGGAGCGCCTGGTCGGAAGGCTTGCCTCCGGGAGGCCAAGCACCTGCTCCAGTCGCCTGGCGTAGGCGACGCACTCAAGGCGCAGCACGTCGAGGTTCTCCCGATCGGCCGGCATCCAGCCGAACCAGTACTGCACACGGCGCGACTCCTTCACCACGAGCCCGTCCTTGCTCATGGCCGCCTTGCGCTCGAGCGAGCGGAGGTATGACATGATGCGCCAGTCCTCCCGCGCCTCGGCCAACGCCTTGCGCCATGGCTCGGGCAGGTCGGTCTCGGGCGTCGGAAGCCAGATGCCGTCGGCCCCGTCCTGGAAGGCGATGAACGATATCTCGCGCCGGAAGCGGTCGGCGCTGCCTTCGGGGTCGAAGCGCACGGTCTTGAGGACCGTCACGCCGAGGCTCCTCCAGCTTTGTAGCAGGTGCGCGCGCGGCAGCATGTCGAAGGCGACCGCCGAGGCGTTCTCCGCCCAGTTCGTGAAGGCCACTGCTTCGTCGAAGAGCGTCGTGTCCACAACGAGCGGCTTGCGCCCCTCGGAACGCATCTTGGCGACCAGGGCCTTCGTCGGACGTTCCACGAGTTCGAATTCGCCGGTCTTCCCTGGACCGAATTCCAGAAGACGGTCCGTTGGCGCCGCCTGCGCAAATCCCCAGGCGGCGTAGAGACCGCAGAGAAGCGCGGTGGCGGCAGCGCGAAGATGCCCCTTCATGTGGAAGACGAGCCGGTTCGGATGTGATTGGCTACGCATTGTAGGTGGAGGCGGAGACGTTGCCGCCATGGCCGGTCCAGTTGGTGTGGAAGAACTGTCCGCGAGGTTGGTCGAGGCGCTCGTAGGTGTGCGCGCCGAAGTAGTCGCGCTGTGCCTGGAGGAGGTTCGCGGGAAGGCGCTCGGAGGTGTAGCCGTCGAAGTAGGCGAGCGCCGACGACATCGCCGGGGCGGGGACGCCCGCGAGCGCGGCCTGAGCGACGACCTTGCGCCACGCCGGGACGAGTTTGGCGATCGTCTCCTTGAAGTACGGGTCGAGAAGCAGGTTCGAGAGCGCGGGATCCTTGTCGTAGGCCTCCTTGATCTTGCCAAGGAAGACGCTGCGGATGATGCAGCCGCCGCGCCACATGAGCGCTATGCCGCCGTAGTTGAGGTTCCAGCCGTATGTCTTCGCGGCGGTCCGCATGAGCGTGTAGCCCTGTGCGTAGGAGACGATCTTCGAGGCGAAGAGCGCCTGGCGTATCGCCTCCACGAAGGCGGCCTTGTCGCCATCGAACGCCGGGATGGCCCTGGCGTAGGCCTTGGCGGCCACCACGCGCTCGTCCTTCATGGCGGAGAGGCAGCGGGCGAAGACCGCCTCGCCGATGAGTGTGAGCGGCACGCCCTCGTCGAGCGCGGCTATGCCCGTCCACTTGCCCGTGCCCTTCTGTCCTGCCGTGTCGAGGATCCTCTCGACGAGCGGAGAGCCGTCCTCGTCCTTGAAGGCGAGGATGTCACGGGTGATCTCGATCAGGTAGGAGTCGAGCTCGGTCTTGTTCCATGCGGCGAAGACCTTGTGCATCTCGTCGTCCGACATGCCGAGCAGGTCGCGCATGAGCTGGTAGCTCTCGCAGATGAGCTGCATGTCGCCGTATTCGATGCCGTTGTGGACCATCTTGACGAAGTGCCCCGCGCCGTTTTCGCCCACCCAGTCGCAGCAGGGCGAGCCGTCCTCGACCTTCGCGCAGATCGCCTGGAAGATGGGCTTGACGGATTCCCACGCGGCCGGCGAGCCGCCCGGCATCATGCTGGGTCCCTTCAGCGCGCCCTCCTCGCCGCCGGAGACGCCCGTGCCCACGTAGAGAAG
>JAFSZJ010000040.1 GCA_017458965.1 Kiritimatiellia bacterium | reverse complement strand
CGACGACGCCCTCCACGCCACCCGCGCGGCGGTCGAGGAAGGCATCGTGGCCGGCGGCGGCGTGGCTCTGCTCCGCTGCCAGAAGGCCCTCGACGACATCGAGGTGTCGGCCGACGAGGCGATCGGCGTGGACATCATCCGCCGCGCCCTCGAGGCCCCGCTCCGCCAGCTCGTCCTCAACGCCGGCAAGGAAGCCGCGCTCGTGGTCGAGAAGGTCAAGGGCGCCAAGGGCTCCATGGGCTACAACGTCGCCACCGGCGAGTACGTCGACCTCATCAAGGAAGGCATCCTTGATCCGGCCAAGGTCGCCCGCGGCGCCCTCCAGAACGCGGCCTCCGTCTCGGGCCTCCTCCTCACGACCGAGTGCATGGTCACGGAGATCCCCGAGAAGAAGGACTGCAACTGCGGCCACGGCGCCGGCGGAGCCGGCGGCATGGGCGGCGGCATGGACGGCATGATGTAAGCCACAATGCACAATGCATGATGCATGATGCATGATGCGGAATGCGATGAAGGGCGCGGCGATCGCCGCGCCCGTCGTTTTGCCGGTTACGCGGCAGAGCCAGCGGAACTGCTCGCGCAAAGTCCGCAACGTCCGCAAAGTTTGGCAGAGCCGGCGAATGATCTCGCGCAGAGGTGCTGAGCCGCAGAGATGACAAAAATACCTGCGTAACCTCGACTTGGCGCGGGAAAGAGGCGCGAAGCACCGATGGCGGCGGCGCAAGACGCAGCCGCTTTCCTGCGCCGCCGAGGTTTCGTAGGCTCCTTAACTCTTATGAAAGCCGGAGTTTGCGGGCGGCGGCTACGAGGTTGCGGAGGCTGGCCTCCGTCTCCGGCTCGCCGCGTGTCTTGAGGCCGCAGTCGGGGTTTATCCAGAGTTTCTCCGTGCCGACCTTCGCCGCCATCTTGCCGACGGCCGCGACGATCTCCTCGACGGACGGGACGCGCGGCGAGTGGATGTCGTACACGCCGGGGCCGACCTCGGTGCGGAAGTCCGCAGCCTTGAGGTCGTCGAGGACCTTGAGATCGGCGCGCGACGCCTCGAAGGTGATGACGTCGGCGTCCATCGCGTCGATGTCGCGGATGATGTCGCCGAACTCGCTGTAGCACATGTGGGTGTGGATCTGCGTCTCCGGCCTGACGCCGCTGTGGACAAGGCGGAAGGCGGGGATAGCCCAGTCGAGGTATTTAGGCCGCCAGTCCTCGCGGCGCAGCGGGAGCTTCTCGCGAAGGGCCGCTTCGTCGATCTGTATGACCGGAATGCCGGCCGCCTCGAGGTCGAGGACCTCGGCACGGATGGCCAGGGCGATCTGGAGCGTCTGGTCGCGGAGCGGGATGTCCTCGCGCGGGAAGGACCAGTTGAGGATCGTCACGGGACCGGTGAGCATTCCCTTCATGGGCTTCTTCGTGAGACTCTGGGCATAGACGCTCCACTTGACCGTGATCGGCTCGCGGCGCGAGATGTCGCCCCAGACGATCGGCGGCTTGACGCAGCGCGTGCCGTAGCTCTGCACCCAGGCCTTGTCCGTGAAGACGAAACCGTCGAGATGGTCGCCGAAATACTCGACCATGTCGTTGCGCTCGTACTCGCCGTGGACGAGGATGTCGAGCCCGATGTCCTCCTGGAGGCGGACGCATTCAGCGATCTTCGCCTTGATGTACTCCTCGTACTGCGCCGGCGTGATCTCGCCCTTGCGCAGGGCGGCGCGCTTGGCGCGGACCTCCTTCGTCTGCGGGAAGGAGCCGATGGTCGTCGTCGGGAACTTCGGCAGAGCGAAGCGCTTGCGCTGGATCGCCTCGCGCTCGGCGAAGGCGGGCTTGCGCTCGAAGTCGGCGTTCGTGAGGGCCGCGACGGCGGAGCGGACCTTTTCGTCGGCCTTGACGCGCACGCCGCCGAACAGTGCGCGGTTGGCGTCGAAGGCGGTGGAGGCCCCGCCGTCCGCGAGGTCGCCTAGGTCCTTCAGCTCGTCGAGCTTCTCGATCGCGAAGGCGAAGTGCTTCAGCACGTCCTGCGGGAGCGTCTTCTCGCTCTTCACCGTCCAGGGGACATGGAGCAGCGAGCATGACGCGCCGATGGCCACGCGGTCGCGCGGGACGGTGCTGCATATCGCGGAGATGGTCTCCTTGGCGGCGGCGTAGTCCGTCCGCCAGATGTTCTTGCCGCAGACGACGCCGGCGAGAAGGGTGGCGCCGTCCGCGAAGCCCTTTTCGCGGAGGCAGGCGAGGTTGCGCTCGCGGCCCTCGAAGAAGTCGAGTCCGATGGCGTCGAAGCCGGCGGACATGACGGCGTCCCAGCTGTCGCGTATGTCCCCGAAGTAGGTCTGGAGCGCGACCTTTGCGCCCGCCTTGCGGGAGGCCGGGAGGACAAGCGAGTAAACCTTCGT
The DNA here is from genome assembly GCA_017458965.1 of Kiritimatiellia bacterium. Taxonomy (GTDB): domain Bacteria; phylum Verrucomicrobiota; class Kiritimatiellia; order RFP12; family JAAYLN01; genus RGIG3612. The sequence goes on along the minus strand of JAFSZJ010000040.1, from coordinate 14,867 downwards.
GAAGAGCGAGAGGTCATCGGCGTCCGTATCGAGGACGAGAGCCGGCTCCGCGAGCGCGACGCGGCCGGCACCGGCCTTCGCGAGCGCCTCGATGACGGCGGCGTATGCGTTGGCCACGTCGCCGGCGAAGCAGTGACGGCACTTCTCGCCGACATAGCGGGCAAGACGCAGGAAGGTATACGGGCCGATCAGCGACGGCACGGTCACGACGCCCTGCGCCTTCGCCTCCTCGAACTCCGCCACGTACCTGGAGGGGTCGGCCGAGATGACGTCGCCGTCACCAAGCTCCGGCACGATGTAGTGGTAGTTCGTGTTGAACCACTTCTTCATCGGAAGCGCCTTGACGTCGCCCTTCGGCCCCTGGTAGCCGCGGGCCATCGCGAAGTAGGTCTCAAGAGGCGAGAGGCCGAGGGCCTTGTAGCGCTCGGGGACGGCGCCGAGCATGACGGCGGCGTCGAGGACATTGTCGTAGAAGGAGAAGTCGCCCGACGGGATGAACGAGATGCCGCGATCCTTCTGCGCGTTCCACGCCTCGGCGCGGATGGACTTGGCGACGGCTTGGAGCTCGTCCTCCGACGCCTTGCCTGCGAAGAACGCCTCGCTCGCCTTCTTGAGCTGGCGGTCGTCGCCGATGCGGGGGAAACCGATTACTGATGTTTTCATGGTGCAATTCTACCACGTTATCCGAGGAAATCGACGATGTGCTGGGTGTTGGGACTTTAAGGTCCTTAAAGTCCCTACAACCTAACCCCCACCCCCCAGTCTCAAATGGCCACCGCTATCATAGCCAATTCCGGCAACTTCAAGAACCTTCTAACATATCGCAAGGCCGAGGCCATCTACGACCTCACCTTCTGGTTTTGCGAGAGGTATATAGCGCATGGCGACCGCACAAAGGACCAGATGGTGCAGGCGGCACGTTCTGGCAAGCAGAACATCGCCGAGGGTAGCGCAGCATCGGCGACTTCCTCCGAAACCGAAATCCATCTGACCAATGTTGCGAAGGCAAGTCTGAAGGAACTTCTCGCCGATTATGAGGACTGGTTGCGTGTCCGCGACCATAGGCAGTGGGAGGCCGGGTCGAAGGAACTTGAGGCGATGCGCCGTTTAGGGCGCGCACATAACGACGGCGCATTCTTCGTGAAGATGGCTGAAACGCGACCGCCGGAGACCGTTGCGAACATGGCCATTGTGCTGATAAAGCAGGAGGACTATCTCCTTGCGCGGCAACTTGCCGCGCTTGAAAAGGCATTCAAGGAAAAGGGCGGTATCCGCGAGAGGATGCACACAGCCCGTACCGAGGCCCGCGCCGATGGGTGGGACAAGGCGCTCTACAGCAAACTCGACCTGGCGAAAGACGCCACCGCGCTGGCGCGGACCGCGCAGGAAATGCGCTCCGCCATCGACCGCGCCGCCCGCTCGATTGCACGTAGAAAAGGCTGGCAATAAGGAGAGATGTGTGGCGGAGCCGGGGGCTCCTAAAGACTCAAAAGACCTTAATGACCCTAAGGACTTTAAGGTCCCTAAGGTCTCTGACCTGGCGATATTTGTTCGTCCGGCCAGATGCGCTTCAGGAGCGCGAGGCCGGATGCGAGGTCCTGCGGGGGTATGCCTGCGGCGGGTTCGAAGACGCGGATGTACTGCGGACCGGCGAAGAACGAAACCGATGCGAAGTCGATCCCGCCCATCCCCGGCGCCTGATGGTCGCCGGCCGGACCGCAGACATCGTGGATGTGCACGCCGCGTATATAGTCTGCCAGATCGCGCGCGGCTCCGGCCATCGTGCCCTTGCCGGCGTTCTCCATGACCTGTCCGTGGCCGATGTCATACCAGCAGCGAAGTGCCGAACCGGAGTAGTCGCGCATGAGCGTAGCCGCCTCGTCGGGCTGCGGGATCGCATCCCACGAAGGCAGGTTCTCAAGGCACAGATCCACGCCGGCCCCGGAAAAGCTCGGGAGGAGCTCGTCGAGCGACTTGCGCAGCGCATCCATGTACGCCGGCAGCAACTGCGCGCGGAGAGCCTCCATGCGCTTGCGCCTTATGCGGAACACGAGACCCCTGGCGTGCTCAGCCGCAATGCGTCCGTGCACCCAGGCCCATGGCGCGAAGACCTCCTTCACGCGCCCCGCATGAAGCACCATTGCGAGCGCGCCTATGGAGCGGGCGGACTCCAGCACCCCCAGCACCTTTTCGACGGCGAGCTTCCGCTTGTCCTCGTCGGTGTCGGCGATGTGGTGGAGTTCGGGATGCCCCGCCTTGACGTCCTCCGGAACGGGTCCGAAGGCGTGGACGCTCTGCACGGCGATCTCACCCCTCCCGACGCGCGCGGCGATGGCGGGGACGAGCGCCGCGCCGAGGCGGTAGCCGATCTCCAGGCCGTCGAACCCGAGCTCGAGCGCCTTGTCAACGACCTCGTCCCCGCTGGCGGGTTCGGCGAACCAGGAAGTGGAAAGGGCGAAGCGCATCCGCAGAGCGGTCTACCGGATAGGCGATATCACCCACTCGAAGTCGAACTTGCGCGGGTGGAGCTGGTACTTGGGAAGCGTGCCCGGTCCGCAGCTGTTCGTGCCGATTCCGTCCTGCGCGATGTCTAGCGACAGCGTGTAGTACGGGCGCTTGCTGAGGTCGGTCTGATGCTTGGCCAGCTCGATGTCGCGGGTCTCGTAGCGGCTCACGCCGAAGCAGAAGTTCTCGTCCGAGGCGACCTCGATGCCGCAGCCGTCCGGACCGTAGAGGCGGACACGGCGCGTGTCGAGGTGGCTGCCGTTCTCCTGAGGCATGACGTACGGCGTGTAGAGGTTGTCCGTGTCATCGCGCCAGATCCCGAGCTTGCCGGCGGCGCAGGTGTCCGAATACGTTTCGCCCGGGCCTAGGCCGTACCACTCGGTGATCGAGTCGGCGAGGGGCAGGCGGAGCTGGACGCCGATGCGCGGCCACGTGCATTTCCATTCGCCGCCGGAGGGCTCGCCGCTGATGCGGAGGCGGAGGCGTCCGTCGTCGTCGAGCGTGAAGGACATCTCGCAGGAGATGCGGTTGGTGCAGACCGGTCCGCCAAGCGTGACGGGCAGGACGAGCGACGAGGACCCCTTTGCCTTGACGATGCGTGGCTCGCCGTAGCGCGCCCGGAGGTCGTCGACATGGTAGTGGTTGCGCCATATTTCCTGGTTGCGTCCGCCGATGCCCTCGCCGTCGTTTGAGGTCGGGGCGCGCCAGAAGTTGAAGAGCGGGCCGCGCTCGAGCACCATGCGCCCGCCATGCGTCCAGCTGTCGATCGTGCCGAGGAGGCGGTCGAGGACGACCTCGCTGTCGCGGCCCTCCCAGATGAAGAAGCGGGCGTCCGCCGCGCTCTTCGCAGGCTCGAGGTGTCCGCAATCCTCGCACTCGTCGGCCGGAATGGGAACGAGAGATGAGAGATGAGAGATGAAAGATGAAAGATTGGATGCCTTGCGGAGGACGAAGTTCGCGAAGCCGACCTCGTGGCCGGCGGGTGCCCACTTCTCGTCCTGCGCGAGGCGATAGGTCACGACGAGCGCGATTTCGCGGCGTTCCTCTGGACCAGGCATTGCGCAGGGTATCTGGACGTAGCCGTCCGCGCCCGGGGCGACGTGCGGGAGGTCGAAGACGCCGGTCTGGATCGTCTCGCCGTCCGCGAGGAGGGCCCAGGAAGCGGAGTACTTGTCGAACGAGGTGAAGGCGAGGCGGTTCGTCAGCTTGAGGCGCAGCGTCTTGGCGTCGGCCATCGCGGTGGCGATCGGCTGGTAGATGTACTTCAGCTCGGTCATGCCCGGCGACGGGGTGCGGTCGGGGAAGACGACGCCGTCGCAGATGAAGGATGCGTCGTGCGGACGCTCGCCGAAGTCGCCGCCGTAGGCGAAGAACTCGCGACCGTCGGCCGTCTTCTGGCGGATGCCGTGGTCGATGAACTCCCAGACGAAGGCGCCGCAGAAGCGCGGGTACTTGTAGATGAGCTCCCAGTACTCCTTGGCGCAGCCCGGGCCATTGCCCATGGCGTGGACGTATTCGCAGAGGACGAATGGCCTGGAGTTGTAGTTCTCGACCGGCGTGTTGAGGTTGCGGTGCCAGTCGCAGCGGTCGGGGCCGGTGCCGGAGCAGATGCGGTCGCATTCGTCCACCGAAGGATACATGCGGCTGTAGACGTCGGCGACGAGGCATTCGTAGTCGCCCTCGTAGTGGATCGGACGCGTCGGATCCATCGCGCGCGCCTTCTTCGCCATCGCCTCGTGGTTGCGTCCGAAGCCGGACTCGTTTCCGAGCGACCACATGATGATGGACGGATGGTTGCGGTCGCGGGCGACCATGCGCTCCATGCGGTCGACGCACGCGGCCTCCCACTCCTTGTGGTAGGTGATGTTCGTCTCGTTGTAGCCGAAGCCGTGCGTCTCAAGGTCGCACTCGTCGATGAGGTAGATGCCGTACTCGTCGCAGAGGTCGTACCAGCGAGGGTCGTCGGGGTAGTGGCTCGTGCGGACGGCGTTGAAGTTGTGGCGCTTGAGGAGGAGGATGTCCTGGAGCATCGTGTCGATCGATAGGGCGCGCCCGGTGTCCGTGTGGAACTCGTGGCGGTCGGCGCCCTTGAACTTCACGGGCTGTCCGTTGACGAGGAAGACGCCGTCGACGATCCTGACCTCGCGGACGCCGACCTTGAAGGTCGCGGACATGTCCTCGCCGGCCTTGCCGTCGGAGAGCGAGACTCGGAGCGTGTAGAGGTAGGGGTCCTCCGCGTTCCAGAGATGCGCGCCCTTGATGGCGCCGGAGAGCTTGACGACTCCGGCCTTGGCAGGAGCGGATAGCGGACTGTTCCAGACCTTCGCGCCCGTGGCGTCGAAAAGCTCGGCGACGACGCGGCGGCCCTTAAGGGCGGCGGCGGTTCCGGAGAGCGTGGCGCGGATGGAGAGCGTCGCGTCCTTGCAGTCCGCGGAGAGCGCGGTGTCGAAGTTCACGTCGTCGATGGAGGTCTTCGGGAAGGAGACGAGCGAGACGTCGCGGAAGATGCCGCTCAGCCACCACATGTCCTGGTCCTCGAGGTATGTGCCGGCGGACCACTGGACGACGCGCACGGCGAGGAGGTTCTCGCCGGAGAAGTCGATCTTGTCCGTGACGTCGTACTCGTGCGGTAGGCGGCTGCCCATGCCCTGGCCGACGTACTTGCCGTTGACGAAGACCTCGAACCACGAATCGACGCCGTCGAAGCGGAGGCGTATGCGGCGGCCCTTCCAGTCAAGCGGGACCTCGAAGACGCGGCGGTAGCAGCCCGTCGGGTTCTCGGTGGGGACGAAGGGGGGATTGAGCGGGATCGGGTACTGGACGTTGGTGTACCAGGGCTTGCCGAAGCCCTCCATCTGCCAGTTGGATGGAACGGGGATCGAATCCCAGTCCGAATCGTCGAGGTCGAGGGAGGCGAAGCCCTTCGGCGCGGCCTCGGGCGCCTGGTCGAAGTGGAAGCGCCACTCGCCCGAAAGGGTGATGGACGACTTCGCGCCGTCAACCTGCGGCGTGAACCATGCGCGCGACGGCATGCGGCCGATGTTGAAGTTGTCGATTGTCTCCCAAGGTCTGGTCTTCATCGTGTGTTCCTATGTTGTTGGCCGAAGATTGTCAACCCATTCTACCATCACGCCGGGTTCCAGACGTCGGACTTGATGGTGTTGAGGTCGGTCTGGGCCTTGACGAGCGAGGCGTAGCGCCCGTTCAAAGCGAGGAGCTCGTCGTGTGTGCCTATCTCGGCCACCTTGCCGCCGTCGATGAGGGCTAGCCTGTCGGCGTTGCGCAGCGTTGAAAGGCGGTGGGCGATCGCAATCACCGTGCGCCCCTTGCATAGAGCGGCGAGCGCGTCGCGGATCAGGCGTTCGGTCTCGGTATCGACGGCGCTGGTCGCCTCGTCGAGAATCAGCACCGGCGGATTGTGCAGGATCGCGCGGGCTATGGCTATGCGCTGCCGCTCGCCGCCGGAGAGCAGTTCCCCGCCGTCGCCAACCAGCGTGTCGTAGCCCTTCTCCCGCGCCATGATGAAGTCATGCGCCCGCGCGGCTTTCGCCGCCGCGATGACTTCGTCCATCGAGGCGCCCGGACGGGCAATGGCGATGTTCTCGCGGATTGTGGCGCTGAAGAGGAACGGATCCTGGAGCACCATGCCGATCTGGTGGCGCCACGACGCGATGTCGAGCGAGTTGACCGGCTTGCCGTCGATCAGGATCTCGCCTTCGTCGACGCGGTAGAAGCGGCATATCAGGTTGACGAGGGTAGTCTTGCCTACGCCCGATCGTCCGACAAGTCCGACCATCTCGCCAGGGCGGACATGGAGCGACATGCCGTCGAGGACTCGCTTCGACTTGTCGTAGCCGAAGACGACGTCGCGTATCTCGATGTCGCCGCGCGCGGCCTGAAGCTGCTCGCCGTGTCCGTCGTCCTCGCGGGGGGCGTCGAGGACGGCGAAGACGCGTTCCGCGCCGACAAGCGCGTTGACCATGTTGTTGACGATGTGCGTCATCCAGCGGATGGGACCGAAGAACATCGCCACGTACCCGATGAACGCCGTCAGATCGCCTATGGACATGTTCCCGCCGCCGATTATCAGGAGGCCGGCGAGGCACCACACGGCGGCCGTCGCCGCATCCATGATGAGACTTGTCGCGCCGAAGAAGCCGAGAAAACGCCGGTCGAGCGCGACGCGAAGTCCGGCGACGTCGTCGGCCAACGCGTTGAAGCCGGCGTTGCGGGCGTCCTCCTGCGCGAACGCCTTGATGGTGCGGATGCCGCCCAGCGTCTCGGCGATGCGCGTGTTGAGCTTGGCCACGCCGGCGCCCATGTCGTGGAACATCGAATGGATCGCCTCGTGGAAACGGCGGGACACGAGGAAGAGGAGCGGAGCGGGCAACGCCACGATGATGAAGAGCCGCCAGTTCATGCAGATGAGCACGATCGCTATGCCGACCATGGTCAACCCCTGCACGATGAGATCGCGGCTGCCATCGACAAGGAAGCGCTGGATCTCCTCTGTGTCGTGCATGATGCGTCCGGTGTACTCGCCGGAATCCCTTCGGCCGAAGAAGCTAAGCTCTATGCGCTGGATGGCGTCGTGCAGACGATGGCGGAGGTCGCGGACTATGCCGGAGCCCACGCGCGCGGCGAGGACGCCGCCGATGAAGTTTATCGCGTAGCGCAGGCACGACGCGGCAAGCATCGCGCCGCATAGGGCGACGAGCAGGCCGCGCGACCCGCCAGTGTCCTTTACGATCACGTCGTCGACGATGCGCTTGGTGATGTACGGCGGCGCGAGCGACACCGCGGCGCCTATCGCGTTCAGCGCCATCATCGCGATTACAAGGCCGCGGTACGGCGCAAGGAGCGACAACAGGCGGCGGAGGATCTTGCCGCCCTCACCGGAGCAGTGGAGGCATTTCGCGTCCGGCGCGGAGATGCGGCGTCCGCACTTTGGGCACTTGTGCTCCGCCCATTGATGGTGTCCGTGGAACGGGGGTGGCATGTCGCCTTCCTTTCAGTGGTGGCGCCGCGGCGCGGTCAATGTCTGAACGCCTCGGCCAGCGTAAGCACGCCGAAGACGAGGAAGAGGACCCCGGACGCGATCCGGCATACTCGCTCTGCGTTCGGTATGCGCGAGAAGGCATCGCCCACTACAACGGCTATCAGCGACGTCGTCGCCAGCGCGAGCGCCGCGCCGAGGAAGACCGCGACTTTGCCATCAGGGCGTCCCGACGCCATGGCGAGCGTGGCGAGCTGGGTCTTGTCGCCGAGCTCCGCCATGAAGACAAGCGCGAAGGTCTTCAGTAGTATCGATGCCATGCCTTGCTCCGTTTCGCTTTTGAAAAGACGAAAGGAAGCCCGTCATCCGCCTGGGCGGCGCGGGGCTTCCGATATGATCGCCTTGCAAGCCGCGGGGGCTTACCAGCGGTCTTCGCGGTTCGGACGCGGAGGACGGTCGCCGCGCTGTCCGTAGCCACCGCCGAAGCCACCGCGACGCTCCTCGCGAGGACGGGGCTGGGATTCGTTGACGCGGAGCGAACGGCCCTGGAAGTCGTTTCCGTTGATCGCGTCGATGGCCTTCTGGGCCGCATCCCTGTCCGGCATCTCGACGAAGCCGAAGCCCTTCGAGCGGCCAGTGGCGCGATCCATCACGACCCTCGCGGCGGCGACTTCGCCATACTGCGAGAAGAGCGCGCGAAGATCCTCATCGGTGCTCTTGTACGAGAGGTTGCCGACATAGATGTCCATGTCTTGCTGTCCTTTGTGTCACGTGCCACGCAGTCGCCATTCTGTTTCGCATCCGGGGGGCGGCCATGGCCGGGCCGCCTGACCCCCGTGGCGCGCATCGGCGCACCGCGTTGCGGTGGAAAGGATCCCGTACTGCGCGGCGCGACGGTATGCCAGAACCCACCTGTCCCTTGCGAGACGGGATTGACGCTACACCATCCCGCAGCAAATGTAAATAAAAATGTTTTCAAGGCAAAGTCCATGGCCGGGTGATAGACTGAATGCCGTACACAGGTGGTTCAAGGAGATGACATGAGGGCTGCTCGAAACCGCGTCATGCGCAGGGACCACGACGCAACGCCGTCCGTGACGACGGATGCGGCGGCGGGTCTGTCGCTCGACTACGATTCACCCGCCGGCACATGGAACGAGCCGCTCCGCATCGGGCGTTGGGGCCAGCTTCAGGAATGGACCGACGACATGGACGATCCCGAAGACAGTCACCGCCATGTGTTGCATCTCTACTGCGTCTATCCTTCGTCGCAGGTCACGCCGGCGACGCCCGGTCTTTTCGGCGCCGCGCGCAAGTCGCTGGATGCGCGGGGCGACGTCGCGACTGGCTGGGGAATGGGGTGGCGCGTCGCGCTCTGGGCGCGGTTCCTCGACGGCGAACGCGCATATCGCGTCCTCGAGGAGCAGCTCGCCCCAACCTACGCGACGCTTGGCGGCACATACCGCGGCGGAACGTACCCGAATCTCCTCGACGCGCATCCGCCGTTCCAGATCGACGGCAATCTCGGCTGCACCGCAGGAATCGCGGAGATGCTCCTGCAGAGCCATGAGACGACGCCCGACGGCAAGGTCGCGCTTCGTCTTCTTCCTGCCCTGCCGAAGGCCTGGCCGGATGGCGAAGTCCGTGGACTGCGGGCGCGCGGCGGCTATTGCGTCGATATGAAATGGAGGGGCGGCAAGCTCGTCTCAAGCCGGATCGCCGGCGGCGACCCGGATGGATATGTCATCCTCGAGCCGGAAAACGGCGTTGGACAGGATTGACAAGATTGACAGGATTTCGACCTTTCGGAAAAAGGAGTCGAGGATTGGTTGGTCTGATGTCTCTGCGGGCGTTGGCGTAAACGGCATTCTGCTAAAATTGCGGATCATGTCGCCACCGCCACCAGACAACGCCCATCCGGGTGCCGCGTTCCGGCGCGGCTTCTCCGACGCGCTCCCGATCTGCTTTGGCTACTTCGCCGTCGGGTTCGCCATCGCCGCAGCCGCCGTAGCCAACGGCCACCCCGCCTGGTCGCCGATCATCCAGTCGTTCACGCACATCTCGGGAACGAGCCAGGGCGCGTTCTCCCACCGCGCCATCCCAGGTCCGCCCGGCGGCGGCTGGGAGCTGTTCCTGCTATGCGTCGGGCTGAACCTGCGCTATGTCCTGCTCTCGCTCTCGCTGGCGCAGAAGCTCCCGGGGAAGTTCGGCATCGGCCGGCGGCTACTCGCCGCGTTCGCGGTGACGGACGAGAACGTGGCGCTGGCCGTATCACGCCCCTTTGCGCTCACATTCCCATACGTCGTCGGCGTGCTGACCTCGTCCTTGCTGGGCTGGAGCGCCGGCAGCGCCCTCGGGGCAGTCGGCACCTCGCTCCTTCCGGCGAGCGCGCTCGCGCCGCTCGGCATAGCGCTCTACGCGATGTTCGTCGCGATCATCGTCCCCGCCGCGAAGGCTTCGCGCGCCACCCTTCTCTGCGTCGCCCTCGCCGCGCTCATCAACGTGGCGCTCTCGCTTCTCCCCAAGGGCGCGCGCCTCTCGCCATCGCTCTCGATCCTCGCCGCGGGCGTCGCCGCGGCCGCGCTCAGCGCGTGGCTCTTCCCGAAGAAGGAGGTGGCGCCGTGACGCATGCCCGCCTCCTTGTGCTCATCCTCGTCGTCGCGGCCGCGTCCTACGCGTTGCGCGCGCTGCCGCTCGCCCTGCTGCGCCGGCCGATGCGCAACCCGAGGCTCGTCGCGTTCATAGAGCGACTCCCCTACGCGCTCCTCGCCGCGATGATCGTGCCGGACGTGTTCTCCTCCACCGGCGACCCGCTAAGCGCGGCGATAGGCTTCGCCGTCGCGCTCGTCCTCGCGCTCCTCGGCCGATCCCTCCCGCTTGTCGCCGCCGCCGCGACAGCCGCCGCGATCGCCGTCGTCATAGCCCTACACCCCTCTCCGCACGCGGAGGAGCCTGCGCCGTCCGATCCGCCTTCCGCCGACACTTCGCGGACGTATGCGGACTCCCGCCAAGCGAATGGCGCGCCAAGACATCATAAAAGGCGACATTCTTATCTATGGACACTATACCGACAACACTGCCCTTTGACGATGGCGACACCGTCGTATTCTTCGGCGACTCGCTGACCCACGGCGGGCGATACATCAAGTACATCACGGACTTCTATCGGACGCGCTACCCTGGGCGGAGGATACGGTTCGTCAACTCCGGCATAGGCGGCGACACGGCGGGCGGGGCGATGAATCGCATCCCCGAGGACATCGCGGAATATGATCCGACATGGGTGGTCTTCCACTTCGGCATGAACGACGTGGGGCGATGGGCCTACAACGACGAGTCTTCGCCGGAGACGCTGAAGACCAGAGCCGGAGCCTACGAGGCCTACTGCCGCAATCTAGACTCCATCGTCCGCAAGGTCGCCGAAGCGGCCCCGCGAGCGAAGTTCATCTACATGACTCCCACGGTCTACGACGACACCGCCATCCCGCTTGATCTTCCCGCGGACGCGAATGGCTGGGCGGCCGTCAACCAGAAGGGATGCTCGGTCGGACTGTCGATGATGGCTGGCCATGTCCTCTCAAAGGCGGAGCGTGACAATGCCCTTGGCGTCGATCTTTACAGCCCCATGCAGAACTGCCTGATGAAGCGTCGGGCGGTCGGCGACATGCATTTCATGCTTACGAGGTGGGACCGTGTGCACCCGGAGGAACCGGGCCATTCCATCATGGCCTGGACGTTCCTGAAGGCGCAAGGCGTCGATCCGATCGTCAGCGACGTCGCGGTCGATGCCGTGACGCGCTCGGTCTCGCGCAACGTGAACGCGGATGTCTCCGACATCGCGCCCATCGAGGGTGGCATCGCCTTCACGGTTCTGGAACGGGCGCTACCATGTCCCGTGGACGCCAAGGCCGCACCATTCGCAGACGAATTCGACTTCGCCGAAACGCTTAACCGCGAGATGCTGTCCGTAAGCGGGCTTGCGCCTGGGAAATACGCCGTCCTGATCGACGGACGCCAAGTCGGCGAATGGACGGCGGGGGAACTTGACCAAGGCGTTAACCTCGCGATGGCGGCCACCACGCCACAGGCCGCCCAGGCCGCCGCCGTCTTCGGGGCGAACGAGCGGAACCGTGAGACCGAGTACGTCCTCCGCAACCACCACAGCGGCCGCTGGGCCTACTTCGGGCAGACGGACGTTGACGACGTCGATGCGTTCGCGAAGTGGTTCGCCGGTAGGAACGAGACCGGGTATTTCGCCCAGTTCGTCCCCGGCTACTTGGAATACTGGCCGCATTACAAGGAAACTCGCGCAGCGCTCCTCGCCGAACAGGAGAAGGTCTTCGCGCTTGCCAACCCCAAGCCACACCGCTATGAGATAGCGACACTGCTACAGCCACGTTCCTAGACGACATTCCGGGGCGTTACCTCTACACGAACAACGTCTGGAGGGCCGATGCGATCTACAGCACCAATGTGTTCCGGTCGATCCAGACTTCATGGGAGACAAACTGGAACGCGCAGATCACTTCGGCCACGTCGATCGAGTTCGCCGATCTCGGTGCGCGGCTAGCGGAGCTCGACTCCTGGACTGTGGAGTTCTTCTTCAAATTCGATGTGCTGAGGATGACGAATAAAGGAGCCTATCAGACCTACCAGTACAACGTCCGGTTCGGAGAAGACGAAAGGATCTATGCGCTTCTCCAGAGCCAGCCCGACAGCCTCGGACGCGGCATCATGGCGGCGCGGTTTGCGGCATTGCGCGTCACGGACCGCGTACTTTCGGCGAAAGAGCTGCTGCGGGCGTCGGACATCCCGCCGGATGACAAAGCCCTGGAAACGAGCTTCCACTGGACGTTCGAGTCGAACGCGACCGGCGCGTCGCTGGGGACGGTTCCGAACGAGGCCCTCTGGCGTGTGCGCTATGGCACCCCGTCACGAACCAGTATTCATACGCCGTGGTGTATCGCGTGGCGGACGCCGGCAACAACGGCAGCCCGACCGTACGCTTCTTCATTGATCACGAGGAGTGCGAGACCTTGACGCTGCCCGCCCCGATGGTCGACTTCCCCGCCTGTTTCAATGACGGCATGGCGTTTTCCGTCGGCGGCAACCTGAACGACCATCCGATGCAGGGGTGGTTCGACGAAATCCGATACACCGAGCGCGCACTCTCGCCTTCGGAGTTCCTCGTGCTGCAGCACTTTCCTTTCCGAGGGACTGTCATTATCATGCATTAAGGAAACAGGAAAAGTCCCGGTGTTCCAAAGTTCCTAGTAGGATAGTGCGGAGTTGAATGTCATGTATTGTGTGGCTATGGCATCCTGCAAATCTTGTCTGAAAAAAGCGAGTCTCATTCATCGCGGTTTCTCGATTCCGCCGCTTATGAAGATATTAATCCCTTATGTTTGACGAAATGGCCGATGTTTTGATATGATTCCGCCCATAATATGCAACATATCTCGGAGGTTTTATGGTCGGAAGGGAAAAAGAGCAACGGCGCCTGCGTGAACTTGCCGATTCGGGCGAGGCTGAGTTTGTCGCCGTTTACGGTCGTCGGCGCGTTGGAAAGACATACCTTGTTCGCGAGACGTTCGATGGGGAGTTTTCGTTTTGCCATTCAGGCATGGCCCGTGTCGGCATGACCAAGCAGCTGCAGGCATTTCGCAGTTCGCTCAAGGACTGGGGTGATGGCAAGTGTCCGCGACTGGAGAACTGGATAGACGCTTTTGACGAACTTAAGCGGGTGATCGAGAACAGTGATCTCCAACGGAAAATCGTCTTTATCGACGAGATGCCATGGATGGACACGCCGAAGTCCGGTTTTGTGCCGGCCTTGGAGCATTTCTGGAATGGCTGGGCGTCCGCGCGCAAGGATGTCATGCTTGTAGTCTGCGGAAGCGCGACTTCGTGGATAATGGACAAGGTCCTTAGAAACAAGGGCGGCCTTCACGGCCGCGTGACGGAGCAGATCGCGCTTGCGCCATTTACGCTTCGGGAGTGCGAACTATATGCCCAGTCGCGCGGTCTCGACTATACCCGGCGGATGGTGATTGAGTGCTACATGGCGCTGGGGGGAATCCCATATTACTGGCGCATGCTGCGGCGTGGGACGAGTCCGGCGCTTGCCTTCGACGAATTGTTCTTCTCGCAGCATGGACGGCTGCGGGATGAGTTTGACGAGCTTTACTCATCGTTGTTCCGGAAAAAGGAACCGTATGTTCGGATTGTGACCGCGCTTGGGACGAGGCTTGGCGGATTGACGCGCGATGAACTTGTCGCGGACGCCGGCCTTCCAGACGGGGGGCGCCTCAAGAAGTACCTTGAGGAACTTGAGGCGTGCGGCTTCATCCGAAGATATTGCGCGATGGGGAAGAAAAGGAAAGAGGCTGTCTTCCAGCTCATCGACAACTACACGTTGTTTTACCTTAAGTTCATCGCGGGCGGTGAGGACTTGCCCCGCCGACTTTGGACTGAAAGGCTGGAAACCGCGGAGTACTATTCCTGGGCCGGACGCGCTTTCGAGCATGTATGCCTGCAGCATGTGAAAGGCATCAAGCGCGCTCTTGAAATTGGCGGGGTCAGGACGAACGAGTACGCATGGCGGGGAATCGCCCCTGATGGGAAGATCGCTCAGATTGATTTGCTCATCGACCGCAACGACGGCATCGTCGATCTCTGCGAAATGAAATTCACCAAGGAATCCTACGAGCTCAACGAAAGGGAATGGAATTCCATCGCGCGTCGCCGAGCCGCCGTGCGCGAGGCGATTGCGCAGTCAAAAGCCATACATGTGGTGATGGTCACGGTCGATCCAATGCGGCGAAACGCATGGGCGAATGAAGTCGCCGCGTTCATCGAGGGGGATGATCTATTCGGGGAATAGCCAACGATCCCCATATGTCAAGCAGCAAGGAGCAGTCAATGAACACCAAAGTCGTCTATTCCGCGCTTGCAATCGCTCTCGCCGTGCTTTCCCCGGCTTTCTGCGGGGAGGCGCCGCAGGCGAAGATCTTCGTGCAGGAGACGTGGAGCTATCCACCGTGGGACGGACGCCTTGTCAAATTCGGCTTCGGTCCGGAGGAGATGTACAGGCGCCTCCACGCGGCTTACGGTGCGTTCGCCGAAAAGCACGGCCTTGAGGTCATTCCCGTCGGGACTGCGGCGGAAATCGTCCCCAGCCGCAACTCTCTCTTCAAAAAGCCGGACTTCCACTTCAACGGCGAAGGCATGTACCTCCAGGGCCTGATGTTTACGGCAAGGCTTTTTGGCGTCGATGCGCGCAAATGCGAATACAAGCCTAAATCGATGGCAGCCGAGCGGGCGGAGAAAATCAAGGAGGCCGTGGCGGCCACGCTGGCGGGGGCGG
>JAFSZJ010000039.1 GCA_017458965.1 Kiritimatiellia bacterium | reverse complement strand
GCTCGCGGACGGAATGGCGCTCGTCGTCGTTGCGGAGACGGAAGGCTTTTCGCCCGAAACGCTCGTCGTCACATAAAGGGGGAGGTTGTCTATGGTGTTGGCACTCCCTATTGTCTGGTTAGGAATCGGACCAAGAGAAGGAAGGGGATCCGTAGTGTAGACGGTGATTTTTATAAGATAGAAATTTGATTTCCCGCCAGTGCAGTTTAACCTAAAAGAGGTAACGTTTTCCTCAGGTAGAAATTCATGTGTAAAAAAAGTTTGGTCTGTGGTTGGGTTAGTTGAAAGCGCTGTTGCCGCATAAATAGTTTCTTCATATGTTCCAGCTGTGAACTTGACCTCTCTATTACAAGTTGAGGTACGATGTCCAAAGAAAGTTATGTTTGTGATTGAATTTGAAAATGTTTTTGAGTTCAAATAATGATCAGGGGCATTGTTGAAGTAAAACCCAGCATTAGCGGATCCCATGACCCAGCTCCATCCATCAGCCTTCATGTCGGTTTCATCCGACTTCAGCGTATATGTCTTCACCCACGCCCACGCGGGCGCTGATACCAGCATCAAACTTGAAAGTATTGCAAATGAAAGGAGGCACCGAGATGAGGTACGCATGGGGAAACCTTGGGTTGAAAGGTTGAAAAAAAGTGGGGGAAGAGTTGAAAGTTTTGTATGAAAAGGTTGAGCTGGCAGGGCAAACTTCGAAAGTATTAAACCACAATATGTTGTGGTGGGCAAGGAAAAAACACACAAGGTATTATGTGTCCTCTGGGAAATTCGCTGGTAGCGGAACTTGCGCCGCGCGACCGTATTTCCGTTGTCTGCAAGGCTGAAGAAAACGCGGCCAATCCAGCGGCGTCTGGTATAATTGACTCATGAAAGACATAACCAAATATGGTGCCGTTGGCGACGGGGTCACGGACAACACAAAGGCCATACAGGCGGCGCTGGACGATGCGGTTCAGTGCGGGGAGATCGTGCTTGTCCCCGAAGGCGAGTTCCTGACGGGCGGACTGACCGTTCCAAATGGCGTCCGCGGAATCCAGGGTGTCTCACCGGCCTCGTACCAGAACCAGCGGAAGGGATCGGTCCTTAAACTGAAGCGCGATGGCGCGCCAAAGGCGCTTTTGGACCTCAGCGGATGCAAGGACCTTTTTTGCCGGGACATGAGCCTTGTCGGGTTCGGCCGCAGAG
Source organism: Kiritimatiellia bacterium (assembly GCA_017458965.1). Classification (GTDB taxonomy): domain Bacteria; phylum Verrucomicrobiota; class Kiritimatiellia; order RFP12; family JAAYLN01; genus RGIG3612. The sequence continues at coordinate 10,705 of JAFSZJ010000039.1, read as the reverse complement.
GGGATGACCCTAAGGCAAGCGGCATCTGCGTTGACATCCCGTCCCATGGCGGACACAACGGGATGGGCAGCTGCATTGTCCTCGACGGTCTGAACGTGGGGGACTTCAGCCTGGATGGCGTCCACATGCAGAACGCCGGCGTCATCACGATGCGCCATTGCATCGTCGGCGGCTCCGGCCGCCACGGCCTTCTGGCCAACATCTGGGACGGGTGGATTCTCGACTGCATGTTCCCAGGCAACGTGCTCTGCGGCATCTACAGCGACGATTCTGTCGCGTCGATCACCATAACCGGCAACCGCATCGAGTGGAACGCCATGGCCGGCGTCCGGTGCCGGAACGCATACCGGCTTTCCCTGGTTGGCAACACGATCGACTATTCTGGCTACGAGGGGATGTATTTCGAGGACAGTAATTCGCTTGCCATAAGCGGCAACGTCTTCTGGAGATCCGGGTGTTCCTACGACAAGCCGCCTGCGGCCATTCCGACGGAGGTTCTCTCCGATCCACTGGCCAGCGCCCATGCGCGGTTCAAGCGATGCCGTGGCATTTCATTCACCGGGAACGTCCTCCACGCGGGGCTGAAGGGCGACCGTCCTGGCGCATGGGCGCCAGACTACGGGATCGTCCTGGAGGGTATGTCGCACAGCGTCTTCACCGGCAACTCGCTTTGGGGCGCAGGTGCCAAGGATGCGATATACGACGGTGGCGGACATGGCGACGGCCTGGAAGTCGCAATGAATCCGGCGACGATCGCCTCGGCAGAAAACGACTAGGAAACGCCTGTGGCTGGCCCTGCGGACAAAGGATCGCGGCGTCGCGACGACAAGCTCATCGCGGCCGTCGCGGACATGGCGTCGAAGGCATGGCCTGGCGGCGACCGCGCTGCGTGTCCTGCCCTTCCGGGATGTTCGTCCGCGATATTTGTCCTCGCGCTTTCCCGCCTTCATCCCGGCCGCGACATAGTCGTGGTCGCCACCGGTCCCGACGAGATCGAGTCGGTCTTCTCCGACATGCGCGTGTTCATGCCTGCCGGGGCAGGGGATCCGATTCTCCTATACATGCCGGAAGAGGGCGACGACGCGGAGAAGAGCGGAACGCGTCTCGTGGCCGCCCGCGCTCTCTTCGAGGCCGACCACGGCGTTGTCCGTGACGGCGGGCGCGTATTCCTCGCGGTGTCCTCCGCCCTCATCGCGCCGATACCGGATCCCGAAGCCGTGGAGGCGGCGGGCCTTACCATACGAACAGGCGAAGGCAGGGCAGGGGAATCGTTCGAGAAGACTTGCGAGACATTCGCGACCATCGGCTACAGGCGCGTCCCCGAAGTCGTGCAGAAGGGCGAGATGGCCGTTCGCGGCGGACTTGTGGACGTCTGGCCGGCGACATCCCCTCTGCCGGTGCGCATAGACTTCTTCGGCGACGACGTGGAATCGATCAGGCAATTCGACCCGGCTTCGCAGCGTTCCGCCGAAGGGCTCGACGAGATCTGGGTCCCGCCGATTTCGACGGCCGCGCTAGGCTCTGCGACGCCCATCTCGAAGATCCGCAAGGGCTCGCTCTTCGTGTTGCTCGACCATGACCACCTTTCCGCGTCGGTATGGAAGGATGGAGTGCCGTCGCTTGAGGCTTGGGAAGAGCTGAACAGGGGGATGGAAGGGCGTAGCCCCGAACGCATCGTCTTCACTGGCGATCCGGCGCCTGCGGGCGTCCCGACCTTCGCGCTCGACGTCGTGCCGCCGCCAGGGCTTGGCGACGTGGAGGGCGCCATCGAGGACATCGACATCCGCTCCCGCGAGCGCGGACGCCTTCTGGCTGATGCCGAGGCGAAGGCCGCGTCCGGCGGCGACGTCAGGATAATCCTCGACACCGCCGGCGGCGTTGAATGGCTTTCGCGCGAACTTGCCGCCGACACGAGCATCGTCATATCGCAGGGCCTTCTTTCCGGCGGCTGCGAATGGCCTTCGCTTGGCGTGACGATCCTCGGCCAGTCGGATGTCTATGGCGCGCGCAAGCGTTCGCTCAGGCGCCGCTTCCAGACGGCCACCACCAGCCGTAGCGGACGGGTCGAGCGCGGCGGGGATCTCCATCCAGGCGACTACGTGGTCCACGTCGATCACGGCATCGGCAAATACCTCGGCAACACGGTCGTCAACGAAAACGGCCGCGAGCAGGAGGTTATGACCATCCAGTACGCGGACGACGTGAAGCTGCGGATCCCCGTCTCGCACTCGCACCTCCTGAGCCGGTACATCGGCGTATCCGGGCAGCGCGTCCAGCTGAGCCGCATCGGCGGACGCAAATGGCGCCAGGACTGCATCAAGGCGGAGAGGGCCATCGTCGATTACGCATCGGCCCTTCTGGAGGTGCAGGCGAAGAGAAACGCGAGGCCCGGTTTCTCGTATGTCGTGGATATGCCGTGGATGGCCGCTTTCGAGGCCGCATTCCCCTTCGCCGAGACTCCTGACCAGCTGAAGTGCATAGAGGCGGTCAAGGCCGACCTCTCCGCCCCGCGCCCGATGGACCGTCTCATCTGCGGCGACGCGGGCTACGGCAAGACGGAGATCGCCATGCGCGCGGCCTTCGCGGTCGTGATGAACGGCAAGCAGGTCGCGGTCCTAGCCCCCACGACGGTCCTCGCGGAGCAGCATTTCGCCACATTCCAGGAGCGCATGGCAGCCTTCCCGGTCAGGATCGACGCCTTGAGCCGCCTTCGCACAAGGCAGAGACGCGACCAGATCCTGAGCGAGACGGCGAAAGGCTCGATCGACGTTCTCATCGGCACCCACGCGATCCTGCGTCCGGGCGTTGAGTTCAAGGACCTGGGGCTTGTGATCATCGACGAGGAGCAGCGCTTCGGCGTCGAGCACAAGGAGCGGCTTAAACGGTTGCGCTCTATGGTCGATGTCCTCACGCTCAGCGCCACCCCGATCCCGCGTACGCTCTACATGAGCATGACGGGCGCGCGCGACATGAGCCTTCTCCAGACGCCGCCGCAGGAGCGCCAGGCCATCGAGACGCGCGTCGAGCGCGACCGCGACGAGACGATCCGCGCCGCCGTCATGCGTGAGATCGGCAGGGAAGGGCAGGTATTCTTCCTCCACAACCGCGTCATAACCATGGAGCTTGTCCTTGCGCGCCTCCGCTCGATACTGCCAGGTGTCCGCATCGGAGTGGCGCATGGCCAGATGGCTCCGGGCGAGCTGGCGTCCGTCATGCGCCGCTTCGAGGCCGGCGAATACGACCTTCTGCTCTGCACGACTATCATCGAGAGCGGTCTCGACATCCCGCGCGCCAACACGATCATCGTCCACCGTGCCGACCGCTTCGGCCTCGCAGACCTCTACCAGCTCCGGGGACGCGTCGGCCGTTCGTCGCGCAAGGGCTATGCGTATCTCCTTGTTCCGCCGCAGGGGATAATGGATGAGGACGCGCGCCAGCGCATCAAGGCGCTCCAGCGCCACGGAGGGCTTGGCGGCGGCCTTGGCCTTGCCCTGCGCGACCTTGAGATACGCGGCGCCGGCAACATACTTGGCGCCGAGCAGAGCGGCCATATCGCTTCGGTCGGCTTCTCGCTCTACTGCCAGCTACTGAAGCGCACGGTCATGCGCCTCAAGGGCGAGGAGCCGCCGCCGCTCGTCGATGTCGATCTGTCGCTCGACTTCATCACGCTTTCGCCCAGCATCGAGGACGGAAGCGCCTCGTGCATCCCGTACTCGTACATAGATGACGAGTCGCTCCGCATGAGGATGCACAGGCGCATAGCCGAGGCCGCGACCGTCGAGGAGGTTCGTTCGCTCCGGGGCGAGCTCGACGAGAGGTTCGGCAGGATGCCGGCCGAGACGAGGCGGTATCTGCGTTTGGCGGAGATGCGTATCCTGGCGGCGAGGTCCGGAGTGACGCGCATAGACGTCAAGGAAGGCGTCGCCCGCATCTACATGCGCGACGGACAGCTCTGGATTCTTTCCAATGGCCGCCTCCCGCGCATATCGGGGAAAAACACGGACGCTATGCTGACCTCGCTCTTCCGCGTCGTCTCGTCCATAGGCTGAGTCGGCGAAGTTTTGGGCGCGAGCGCCCTGGAGGTTTAGGAGGTTTAGGAAGTTTAGGAGGTTTAGGGGGTTTAGAAGGGTTCAGAAAGTTCCGTGTTTCTAGTTTCTGGTTTCTAGTTTCTGGTTTCATCGCGAAATCCCGATAAAGGCGGCGCGGCCGCCGTCCGACATCCCGATAACCCGACACGCCGCCGCGTCAGCGGCACTCGAACTCGTCACTCGAACTCGCCACTCCCATTGTGCATTATGCATTGTGCATTATGCATTGTGCATTATGCATTGCCGCTTTAGCGGCTGTTCGTCACTCGAACTAGCCTCTCGCCGCGCCAGCTGCGTGTGATTTGGCAGAGCCAGCTTTTTAACGCGGAGGCGCAAAGGTGCGGAGTTCAAGAAGTTGGTGCGGAAAAACTGTCATGAGCCCCAAAAACGTGTCCACATCTGGAGGTGCGGCGTCTCGCCGCGCACTATGGCATTTCCCACCGCGAAATCCCGAAATCCCGATAACCCGATATCCCGGCAAATGCCAATGTGAAGTTATCATCTAGCGCATCGCAGCTGCGGCGTGACAGACTCGCTTTCTCGGCACGACAACGCAATTGCGTTGAGTTCCAACGCATGCATGGCTGTTGGTTGTCTTGAATCGCTCTAGCGTCCGTAGGCGCGGTCCATGAAGTCCAGCTGCCGCCTGACCATCGACTTTAGGCTCTCGGATTCTGAGATGAAGTCGCCGCCTCCGCGATATGGCTTCACCAGCCTTTGCTCCTCGTCCATGTAAGGCTCCAGTTTGGCCAGGTCCTCGTCGATCCGCTTGAAGATGGCTTCGTCGGAAAGCGGGCCGGCCCGCAGCTGGCGCCATTTGTCCGCCATTCTGGAGTCGAAGCCGTCCGTATCGGACAGGAGCCTTGCCAGCAGGGTGTTGCCAAGCCTCCGTTCTCCGCGCAGGAAGGTCTTGTCGTAGTCCCAGGGGATGATGATGAAGCGGTCTTCGCCAGGGAGCCTCGCGAAGTACTGGTTCATGCGGATGGCGTCTTCGTTGTCCGTGAATGAGAGCATCAGGAAGTATGCGGCCGCGTTGTCCAGATAGATGCGGTCGCCGATGCCATCGGCGAACTCCGCGGCGGTGGCCGATCCGGTGAATGTGAAGAGCTCGCGTATCGGCGCGTATGGGTCGGGATCGTCCGGTTCCGCTCCGGTAACGCAGTCGAGCATGGATGTGTCGGGGAGAAGCCATAGCGAGTTGTTCGTGCCCCTGACCTTGTAGAGCAGCGTCCCTTGCGGCACAAGGTCGCGGACGCGGCGCGACGCCTCCCATACGCCCATCCATTCCCCGTTGACGAAGACCTCGCAGAAGGCGAAACGCGGAGAGGGGAAGTGACCATTGAACGCCGCACGGAACGCATCGAACGAGATCTTGTTCCTGAGACGCGTCGGGTCCGAATAGCCGTTGTGGAGAAGGACATGTCTGGAGAGGTTGTCGGGATCGGGCCATTGGACGGGTTCGTCGAACTTCAGGGCTATTGGGCGCTTCGTCCCCTTCACATACGACGAGTTGCCATGGTGCCGGATCCCGCCGCCTGCACCCACTAGGCCTGACATGCGCACCGGGACGTCTGAATCCTCCGGGATGAAGAAGGCCGTGAAGTCTCCGCGTTTTTCGCGCGAAGGGACACCTCCAATCGAAATGAACAACGTCGGCAAAGTCCTTTTTCTTGCCATGACCCGCAGCCGGTACTCCTGCCTGGCCCCGGAGGAAGCATCGGTGGCCGTCAACGTGACTATGGCGTGGTGGTCGCCGTCCGGACGGTGCACGATTCCATCAGTCGAGATCACGTCCGGATCGGAGCTATCCCACGTAACGGACGGCGCCGCCGCCGATGCCAGCGGCAGATCGTTCACGATGAACATGGACGCCGGATTGGCGCCTATGACATCGCCCGGCGAGGCTATGGGCGCCTCATGGTCCTCGAATCCTATGCTTCTTCTGCTGGTCGCATGGTTGCGACGGCGCATGCGGAGTTCGGCCGCGCTCCATGGGAAGAGATTGTCCGACAGGGCGAGCGACGCGGAGGTGCGCAACGCCTCCGGCATGGCGACGCCTGCGGGGAGGATGTCGGATGGCTTCGGACTTCCTTTCCAGTAGAGAGACTTCGCCGTCGCCTCACCTCTGGCCATCCATGCCGATCCAGGGGCGTCGAACGCTTCTACCACGTACAGCCCCTTGAAGGCGTTGTCTTCGTAAAGGCGCACATAGCGGGCGGACAATGGCAGCACGTCCGTGGCGTCGGGATGGATCGCCGCGTGGGCCTCCGGCGGGTACACCCTGCCAACACCGCATCCGCCGAAGAGCTCCGGCAGATCGCCGCGGATCAGAAGGCATTGACGCCTGGGCGTCGGTACGCACCCGTAGACATCGTCGAGGCACACCTCCACCTGGCGGCTCCTGCCGTTGAAGATGGCGGACATCCGCCTTGGATCCGCTGCCGAACCGGTGCGATACCCGTTGTGAAGCGATTTTTCATGGCTTCGGAGCAAGTGTCTGGCGTCGGCCTTGTCCATGCGCAGAACAAGTGTCGGATGCTCGGCGCTCATGATCGCCGGGCCGCGTTTGCGCGGGACAAGGCGGTCAAGGACTCGCATCGCCGAGGCGCCGAAGGCGGTCACGCGGGGTGCGATGTCGCACAATGCCGCGAGAAGCGGCTCGTAATGGAAGCGTATGGCGCGGCGCGACGACGAGACCGCGCCCACCTCGTCTGCGCTTATGGCCCTGTTCCATACGGCTATCTCATCGACGACCCCGCTGTAGCGGCAATGGATGTTGGCTGGCAGTGTGATGCGGCGGCTCTGCAACGATATGGGCTTGGCAAGGGCCTTGCGCGCGGTTTCGGAGCCATTCTGGAAAATGGCGACTTCGGCGTCGGAGACCGTGACGACCAGCCTCACGAACCCCTCGGATCCTAAAACGACGGGAGCCGACACGGCCAGGTGGTTGGTGCCGTCGCGGATGTTTGCGACGAAATCGCCGTCATCTATGTCCATGGTCAGCCCCGACGCGGAACCTGCTGCGCCGAATATGTTCTGATGCCGGGTGACGGAATCCGGGGCGAGCAGCATCGAGAAGGTCGCGCCGTTGTTCAAGGAGGGCAGCTGTGTCGAGGAGAAGACGACATGTGAGCGCTTGCGGTCCGGATGGATGCGCCTGCCGTGACCATACGGCGTCGCCACCCTTGGCGCCTCCGACACGAAGATGGCGGATCCGGATATGGTTTCGGTCGGATGTGCCTCGTCGAGGTCGGCGTGGATCACGACGCCATGGCGCTCCATAAGCCTTGTGGCGAGCCTTGATGAAAGACAGTGCGACACCCGGTCGCCCACCACCCCCATGCAGAGCGTTCCTGCCGCGACTATGGCGGCAATCGCCAAGGTGACCGCACGGAGGATGCGCAATCCTCTTGGCGTTGCGGATCCATTGTCGGCGGACTGCGTCATGTGCTCACTTGACGGCCTGGACGCTTCGCATGCGGTCAGGGGCGTACCTTGCGAAGGGTTGCTACTTTATGCCGCCAGGACGGTCCAGGAAGACGCTCAAGGATGTTATCGGTGCTATCCCTCCAAGACCGGCCTCCAGCGTAGCGACATCGCACTTGAGCGATGAGAACACATACTGGTAGGTGGTCTGTCCGCCATGCGAAGCCGAGCTTTCAAGGGTGAGACGACCAGTGCGCTCGCGGAGAAGGGCCTCGATGGACGAATACGACGCCAGGGCGACGTCTTTGGACATGGTCAGCACGATGAGGCCGTCGCGCCTAAGCCAACGGGCCGTGGCGGCGCCGCGCATTATCAGAAGGGCGATGATGGCTGCGGCGTACATGTATGCGATGAAGGCGAAGTTGAACGTCGCCGCCGAGATCGAAGCGGCGATGACTAGCATGATGAAGCCCACCTCCTCCGGTTCCTTGACCGGCGTGCGGAAGCGTATGATCGAGAGCGAGCCCAGAAGTCCCAGCGAGAGCGGTATGGATATCTGCACGCCCACGAAGAGCGTCGTTATCGCGATGGCCAGAAGCGGGAACGAGCGGTGGACCTGGCTGCCGGTTCCGCGCCTCTCGTAGAAGATGCGGTAAAGCGCGGAAGCCGCGAACGCCGCGACAAGCGCCGCGACAAGCGCCGAGATGAAAAGCCCCGGATCCAGCTGCTCGCGGACCTTGTCTAGGTTCGAGCTGATGACATCTATGATTTTGGAGGAGTCGTTCATTTCTGTATCCCTACTGTTCGAATGAGGCGAGGCGCGACACGCACTCGCCGAATTTGGAGAAGCTCCCGAAGCGAAGACCGCATCTACGCATTTCCTCAGCCCATGGTGGAGGTGCGCCGAGATCGTTCTTGTACTCGCATACCATGGAATCGAGGTGTATCGGGTGGCCGATCGGGAAAAGGTGTCCGTTGAAACGCGGGGCGCGGATATCCCAGTCGATCGATACACGGCTCTGGCTGGGGTGGTCGTAGTAGCGGAGCCTGGAGTATGAGATCAGCACCGACGGGAACCAAGACAGCGGCGATGGGATGTCGATGTCCTTGAGGGCCGACATGATGAAGTCGCGGAGCTCCGACCCTTCGAATGGCGCGTCGAGCAGCAGGTCGCGTGGCGCTGTCGTCTCTATGCGTTCCTTGTCGCGCGCACCGCCTATGCGGCGCTTGAGCTCGACGAATACCGGAACTTCCTTCGGCAAGGCGTCGTCCCGGCCGTACCAGCGGACCCGGAGCTTGGTCTTCAGGTTGTCGCCATTGGCCTTCTCGCTGTACGAGAGAAGCGAAGGGGTGTCGAAGTAGATGCTGTTGACCACGCCTTCTGCGAACTTGTCGTCCGGTGCGCATGCGGCACCCACTACGGCGATGACGCGGTCAAGCGCCGTGACCTCCCCCGAGAACTTACGCTCGCAGACATAGCCCTGCGCCGATTGCGGTGCCGACATAAAAAACCTGTCCTCCCAAAACGAATGCACGGGCTTAAGTCTATAGTCGCGTGCCCCACGCGTCAAGGCAAAGCGGCGTTCGGGTTCGCAATCCAGCGGCATTCCGATTCGTCCGGGCCGTCCTCGGCCGAGAACATGTGCCGCCACCGCCGTTTGAACTCCAACCCGTGGCGGACGACGATGGCGGCGTTCTTTGGCGATGCGGCCGTAGTCGTGCTTTCGTGGTGGAACATCATGGCCTTTGGTTCATAGAAGGCCTTCCATCCGGCCTCGCGGCAGCGGTAGCAGAGATCGAAGTCCTCGAACTGGACTGGATTGAAGGCCTCGTCGAATCCGCCGATGGAGATGCATTGATCGCGACGCATTGCCATGCATGCGCTGATGAGGCATTGCGCCTCGTGTGACACGAGGTGTGCGTCCGCCAGCGGTTCGCCACGCCCGATGAAGCGGATGCGTCCGCTTCGCGACACGCCGACGGATGCGCATTGGACGATAGGGACGGATGCGTTCCCTCCGTCTCGTGGCGGATATAGGAGCAAACCGCCGACGATGCCGATGCCCTGATCCGAATCGAGGCGCGCGCGGAGAGCTTCAAGCCAATCCGGCGTGGCGGGCTCAACGTCGTTGTCTAGGAAGAACACCGCATCACCCTTCGCGGCCGCCACTGCCTGGTTCCGCGCGGTGCTGCACCCCATGTTGCGATCATTGAATATGAGCGTGAGGCCAAGACCGCGTTCCTCGCAGGTGTGCCTGAAGTCGCCATCAAGCCATTCGCGTGTGCCGTCGGTGGAGCCGTTGTCAACGACCACGAACTCCGCCTGACGCTGGAAGCGTGTCGAGGATGCCATACGCGAAAGGCATCGGCGTGTCACGCCGATGCTTCCGCATGTGAGAATTGCCAGGGAGTCGTGCATCCCGAATTGTGATTGATGGCGCGGGATGCCGCGCCATCAATTTCCGTCATCCGCCTAGCGCCTTGGCGGTCTGCCGCCTCCATGATGGTGGTGGTGCGGGCCGCCATGATGTCTGGGCGGCGGCGGCGGCGCATGGTGCACGTGCACTATCGGTGCCGGGCGCGGCGGCGGTGGCGCGAAACGGATGATCGGGCGCGGCGGCGGCGGTGGCAGCGGTGTGACGTAGACCGTCGGCTGCACGTACGCCGGCTCAGTATAGACCGGTGCGACATACGCGGGCGGTGTCGTCACGTAGGTCACGGGCGGCGGAGGAGGTGGTGGCGTGGTGGCGGCGGCGGCGATTGCCGTGACGGCGACGCCGGCGATCAGTCCCGCGACTACGTCCCCGCCGTGGGCCTGGGCCTTGGGGGCTGCTAGGAGAATTGCGGCCGCAGCGGCTACTGCGATTACCTTTGAGGTGGTTGTGATGGTCTTGTTCATGGTTGGCTCCTTTCTTGTAGGTGACAATAACAACAACGGATCATCCTGCAAGATATTGTCCCATTTGGGATTTTTTTTTTCATGACCAATCGAATATGACAACGAAAGGATTATCCACATTCGCGGCAGGCTTGTCAAAGTGTTTGTCGGGTCAGGCTTATCCCCCATTTTTCCTTACTGGTCGCTTTGCGACCGACGATCATGGACGATTATCCTGCGCGGCGTCGCGGTGGCGTCCGTCATTTCGTCAGCCGGATAGCCGCTTCGCGGCGCCGACGAAATGCACGGACGC
>JAFSZJ010000038.1 GCA_017458965.1 Kiritimatiellia bacterium | reverse complement strand
TCCTTCGAGAAATAACGGCGAGATGCCGCCACACATTCGTCACTCGTCACTCGTCACTGCTGCCATAGGCAGCTTGTCACTGCGCTTTCCGGGCGCTATCCCTGATGCCGACGAGCGGGTTGTAGATGCAGATGAAGAAGGCGTCCGCCAGCCAGGCCAGGAACTGGTTGCGCACGAATAGCTTCACGAAGAGCGCGGCCACGCGGCGAGGGCGCGTCGCCGCCCGGCTTAGGCGGTCCAAGTCTCCGAATCCGTCCGTGAAGACGGGTTTGAGCGCTTCGCGCCGGCGGGCGCGCGGCGTCCCGCGGATCACCCGCGGCGCAAACCAGTAGTAGCAGATCCAGTTCAGCCAGTGCTTCGCCCAGAACTCGGAGATGCGCCGGTCGAAGCCGGGTTCGCGCGAGACCTTCGCATGGAACGCCAGCAGCGACTTGAGGATGCCGGAATAGTCCTTCAGGTAGTAGCCGGTGTTCTTGTTCAGCATCGAGACGGAGTTTGCCCTTATGCGGTAGATGTAGAAGGGCTCGTGGATTGGGATGACCCGTTTGGCAAGATACAGCGCACGGGGGGCGAACTCGCTGTCCTGTCGTTTGAGTCCGTGGAGGCACTTAAGCCCGTTTTCGACGAGATGCAACCGCCTGAAGACCGAAAGCTGGAGCATGGGGCAGGGGTCCCTGTGCAGCTTGTATATCATCACCGTGGCATCCGGTCCGGTTAGCTCGCCGGAGAAGTCCGGCGGATAGTTGTCGCGCAGCGGCTCGTCGCGGCCTGTCACCTCGTTGAAGACCCGCATTGCGCAGGGGTAGATGTCGGCGCCGGGGCGCTCGGCGATCTGGTCGTGGAGCCGCTGGAGGCATCCTTCGGTGATCGTGTCGTCGCCATCCAGGAAGATTACATAGTCGCCCTGCGCCAGATCTATGCCCGTGTTGCGCGAAGCCGAGCACGAGCCGCTGCGCGGTCCGGTGAAGACCTTGATCCTGGCGTCCTTCGCCGCGTATTCGCGGACGATCTCCTCGGTCTTGTCCTTCGAGGTCTCGACGCCGATCAGGCACTCCCAGTCCTGGAACGGCTGCCTCAGCACCGAATCGAGGCATTCGCGGACATACTGCTCCACGTCGCAGCAAGGCACCACGATGGAGAAAAATGGCTTCTGATTGCTCTTAACGTCTGGCATAGCGTTTCTTTTCAACAACCCGAGATTATACCATCGCGGGGATAAGCCTACTCGGCCGCGACGTCCAGACGGAGGGTGTCTGTAAGGCCGCGGTACTTGACCGTGAGCCGCCAGATGATCCTGCCTGCAATGACCGTGTTCGGGAACGTGAAGACGAAGGTCCCGTCCTGGGCGCGGGCCTGGTCGTCCACGGACCACACCTTGTCGCTGTGGACCTCGCCACCATTTGCATCACTCATATGATGCCCGCCCCCGCGGCGGTCGCGGACGACGATGGCCTGTTGCGTGACGGCGAAGACGACCCGGCCGAGCCGTGATGCGTCGCCGTCGAAATGGTAGGCGACCTGGACGCGTGCGCCCGGCCGCAGCCTGTCGCACGCGATCTCGACCGTGTACCGGCCCGTCAGCGCGCGCCGCACCGCCTTCTTGGCGCTTGCGACGATGAAGCCCACGCCGATAAGGGGAAATACCAGGACGAAGAACTTGTCGAAGTTCCAGAACTCCCTCGTCCAGGAGAACGGGCCGGAGGTTGTGAACCAGACCGCCGTGAATGTGAAGGAGAAGGCGCACCAAACGAAGGTGAAGAGGTAAAGCGCGCCATCGTCGCCAAAGACCCTCTTGAGCCTTAGACCCGTCAGGGGAGCGTCTGCGGATGGTGGGCGAAGGAGGTTCCGAAGGTGTCCCACCCCGATTGCGAGGGCAACGACGCCAAACAACACGAACATAAGTGGCATTGCCACAATCGCGTATCCGGATGCGCCGGGCTTTTCCAGGAAGCTGTGGGACGGATCGTCCGGATCGTAGAGAACCTGGACTTCCGCGGCTGGACGGTACCGCGCGGCATGTCGCACCACCGCGTCGCGGTCGCTGATCGACATCCGGACCGGCGAAAGGGCGTCGTTCTCGTAGGTGCGCCCATCGACCGAGTAGCGGTATGCGACGTATGGGCTGTATGTCGTCGACTTGCCGCCGGAAACCTGCACCGAACTTGCAAGGACCGTGCCGGTCGTCGTTTCCCATGCGACTTTGCGGTCATGTAGATGCGACCGCACCGGGACAATGGTGACTGCGCTTCCGACAATGACGAATATGGTTCCAAGCATGAGCGGTATCAGATCGGGGAATGTCAGTCGCGGGCACTTATCCGGGCAAGCCGGAATGCCAGGGGGCGCGGCGGCATTGGACAGCGGGTCTGGCTTCGTCTTGCGCCTTGGCCGCCATAGGGCGCCGAGGATGCCGCATCCTACGCACGGGAAGATCAGCGCAAACAGGATTCCAGCCACCGCGCCACAAAGGCTGTCACGCTCCAGAACGGCCTCCGAGTGGTCGGCCGGGTTGACGAAGCAGGTGCCGGCGTTGCCCTTTGCGTAGCGCTCCATGCACTCGTTGCGCTTCGCGATGCCGTCGATGGTGAAGTCTTCGCGCCCAATTGAGTGGCGCGTCCCGACGTGGCGGACGCCGTCCACCTCGTACTCGTACCTCACGGACATCCAGAACTCCCCGTTCGCGCCGCGGACATCCGCCGAAACGTACCTGCAAGGCATCTCGACCCAGGACCGCGCGCGTATGGTATTGCGCGCCTGCCTGACAAGCATGCCAAGCATGAAAACCGGCAGGGCCATCCACACGAGAAGGAAAAGCGTCAGGAACACCTTGCCCCCGATGGACTGGGGCAAGCCCGAGCGGTGTCGTCTGCGGCGCGAGGGTGTTGGGTGTCTTTCCATGCGACGATTATAGCGCGGCGCGGGCCACGCGCTGGCCTCGCCATCCGCCATCCCATCGCCTTCACCGTCGCTTTACGTCCTCGTCGCCTGCGCTTCCGCATAGGGCGGAAAGATATGGCATTCGTCAAATCCGGATCTGCGCCCTTACTTGTCACGCACCTCTACAAAGGGCAACGGCGCCATGCATCGTCAACGCGCGTGGTCACGTGGATTGGACGTGCGCCCTAGCCAAATCCATAACAGCAATGGGCCAGGCGCGGCCGCGAGCTGACAACGAGCGGGCGCAGACACGCTGAGACCATGGCGCATCGGCCCTGTGGCCCCTTTTCGTTTTACCCGCGGAAATCCGCTTGGACGGAGCTGAGGGGATTTGCCGCCCCCACCTAGCGCAGCGGCCAGACTAAAGTCTGCCGCAAGCGTCCGCCAACGGCGGATGGGGGTGGCAAATCAGCCAGCCCCGTCCAAGAGAGAAGGATTTCAGGGGAAAACGAAAGCGAATGGATGGTACGCACCACAACACCACCTGCGTCGGGCTTGCCACCCCTTCCGCAAGTACACTTTTGATCTCACCCCGACATTTTGCAAGTTTATGCTTGAAAAAGCGGCGGGATTCGTCATAATTATCCATCTTCTTTTCTTGACACCCATCTGAGGATTCGGAAATGAGCGACAAAGAACAGACCCCCGCCAAGGATGCTAAGCCAATACCGCCACCCTCCATTCCGGAGGAGCTGCTGCCGGTATATGACTGGTACATGACCAAGGGCAAGGACCAGCTGCTGGTCGTGGCCATAGCGATCGTGGCCGTGCTTGCGGCCGTGGCGACGGTTCGCTACCGCGACAACCAGAACGCCGAAGCTTCCTTCGCGCTCGCCAACGCCAACGGCGTCGAGAGTCTGGAAGGTCTGAGCGCCAAGTACTCTGGCACAAAGGTCGGCCAGGTCATCTCCCTGCGCCTCGCCAAGGCCTACTACGACCAGGGCGACTACGCGCAGGCCGCATCCCTCTACGCGACATGCGCGAAGAAGGGCCGCAAGGGGCCGCTCGCCCCGCAGGCGCGTCTCGGGCAGGCCTCCGCTATCGAGGCCGAGGCCGCGATCGACGCCGGAAGCGGCGACGAGGCCGCGGCGCAGGAGAAGCTCGCCAACGCTAGCGACCTGTACGCCGCCCTCGCCGGCGACAAGACGTCGTCCGTGTACGCCGAGGCCGCCATGGGCCAGGCCCGCTGCCTCGCCGCGCTTGGCGACAAGGACGCTGCCTCCGCCGTACTCGACCAGCTCGTCATCGACGCCAAGGACACCCGCTACGAAATGATGGCCGACGCCCTCCGCAAGGTGATCGACCGTTTCGAGGGCTTCAGGAACAACTCCATCTTCGACCGACTTGGCGCAATCGCCGGCGATGCCCCTGTCGCATCCGACGCCGAAGCTGTGGTCACGCCGCCTGAAGAAGTCGAGCAGGTTGCGCCGCAGGCCGACGGCCAGGCCGCCGCCGAGGAGGCTACGGCTGAGCCGCCTCCCGCGGAGGCGACCGTCAAGGACGAAGCCGCCGAAAAGGCTGCTGAGTAGTAACAGTTCATTTAGGCGGCCGCGTCCGTGGCCGCCTTTTTGATTTGAAGAGGGGGCGTTATGCCAAGCGTTGTAGTTGTCGGGACGCAGTGGGGTGACGAGGGCAAGGGCAAGATCGTTGACTACCTCGCGGAGAACGCGGACGCCGTCGTTCGCTTCCAAGGCGGGAACAATGCCGGCCATACGGTCGTCGCCGGCGGCAAGGTCTTCAAGCTTCACCTCCTTCCGTCGGGCATCCTATACCCCGACACGCTCTGCGTCATCGGCAACGACGTGGTCATCGACCCAAAGGTGCTCCTTGAGGAGATGGACGAGCTTTCAGCGCAGGGATTCCGCATGGACGGTCTTCGCATATCCACGCGCGCCCATGTCATCATGCCATACCACCGGATGCTCGATGCCCTGCAGGAGAAGTTCAAGGGCGACGCCAAGGTCGGCACGACCGGACGCGGCATCGGCCCCTGCTACGCCGACGCGGCGGACCGGATCGGCATCCGCATAGTCTCGCTCATGGATCGCGACGCCTTCGCCCGCGAGCTGAAGGCGGCGCTCTCCTACAAGAACATTCTCCTTGAGAAGGTCTTCGGCGAAAAGCCGCTCGACTTCGACGTGGTCTATTCCGAGTACTGCGCCTACGCCGACCGGCTCCGCAAGTACGTCTGCGACACGTCGACGCTCGTCAACTCGCTCCTCGCCGACGGCAAGCGCGTCCTCTTCGAAGGCGCCCAGGCGGCGATGCTCGACCTTTCGCACGGCACATACCCGTATGTGACGAGCTCGCATCCAATCGCTGGGGCGGTATGCACCGGAGTCGGCATCGGGCCGAAGATGGTCGGCAAGGTCGTCGGCGTCGTGAAGGCCTACTCCACGCGCGTCGGCGAGGGGCCGTTCCCCACGGAGCTCCTCGATGCGACCGGCGACCGCATCCGCGAGATCGCCCACGAGTACGGCGCCACGACCGGACGCCCCAGGCGCACCGGATGGCTCGACGCATGCGTCCTCCGCTACGCCTCCCGCATCAACGGCCTAGACCTCATCGCGCTCACGCGCCTCGACATTCTAGACGAGTTCCCGGAGGTCCGCCTTTGCGTGGCCTATAAGCACAACGGCGAGATCATCGACCACTTCCCCGCGAGTCTTAGGGAGCTTTCCGAGGTGGAGCCGGTTTACGAGACCTTCCCCGGATGGCTTTCGCGGACGGACGGCATACGCTCATACGCCGACCTCCCCGTCAACTGCCGCCGCTACATCGAGCGCGTCGCAGAGCTTTGCTCGGCCCGCGTCGGCATAGTCTCCGTCGGCGCCGGACGCGACGAGACGATCTTCGCCAACGACATCTGGTAAAAGGAAGGGATAGATCCTCATGCGATACCAGCCCCTGATAGGACACAAGGGCGGGCATGTCGTGCTCGACACCGACTTCTGCTCCGACTGCGACGACGTCGCGGCCATCGCCCTGCTATGCGCTGCGGCGAAGGACCACCCTGAAGAGTTCAGTCTGGACGGCGTAGCCGTGAATGTCAAGGGCCCGTTCGACGCCGGCTCCGTCCGCGCTTCGCTCGCCCACTTCGGCATGGAGTCCGTCCCCATCGGCGTCACGGACGACGACCTGCCAAGAAGCGGGAACTTCTCAAGCTATCGGGAGACTCTTGCGGCCCACTGCCCCGACTACGTCCACGACGGTCTCACGGCTCTAGACCTGTACCGCGACATACTCCGTCGCGTGCCGGACGGTTCCCTGACGATCATCTCCATCGGCTTCTTCAACAACATGGCCGCCGCGCTTCGCGACGATCCGGAACTCTTCCACCGCAAGGTCCGAACCGGCGTGATAATGGCCGGCGGCTTCGGATCGCGCAAAGACCACTGCGAGTTCAACGTCGTGGGCTACCTCGACGACGCGCGCGAGTTCGTCCGCGACTTCAAGGGCAGGATGCTCTTCGTCGGCTTCGAGTGCGGCGTATCCATCAAGACCGACCTCACCGGATTGCCCGAAGGCACCGGCAACTTCCTGCTTGAAGCCTTCGCGAAGCGTTCCAACGACGCCATGCGCCATCCAAGCTGGGACCCCATCACCGTTGATCTCGCGCTGCACGGCGAGGACGCGAAGACTGCGTCGTGCGGCTATGTCGATGGCGTGGCCGAGGCGCTCCCCGGAACCGACGGGTGCTATGCGATATCCGAGCCGGGCTTCCTTGAGTTCGCGGAGGACGGGCGTACGATCTTCAACGAGGCCGCCGACGGAAATGTCCGGCATCTCATCTTCACGGCACCGGACGAGGCGGTTTCCGCACGCATCTCGCGGCTTATCCGCGAGGCGGCCGGCATAGATCGCATACCTGGCGGATGCCGCGCCGAGCCGGCGCGCCCCGCGAACGTGTACGCGCCATGGCAGCCGGATAGACTTTTTACGAAGTCGTCCTGCCGCATCTCGCTCGTCCCATCCATCGAGTGCGCTCCGAAAAGCGGTCGTCTTTGGGCCACCTGGTACACCGGCATGGAGCCTGCCGAGAACCATCTGAACTACTGCGTTCTCGCCGCAAGCGACGACGGCGGCGATACCTGGCGCGAACTGCTCGTCTCCGATCCTGTCGATCCCGCTTGCCGCACATTCGACCCCGAAGTGTGGATCGCCCCCGACGGTCTCCTGCGCTGGACATGGGCCGAGAGGCGGGTCGGCGCACCTGCCGACGGCTCCGATGTGAACTTCGGTACGCACAACGGCGTGGAGACCGATGTCCTGATGTCCGTCACGCTCTCGCCCGACGAGGATCCTCCGTATCCGCCGTCGGCGCCAGCCGTGATCGGGCACGGCGTCATGATGTGCAAGCCGACCGTTCTCGCGGACGGCACATGGCTCTACCCGATCGCGAAGTGGAACGCGGCCCCCAGCGCGACCTTCGTCGCCACACTCGACTGCGGGGCGACCTTCGAGGAGGTCGGCGGCGCCACCATACCGGTGGACGAGCGCGAATTCGACGAGCACCAGGTCATCCAACTAGCGGACGGATCGCTCCGCTGCCTCATCCGCGCGAAGAAGTCCGGACTCTACGAGGCCAGGTCCACGGATGGCGGACGCACATGGGGCGGGGCTATCCCATCCCCGCTCGGCCATGTCAACGCGCGCCTCTTCATCAGGCGGCTAGCCTCAGGGGCGCTCCTCCTCGTCAAGCACGGCGCGATAGGCGAGCGTCCGCCAAGGCGCGAACGGCTCATGGCCTTCATATCCCGCGACGACGGCGCCACATGGCAGGGCGGACTCATGCTCGATGCGCGTCCGGGCGTCTCATACCCAGACGGATGCCAGAAGCCGGACGGCACAATCCTCATTGCCTACGACTACGGACGGACGACCGCCCAGGCGATCCACTTCTGCGAGTTCACCGAGGAGGACGCCGCCGCCGGACGCGATGTATCCGGCCGTGTCAGGCTTGCCCGGTCGATCTATTGCGCTGGAAGCCATTAGAGCGGTTTGGAAAATGCGTGTCGGGTTCAGGCCCGCGACATAGCACCCCCACATCTTGTTCGCACCGTAGTCGGTGATGGCTTTTCACCTGATGCCATCCGTCCTTGGACGGTAATGCGTAGCCGGGCCGCGCCCATCCGCATACGCCAACCCAATTTTCACGAGGCGAGATAGCGTTCTGGCGGCTGTCGCCTGCGACACTTCGAACCTTGCCTCAACATCCGCTCTCGACAACCTCCCCTTTTCGCGTAGAAGCGAGGCGACCTTGGCCTCGCGTATTTCCGCGGCAGTCCCATGCGGGTGGGCATGTGATGCTGAAGGCTCTGCATTTAAAGCAGTTATGGAATTCCTGTTCCAAAGCACGGTCTTGAATGCGTGGTCTGTGGCCTCAAAAACAGCCGGTCGCGGATCATCGGCGTACGCCGCCCGAATTTTCGGTATGCCGGTTCCGTATGCTTCAACGAGGCGAAGCCTGTAGAAGACGGCTGCCAATGCCGCGTTGCGTGGCGCGGAAAGCCCAATGAGGATGTCGGAAAGGGATATGCCGTCAGGCAGCCCCCCAGCACCAAGCACCTCAAGCCTGTCGTCGAAAATACTCGCGGTGCAGGCGGCTGGCAGCGAGTAGTCGCGATGCACCACGGCGTTTAGAAGGACTTCGCGAATTGCCTCTGGCGGATAGTCTCGGCGGTCGATACGGTCAAGGCCGTGTATTTCCGCCCGCGTCCTGTTCCATTTGTCAAGGTAGTCAAACGAATCGCGAACTTGCGCGAGAACAGAACCGCCGATTTCCCGTCGCTCCTTAAAAACGACCTTGTCCGTCCCCTCGAAGACGGCGAGTTTCATGGAATAGGGGCATTGGTCCGAAAGCAACAGGGCGAGATTTGTGAAGAGTCCGTCGGCTCCTACGAGACCTAGGGTTTTGCGCTGCGCCGCCCCGAACTCAACTCCGCGGCCCTTGAAGAATGAGGTGGTCTCGGCAAAGGTCAAATCCTGTCGCAGCGAACGCATCCGCTCGAACGACCCGTCCGATGAGACGCGAAGCATTTCCCGAATAGCGGATTCCGAGGCAGGGACGGAAGCGGCGTCCTGCCTTACAAAGACACCTTCAGGCCGCAGTCCACGGGACTTCCAATAATAGGGACGGGCCGTTCCGCGCTGTACTTCCACTTCCAGAATCAAATGGCCTTCGCGAACAGCGTCCGTCACCGAAACGAATGCACCGATATCCGGGCGGATCGAATCTCGGATTAGGTTGCCTATTCTCAACCTCGTTTTGTCAATGTCCGCAACCCCACATACAGAACCATCGTCCTCTACGCCGACAATAATCCTACCGCCATCTGTGTTGGCGAAGGCTATTATTGACTTGCGGATCGACTCGGTGAACTCGCGCTTGAATTCAAGATTGCGATTCTCGTATCTTCTTGAAGTCATCTCATCATCTCCTCATTTGGATGATAAGATGATACGATAAGATGAAGCGATTCGCAAGCAGATTTCCGCATTGTTGCAGGGGTGCGTTCACAACGCGCTCTTCTCCGCCCCGTCCCTCGGGGGATTATGCCCGCGCGGGCCAACATGCCCGCTCTCGCTAGAATGGCGAGTGGCGTAACACTCAGATTGGCTCACGCCTAACGGCATTCGCTTGGTGAGAAGCATCCGGAGGTGCGGCATCCCGCCGCGCAATCTGTCAGAACACGGTGCGGATGGCTCTATGGGGGTGCGGCGTCCGCCGCGCAATCCGTCAGAACACGGTGCGGAGAGTTCTGGAAATCCTCCGTCTTCTAGGTGTTAGGCGAAAGCAGTCCTTATTCTTTGAGTCCCTTGCGCCCTTTGTGGCCAATCCAACTTTTGCTGGACTATTTCACACGAGGCGATACATCGCCATTCCGCTATGCGCTCTTTTCGCCGCATTGTCTGCGGCAAGACGTTGGCGTTCACGACTTGCGGTTCGACGCGACGGCTTCGCGTCCACCTTGCCCGGTCGATCACCGTCGGGTGGATGATCCTACTTGCCCAGCCCGAACATCTGGAGGCAACGGCGGAAGTCCGCCGGAAGCGGGCTGTGCGCCTTCAGATGACCGCGGCCCATGGGATCGTCCAGCTCAATCTCGGCGGCATGGAGCATCTGGCGCGGGACGCGGATCAGGCGCTGGTCGCGGCTCGTCTTGAGTCCGTGGACGCGGTCGCCGACGACTGGATGGCGGATCGATGCGAGGTGTATGCGTATCTGGTGCGTGCGGCCGGTCTCGATGCGTGCCGAGCCGAAGGTGGCATCGTCGTTGAAGGCTATGCGGCGGATGGTGGTCTTCGCCGGCTCGCCCTCAATGGGCGTAGTTATCGTTGATGCGGCGGTCTCGATGCGGCCGACCGCGAGGAAGTCGTAGAGCTTCTTGACACGGCGCGTCTTGAAGACGGCGACAGCGGCGTCAAACGCCTCGTCGTCCTTGGCGACGAGAATGCAGCCGGACGTGTCCTTGTCGAGGCGGTGGACGCAGCGAAGCGCATCCTCGCCGCGCTGATGGCGAAGCGCCTCCTCAAGGGAGCCGGGGCCGATCGAGAGCATTCCGCATGGCTTGTCGGCGAAGAGGTAGTGATCGCTCTCGGCAAGCACGCGGATGCGCTTCTGGCTCTGCGCGGCGGCCACGGCCGCGGTTCCGGCCTGCGCCTCGACCACGTCGCCGCCCTTCAGATTGTGGCGGGCCATCCAGACGCACTGGCGGTTGACCCAGACCTGGCGCTGGTCGATCAGGTCCTTCGCGGCGCGACGCGATAACTTGAGCCTGTCCGCCAGGAACTCCTGGAGCGTGGCCCCCTCCTCTGAGCGCGCGACCGTAAGCACGGCGTTGTGCGCCTTCAGTTCCTTCCCCTTCGCCTTATCCATCGCGTCCTCGCCACCGCCGCGCCGCCATGCAAGGCGGCGCGGACTATTAGTATCCCTAGATGCCGAACTGCGGGAGGTAGCCCTTGTTCGCGGCGAACATCTCGTCCACCATCGAGCGGATCTCGCGGAGCGAGCAGACGGCAGATGTGAGCGGATCGTAGCAGATCGCCTGATAGACAAGGTCCTTGTTCCCGGTGCGGCTGGCCTCGACGGCCATTTCCTCGATCTGGGCGTTTGTGCCGCTGAGGATGGCGCACTGCGGCGGCATGGCGCCGACATGGATCGGCTCAAGCCCGCGGCGGCTCGCGAGAACCGGGACCTCGACGCAGCACCCGTACGGGAGGTTGTCGACAAGACCGAAGTTGCGGACGTTGCCGTTGAACTTGAACATCTCGCCGTCGCCGAAGATGGCGTTGAAGATCGACGAGGCGTACTCGTTGCCGCGCTTGAGGTCGATTGGACTCTTGAACCAATTGTCAATCTCGTCCTTCCATGTCGTCTCGCGCTTGCGGTACTCGTTGAGGATGTACGCGTATTCGCCGGGGTTCCAGCCCGTGCCGTGCGTGCAGTACTTCTCGATGAGGTCGGGGCGCTTGCGGAACCAGGCGTTGTACTCGCTGTTGTGGCCGGACGATTCGGTCACGTAGTAGCCGAGGGCGAGGAACATCTCGTTGCGGACAATCTCCTGGTTGTAGACCTCCTCCCGCTCTTCAATCGCCTTGCGGATGAGCGGATAGGCGTCCTTGCCCTTCCAAAGGAACTCGGTGTAGAAGGCCTGGTGGTTGATGCCGGCGCAGGTGTACGAGATCTCGTCGTCCTTAGCGCCGATCCACCTCGCGAGCATGGAGGCCGTACCCTGGACGCTGTGGCAGAGACCGCTGCAGACGAGCTTCGGGAAGGCGCCCTGGACCGCGCGGCATAGCATCGCCATCGGGTTCGTGTAGTTGAGATAGACGGCGTTTGGGCAGTAGCGCTCGATGTCGGCGGCGATGTCGAGAATCGGGTTCACGGTGCGGAGGAAGCGGAAGATGCCGCTCGGGCCGCGCGTGTCGCCGACGTTCGTGTCCACGCCGTACTTCTTGGGTATGAGGATGTCGTGCTGCCAGATGTCGCAGTTGCCATGGAGGATGGTGGTGACGACGCCATCGGCGCCCTTGAGGGCCTCGGCGCGGTCGAGCGTGGCGTAGATATTCGCCGGATACTTGCCCTCGGCGGCGATGCGCTCGCATGCGCGCTTGATGGCGTCGAGGCGCTCGGCGTTGATGTCCATGAGCGCGATTTCGGCATCCTGGAAGGCCGGATAAGTGAAGAGGTCCTTGACGAGTCCGCGGGTGAAGCCGAAGCTGCCGGCTCCGATGAAAGCGATTTTCCTAGACATGGTGTTCTCCGTTGTATGTGGGACAAGTCTATCAAAAGCCGCCGATGCTGGTATCATTGGCGCATGGCGAAAGGCAGGAATGAAATGGGTGGCACCTCTTTGAAGCGCATCGGAGCGCATGTCAGCACGGAGGGCGGCATCGAGAACGCGCCGCTGAACGCGGGGGCGATCGGCGCCAAGGCGTTCGCATTGTTCGTCAAGCCACAGCGGCAGTGGCTCGCACCGCCGCTGAAGGACGGCGTGGCCGAGGCCTTCACGGCGAACTGCCGCCAGGTCGGCATCGCCGCCGCCTGCATCCTCCCGCACGCCAGCTACCTCGTGAACCTCGCCACGCCTGACGAGGAGGCGCGCGCCAAGGCCATCGATTCCCTCGCCGGTGAAATGGCCAGGTGCGCCGCCCTTGGACTTTCGATGCTCAACGTCCATCCCGGAAGCTTCCTCAAGACCGGAACCCCGAAGGAAGGGTGCGAGCGCGTGGCCGACTCGATCAACCGCGCTTGCGACAAGGTGCCTGGCGTCCGTGTAGTGGTCGAGAACACCGCAGGGCAGGGGAGCTACCTCGGCTCGACCTTCGAGGAGATCGCCTGGATACTCGAAGGCGTGAAGGACGGGGCGCCCGTTGGCGTCTGCCTCGACACGGCGCACCTCTACGGCGCTGGTTTCGACATCGCGACGGACGAGGGCTACGCCGCCACCATGGCGCGCTTCGCGGAGCTGGTCGGCTTCGACCAGCTTAAGGCGATGCACCTGAACGACACCAAAGTGGCGACAGGCTCCCATGTTGACCGCCATGCCTCGATAGGCGAAGGGGTCCTTGGGATCGCGACATTCGCCAGGGTCATGCACGATAAGCGGCTTGACGGCATGCCGCTCATCCTCGAAACCCCCGACCCCGACAAATGGGCGCAGGAGATCAGCGACCTATACGCGCTGTAGGGACCCGAGGGACTTGCGAAACATCCGCGTTTTGTGAAAGCCGACGCCGTCTGCGACGCAGAGCGCCGCTTTTCATCGCAACGCGGACGTTTCGCAGGCTTTTGGGGCGACTATAGCCCATTTTGCGGTTTTCCTTGACGATTTCGGCGATATGACGCAGCGCCCTGCGACGCGGGCGCCAGTTTGCGCCCGCGTTGGCAATCCCCACCCCGGCGATGTCCTTGGCCAGTGCGTCAGCGGAGCGTCCACGACTTGGAGCGGGCGGTGTTCAAGGGCAACGGCCATCCCTCGCTCGTATCACGCGCAGAGGCCACGGACGAGGCCTTGCGGAACATGAGGCAGGACATAGCGTCCATCAAGGGCGGTCAGGGATGGGCCGTTCGCCTCATCGTCGGCCAGACCATCATCTATCTGCTGGCGACGCTCTGGAAGCATCTGCCGCTTTGAGGGCGCGTCACCATTGCTGCACACCTTGTTGGAAAAGCCATGTGGAAAACCGCCATCGGTTTTGAAAGTATATCATCATGTCGAAGGAGACGACTTGTCTTTGATCGATGGTAATGACGACTGGTATATGGCACCAAAGATGGGATGCATTGTTCGTTGGGCCGCAATCCCACATGAAGAAAGCATGTCTGGGCGGTGCATAATATCTTGTTCTCCTGCGATTGCGAATAATTGAATCTGCATATTGAGCTGGGCACTCTCCTGGCGCGACTTCCTTCCACAAATCCAAAGAAAGCAACTCATTTGTGGACATGATGTTGAGATTCGTGGGCGACAGCGCCCCAATGAAAGCGTATGCCGCCGCGATTTCGTTGGAGTATGCAGCCGTGGTTTCAATGTGCCGCTGATAGTTCGTGGCGAAGGAATAGGAAATGTCAATGGCAAAGGTGTCATTTGAGAGAATGCCATTTTCGGGCAAATCAGAACCAAGTCTGCTTGTTGCGGCCAGACATCCGTAAGGTTGCCAAAAGCCAGCTAGGCTCATTCTGTTTGTAGGGTCATGGTCAAAATGGTAAAGTTTAATTTCCGAGGCCGATGCAGATAGGCAACGCTGAAAATCTACTTGAATTGACTCCCTTATTGCTTCCGACACCCTGCTGTCAAAACTGAGTGCTATGGCATTGGTAGATGGCATGGGATGGAAATCGTCTGCGTACAAGCACAATCCGGCAATTCCGAACAAAAACACTACGGTGCTAACTCTGTTATTCATGGTTGCTCTCCCTCCGGTTGAATGATGGGGCGACGCTCAATGTACTTGTCGAGGTAATCCCCTTGGTAAAGGCAAGGTCGGGAAATTCCATTGGCCCATCCCGTGTCGCCAGGATTTCCATCAAGATGAAGTGCATTCAAATAGGGATTCACGTCTTCGCGAACGTGACTGAAAACAGTATCTATTGTCCCAGAAAAATAATCCGCAGTTCCACCGCCTATGCCACCAAGGACTATGTCGCCGTTGGCATCGTAGCAGGCCTGGTTGCCATGACCTTCAGCATCCGCCTTCGACCGCATTTCCCATGCGGAATCATGGTGCAGATAGCCGGACAACTTGCTTGGACTGTTCCACGGGTCGGGATTGGAAGGATTGACGGGCGTGGCGCTTTCACCCCACAACCAGCTTGATGAAATCTGCAACTTGGCGTATGGCTTGGGCAGGGTGTTCACCCAGCTAGTGTCAGCATTTCTCCCATACCAGTTATTAAACTCGTTTTTGGCCTGTGTCGCGTTCATCACGACCCACATTCTATCCAGCACCTCGCCATCCTCCTTGCGCTGTAACTCCACATGGAAGACGGTTGGATGGAACTCGTTAGGTTCGGGACCATACCCCAACGTGCCGCTGCATGGGCTTCCATTTACGGCATACGAGAACTTGTCGGCAAATGGCTTGCAACAATCGGCAAGATAATCATAGAGGCTGACGGAGCCGCCCGCGCTCCAGATAAGGCCGATGCAGTGGTCTGTCTCGTCGTCCCACGGATCGTGGGTTATGATTCGCACAAGGTTGCGAATCCATAGCATTGAGGTATTGTGCGTCCATCCGGCTTTGACAAGGAGATTGGTTGTGGGCGGACAGTTCGGTCCGTATTGCGTGATGGATTCTGTCTTGACTTCAGGCAGATGATCCGTGGCGTTGGTTGGATTGTGCGTCGAAGTCCAAGCCGCGCCGATGATGTTCGTGGTCGATGGCGGACAATGGCCAGCGGTGGCATAAGCCCAGCCCTCGACGAGGATGTTTGTGTGGTTTAGGCCATTCGTGGCGACGCATCTTATCCCCGCCCAGTCGCCAAAGCCGTTCCATCCGCCCCAGATGTAGCCGCCGACAAGGATGTCGCCATCCTCCCACGGAACGGGATTGCCATCGATGTACCACGCGAAGGGTGGTGCGACATTCGTGTACGTCGCGACCGCCGAATAGCCGCCGGGGTCATGCTCCCAGCAATAGCCATCGGAGCAATCGACGTGAAGCCATTTGATACGCAGCGGAATCGGGTCTGGCGGGTATGAGCCGCCGGGGCCTCGCGTTGGAACGGTGATGACCTCCCCGCGAAACGCCACTGAACCCCCGCCGTCGATGTCGATGA
>JAFSZJ010000037.1 GCA_017458965.1 Kiritimatiellia bacterium | reverse complement strand
GGACGAGGGGAACGCAGATGAACGAAAGCGGTTCGTCGATGCGCCGGGACTTGGTGCGGTTCAGGAAGCGCCGGTCCTTACGGACGTCCATGACGACTTCTGGCCGCCCGGTCTTCGCCACCATGCCTGTTATGCCTTCGCCGATGTGGTAGCGCCCCAGCGCGCGCTCCTCCGCGTTGAGCATCCGGGCCGAGGCCTGTATGCGCAGCTCGTCGCCCTCCAGGAGGGTGAAGGTGCCGCGCAGCATGCCAAGCTCGCGCTCAAGGATGTCTATGACCTCCTCCAGCAGCCTGTGGACGTTGCGCTCACGCACGATCGCCGACGAAACGTCGCGCAGCACGGCGATCTCGGACGCCATCCCGTCTTTGCCGGTTTTATCACGCCTTTTGTTCATGAAGCCCTGGATCCCATTTGCTATCTGGCGCTTGGCGCCTGCGTCACGCCGTGGTCGTCGGCGATGCGGTTCGAGAAGAGCGCAAGGCGGATGACCATGAGCGAGACCAGGTGCGCAAGCACGATGGACACGCCGCTCATGAGGTACCCCGCCATCGGCGCCGTGTGTACAAGGATGAAGAATACCAGAAGCAACGCCGCCAGATAGGCTATCTGGTCCGCCAGGATCGAGCTTGGGCGCATCCGTATGGCCGCCAGCCCCTCGGAGTAGCTCTTGGCCGCTATGACAAGAGGGACTATGCCAATGAAGATCATCGTCCGCATCGCAAGCGGGATCTGCTCCGCGGACAGGTTCTGCACCGAACCGAAGTACCAGTTTGCGACGGCGGGTATCTGAAGGAGCATGGAGGTCGCCGCAAGCACCGCGCCGGCCGACGCGGAGAACGCGAAGACGCGCCATCCGCCGTTCTCCTTCGGCGGGAACGCGATCGTCACGGACTGCATCTTCGCCGCCGCGTTCGACAGCGGGTTCAGGATGCCGAACGCGATGTAGTGGATGTTGCGTGACACCTCCGGTTCCGGCGTCAGAGCCAGGAACACCGGTATCATCGTGCCGGAGATGCACAGCATCATGCCACCCAGGGACAGCGGCATCGTGAAGGCGTACTGGCGCCAGATCGAGGCGTCTGCGGCATCGCCGTCCGGCAGCCTGCGCTGGTATGGACGGGCGAATACGTTCATCAGCGTCGTTTCCAGTATGACCGCGAACGTCGTGAGCGAAAGCCCCCACGTCCATCCGACAAGCCCCGTGCGGACGAATACGACCGACCCGATCCATGTAAGCGCTATGCGGAAGATCGTCGCCAGCGTGGCCTTGTCCGTCCGTTTCTCGCTGAAGAGCGTCGCAAGTCCGGTGTTCCTCACGAAGAACGAGTAGTTCATCGGGATGGAGCAGAGGAGGATGCGTTTGGCTAGCGAGAACAGCTCGCCGTCCAGATGATAGAGCCGGCCGAAGACGAGCTGGTCGAAAGGCGGCAGGCAGCATAGGGCCTGGAGGAGTATCGCCCCAAGCCCCAGCGACAGCGACAGCACCCGGAAGTTGCGCAGACCCCTCTTCGTCCTAGCGAAGATCATGCCCGTCGATATGAGCCCGTTGCCAATGGAGCCGACGAGGAACATGATCGCCTGCGCCTGGGCGAGCATCGAGTACTCGGTGGCGCCCAGACGGCCGTGCGCGACTACGCTACCCACCAGCGGATAGGTGAGCGACATGGAAATCCCCTGGATGGCCAGGGGAATGTAGAACGCCGTCAGCCGCGATGCCAGGGAACGTGCGCTAGTATCCTTGTCCGTATTCATAGGATGCTTTCTCGAAGCATCCAATTATGATACCACCACGGAGAGCTCAGTGTTGGCAACTTCCGGTAGTCGGATGACGGCTGTCGAATGTCGAGGCGCGGCATGGCGCAGTTGCTTTCGCTGCTGGGAGTTTTGGAGTTCTGGAGAACCGCTCCCAGACTCCGAAACTCCACGTGGCGGAAGCAATATGGTCTTGGTGAGCCGCATCAAACCCGCGCCGTATCGATTTGCCGTATGAGGTCGTTGGTCCATGCAATGGCTTCGTCAACTGTCGGCAATACTGGAAGATCATACCGCTGCGCGGAATACTGCTCATCCCAGCCAACGCCTTTTGCAATCACGGGGGGCCATGTCTGGCGTTTGCGATATGAGAACAGCCGACGGCATACGGTATTTATCACCGCAAGGTCTGTTTCCGAATTGCGCATTATCAGCTGGAGGTCGATAAAGTCCCTCACACGCGTTGAGCCAGGTTCGCTTGCCCCATGAAGTTTTTGAGCGATTTGGAACTTCAGCGGCATCAATGGAATTGCGCTGGGCTTTGGGAAGCCGAGGTCGGCAAACAACTGAATGATGTCAGGGGCAAGAGGTGCCTCCTCTGCGGCTTCGGCATCGCCGATTTCATTATGACTCAATTCGAGACGGATGCTGCACCAAGATTTCCCATGGTAGTGAAGATGAACAAGAAAGGGCCTCATGACGTATTCGGTCGGAACGCCCTTGGGCCTGGCCTGTCGTTCGATGTCCAAAGTGCCTGTGAAGTCGCACCAGCCTTCAGCGAGTCGCCGACGCATTTCCTCGACGAACGAATCGGCGTCTAGTCTGGAGGCTGCGTCTAAATCCATTGTGAAGCGAGTCTGCCTTTCCCCATAGCGCAACTTAAGCGCACTTCCGCCTTTCACAACGCAATCCGGCAACATCTGGCCTATTGCGACATTCGCGATAGTTGCCCGCAGCTCGGAGAACAGCGCGCCATGTGTCCTGGTTCCGGCTAGGCGCTGTATCGCAGCGTCCAGATGCGCCTTACTGTTTGGCTGTTTCATTTTCCGCTCCAAGTTTCCTTGTTATCGCCACAGATTCACTTTTGCCGATGAAGCCCTTCCTATAGGCTTCCCGCGTCGCGGCAACCAGCCGTTCGCGCGAAACCGTCGCAGTTGATGCGAGAATGGCCTTTCCGACTGGCTGGCATGCAATGCCTTCAATGTGCGTTTCCTGTTCATCCCCACTCGCTCGGCGGAGAATGATTCCGGGGGGAAGTTTCCTTCTTGATCGCATTGGTGATGCGACGTAGATCCACGAAGGATTTGTTGGAGCAAGACCAAGAAGCGCGAGGACCGATTCCCCATAAAGAAAAGCGTTCTTACCTGCCGATGTGACAGCATGTGCATAGTCGTCAAGGTCAGAAGGGACATATTGCGCCAAACGGTATATCCCACGTCCTAAATGGACAAGACGTCCCCTTCTTGCAAGTTGGACGAGAGCCATGTTTGACACTCCAAGCGACTTTGCCTTTGAAGAAGTTATGATGCCATAATTGTCAATGGCTTCATCGTAAATCACATCATAAGAGTTCATGGCATTAGTATAACACTTACGTAATAGTCTTGCCATTGGAGCAAATGCCGGATAGAGAACGCAGTTCGCCTCGCGAAACGCAACGACATGACGTAACCACTGTGCCTACGACGCCGCCTTCCGGCGGCTACGGCACAAGTGATTCACGCCTAGGACTCGTCGGCACGAAACGCCTTTCGCGCCGAGGCCCGCTAGGCGGGCGTCGTAGGCGCAAAGGCATTTCGCAAACGTCTGCGTGGCGCGAAGCGCTCTGCGGTCAATGGGTTGGCTAGCGCTTCTCGCGCATGACGGACGAAAGGGCCACGTACACCACGGCGGCGACGAGCATGCCGTTGATGGCGGGGATGCCCTTCATGAGGAACGGCATCATGTCGCCGAGACCGAACTTGTTGAAGCCGGCGAGCGCCACGATGGAGCCGAGCGCCCAGGCGACGACGGCCGGGATGGAGACCGGGACGAACTTCTTCTCGGCCATCGCGGGATAGCGGCACTTGTTGACGATGAAGTAGTCGGTGATGAGGATGGCGCCGCAGGGCGGGATGAAGGTGTTGAGGATGTTCAGCCAGCCGCAGAAGTTGTCGTAGAGCCAGAGTCCGGCGAGGGTGCCGACGAGGCCGTTGAGGAGGACCATGTAGCGCTTCGGAAGACGCGTGATGTTGGAAAGACCGAGGCCGGAGGTGTAGAGCGCGTTGTCGTTCGTCGTCCAGATGTTGAGGCCGAGGACGATGATCGCCGGGACGAGGAGTCCCTGGATCTTGAGCACTTCGGAGATGTCGTTCTTGTTGTACACCATCGCGGCGGCGCCGCCGAAGAAGAACATGAGCGAGTTGCCGATGAAGAAGGCGAGGACCGTCGTGAAGACCGCGATCCTTGCATTCTTGGCGAAGCGCGTGAAGTCGGGCGTGCAGGAGCCGCCTGAGACGAAGGAGCCGATGCCGAGCGAGATGGCCGAGACCATGCCGATCGCGAGGCTTGCGCCGGTCTTCGCATCGACGCCGGGGACATGGCCCGCGAGGGCGTCCCAGCCGCTCTTGATCGTCTTGCCGGCTTCGGCGAGCGAGGCGGCGAGCGTCGGGTTGTTCTCGAGGATGAATTCAGGCTTGTCGCAGAAGAGGGCCTGGATGGCGGACCATCCGCCGAGGACCGCGATGGCCGGGACCGCAACCAGCGAGATGATGTGGAGAGCCTTGATCCCGAAGTAGGCCGAGGAGGTCATCGCGATGCCCGCAACGATGGTGATGAACCACAGCAGGTGCGCGTGGAGCGGCGCGGTCACGCCCCAGGGCGAGATCTCTGGCCCGGTCGCGAACCAGGTGCCCTGAAGGAATGAGGCGTCGTTTAGCCATACCGTTGTCGGAATGGAGAACATCGCCACGCCGACGCCGAACCAGCCTATCTGCGTTACGGCGAGGACGGTTGAGGGGATGTCGGAGCCGAACACTCCGAACGAGTAGCGGGAGAGGAGATGGACCGAGAGGCCGGTCTTGGCAGCCGGATATGCGAGGAGACCCGTGTACACTCCGAGTATGAGGTTGCCTGCCATGACAGCCCAGAAGAAGCGGCTTGCGGTCAGCCCGTTCGCCAAGGTCAGGCCGACCCACATCGAGGCCGAGAAGAAGGTGAAGCCCATCATGATGACGAACATCGACCAGAAGCCGCGCTTCTGCTGTTCATCGACTGCGCCTAGCTCAAAGTCATGGCCGGCGGTTGGGGTGGAGGGTTGGGTGCTCATTTGTTTGGTCCTTGTTGGTTGGTTGTCCGGAGTGGAGCGCCGCGCCGCCAAGCGCGGGATGTCTCCGGGGGTAAGAGTTGAGAGTTGAAAGTCGAAAGTCGAAAGTCGAAGGTCGAAAGTCGAAGGTCGGAGGTCGAAGGTCGGAGGTCGAAAGTCAAAAGTCAGGTGGAAAGGGTCGGGGTGATGGGGCAGCCGTTTACGAATACCATTATCTCACGGGAGGAGCGGATGGAGACACGCGGTTTTTCTGACGATGAGGTTCGCGCCTCGCATGAGAGATCGACCAGTGTGCCATCGCCGAGACGGAGACGGCGGACGCCATGCGCCTCCGTAAGGCGGACATCCCAGTCTATGCGGCCGGGCGCGGTCCTTATGCCGAAGACATGTTCGATGAGCATCGCGATGGGGGCGACGCCCGAGAAGCCTACGAACTCGTTGCGGACGAGCTTCCCGTATATCTTGCCGGGCGCGTAAGCCATGGGGCTGTAGCTCTCCCATATCGACCCAGTCTCGTGGAATACCTTTGCCACCGCCTCCACATGGCGTCTGGCGATGCGATGGGCATCGTCCGACATGCCGCATGCCATGAGGCCTTCGGCGATCATGTACTCCGTTATGCTCCAGACCCCTCCGCGCCAGTAGCACCCGCCATCGGGATCGAAGCGCGGGTCGTCCATCGATGTCGAGGCCGTGCCGCACGCGGCGCGGAAGCGCTTCGGATCCTCTAGCGCATCTATGAGGCGGCGTGCGCGATCCGAAGGAGCTACGCCGGCCAGCAGCGCCCAGAATGCGCCGATGTGCTGGCACGCTATGCGCCGCCCGTCACGGTCGAGGTCCTTGTATATGCCGGATTCCTCATCCCACATGCGCTCGTTCACGAAGCGCGTGAGGCTCTCGACTTCATCCGCCAGCGTCGCGCAGCCCATGTCGGTCCCTATCGTCCGCGCGATTTTGAGAAGCACCCGCGCGTTCAGGATCTGCTGGCATGTCACGTCGATCATCGATAGGTGGCCATGGTCGAATGCTTCGTTGTAGATCGAAGTATCCATGCGCGGGATGTTGTCCATGCCGCACCCCCAGCCAGAAGCGAAGTAGGTCCCGTTCTGCCATGTGCGGTGCTTGCGCAACCACAGATGGAAGGCCAGAAGCGCCGGATAGACCTCGCGGAGGCGCTCGACGTCCCCGGAGAAGAGGTGCCACTGCCACTCTGCCCATGCGAAGATGTTGCCGCCGACGGAACTGGGGTCCTGCCGCTCGAAGGCCGAGCGACCGGTGGTTATGTCCAGCTCCCGCGGTATGAAGCCGTCGGAGTCCTGCGAGCCGTAGAAGTTGTCGAGGGCGCGTATGAGTGGCATGACTCCGGCGCCGTACTTGCCGAACATCGAGATGAAGCAGCATCCCCAGATGAAGAGCGCGCCGGAGAACTTCGTGAAGAGGTAGTTGCGCGTGAAGCCGCTTCCGGGCTCGGGTCCTCGTATCTTCGTGCCAGCTATCTCCCATGCGCGGCGATAACACGCGATGACGTCGTCATGGCCGTCCCAGAACGGCTTAGGAGTCCCTTCGGACCACGCCTCAGGTGGGGGGATGGATCCGGGCGGATCGACCGGGCGTTTAACGCGGAAGGCCGATCCTTCGAGAATCGGGCTGTCGGACCATGTCCTATGGTAGTCCATGGGATGCCGGACGATATCCTCGACTATCTCCTCCATGCCGAATATCATACCATTCCGCGCTACCTATTCCAGCCGGACGCCATGCGGCGGAAGACCGGCGACCGTCTTGCCAGTCGTGTTGACGCGGACGACGCATTGCTTTCCGTCCTTGATGAACATGTGCGTCGAGACGCCGTCCGTACCCATCGTGAACGGTCCGCGCCCGGCGCCGCGCAGGATGTCCGCGAGCCGCCTCAGATTCGCCGACTCCCGCTCGAATGCGGCGCGGCAGGCGCCTGGCGAACCGGCCTTCTCGCCGAAAGGGGTCCGGCCGGGATCGTCCGCGAGGATGTAGTCATAGCAATGCACAAGCGACTCCCGTGCGCCGCCCAGAATGGTGTAGTATGCCTGTTCGACGAACTTCTCCGGAGTGCTGTCGAGCGCATCGTACCATCCGCCGCCGCACTTCCCGCCAGTAAGGGCGTCCATCCATGCCATTATCCAGCAGGCCTGGAGCGGTTCCGGATTGGCGTCGCGCGTCTCGGTACCGATCCAGCACTCCCCGAAGAGATCCGCCTGCCGTGCCGGATCGTAGCCGCGTTCGGCATAGTGCCGGTACCAGCAGGGGTATTTGATTATGAGGCGTGCCTTTGGATTGGCTGACTTCGCGGCTTGCAGTATGTCGTGTACGCAGACCTCGGACATGAGGGTCCGGCGGTATTCGCCCCAACCGGCAATGCCGCGCGAGGTCTTGTCCGCGGCGCACCGGGCGCACCCATCGCCGCAGCCCGAGAAGAGGAAGTCGTCTAGGATGACCGTATCGAAGAGGCGCACGGCGCGCGCGACCTCGACGGACATCCTCTCCCGCGCCACTGGATCGGACCAGCAGACGACCATCTGCGGCTCCTTTGCGCCTGGCGGAGGGTCATTGAGCATCGTGGGCGTGATCATCCCGCAGACCTCGAAGCCGGCCGTTCTGAAGGCGTCGCGTTCCTCGGCGAGGCGCTCGGAGGAGACATGCTCGCCGTGGCGGTATGTCTCAAGCCAGAGTTTGGTGAAGCCGTTTTTGCGCCACCAGTCTATGGCCCGTGCGCGACCTTCCGGAGTCGCGAGGTCGCCGTTCACGGCGGTCACCTTGCACGACATGGAGAATACATGCGGCGATGAGGGCATCTGCGCCGGTGGAATGGCGGTGGCAATGGTCGCTGCTGCGAGGGATTCGATGATTGGCATGGGAAAAGTTGAAAGGTTGAAAGGTTGAAGGGTTGAAAGGTTGAATGGTTGAAGGGTTGGGCTAGGGCATGGCGAGGAGGGCGATGCCAACGAGCGAGCAGACAATGCCCATGGTCTGGTGGCGGTTGGTGCGCTCGCGTAGGGCTATCGCGCCATAGATGAGGAAGCCTACGATGCATGAGGCGACCATGATCGGCGACGCTATGGCCGCGAGGTTGGCCGCTTGGAGTAGGTCGAGTGCGTTGTAGAGCAGGAAAAGGCCTGCGAATAGCCATACGGCCGCCTCCACGGCCGCGACCTTGATCAGGAAGGATAGCGGTGCGGTGCCACTCTCGGGGCGCGGGGTCGTCGCGCCACGCGCGGCCGCCACGATGCCGTGCAATACTGCGGCGGAGAGCATGCCAAGCGCCCCCCAGACGATGCGTTCGGGCTGCGCTGGCCGCGCATCCGGCGGGAGGAACGACACGAGATTTACGGCGCATTGGTTGGCGCCGCAGAATACAAAACCCAGCAACGCCGGAACAAGCCAGGCGCGGCGAGGCGCCGCCCTGCCGCGCGAAGACGAATGACGGCCGACTGAAGATGCCCCTCCGGTTGCTTTGCTGGTTTTTGCCAGACCGCCGAAAACGACTCCGGCGAGGACAAGGGCGAGGCCCGTCAGCCTTGTAGGAGTGGCCGAAGTGTTGCCGAGGGCGATGCCCATAGCGAACGGGAAGACGAAGCCGGACTGGACGATCGTCCACGAAGCGCCGTTCGGCCCGCGCGACATCGCGCATCCCATGAACACGGCCATCACATAGCTCAACGAACCCCAGGCCGCCATCAGGAGAGCCGGCCGCCAGGCTAGGCAGAGCTTGAACAAGCCGGCTTCCGGCCACCATATCCTGCCGGCGGCGAGAAGCAGAAGCGATGCGGCCAGCAGGAACGCCGACCTGGTTGCCAGAAGCTGCCCGGTCGGGCGTCCGTGGCGCTCCACAAGCCCCACGACGGCTCCCGTGACAACCCACGACAACCCCGTAAGAACCGCAAGAACAAGGCCAGTGACCATTTGAAGTACGAAACCGCTGAAGGCGACGGCATACAGACTTTTCAGCCGTCACGCCCATTATAGACCTTCCGGACCTTCGGTTGACTTTTCACAACTAATTTGGTAGTATTTTCGGCGTTAAAGGCAAAGGAGCATCAGGATGTGGAATTACACAGAAAAGACGCTTGACCACTTCCGCAACCCGCGCAACGTGGGTAAGATCGAGAACCCGGACGGGGAGGGGACCGTCGGATCCCTCGCGTGTGGGGATGCGCTTTCGCTTTCGTTCAAGCTGGATGCGAATGGCCGCATCGCGGATGTCAAGTTCCAGACGTTCGGCTGCGCGAGCGCCATAGCCTCTTCCTCGGCCCTTACGGAGATGATCAAGGGCAAGACGCTGGAGGAGGCGGAGAAGATCACCAACAAGGACATAGCCGACTATCTCGGTGGCCTTCCGCCGCAGAAGATGCACTGCTCCGTGATGGGGCGCGAGGCGCTTGAGGCGGCCATAAAGAACTACCGGACGGGCGAGAAGGTCGTCCGCAACGTCAAGGCGGTCGAGGAATGAGCGCGACGCCCATGTTCGCCTACCTCGACAACAACGCCACGACGAAGCCGGCCCCGGAGGTCGTGGAGGCGATGCTCCCGTACCTCACGGACAGATGGGGCAACCCGTCGAGCATGCACCTTTTCGGCGGACAGGTGATGCGCGACGTCGATGACGCGCGCGCCCGCGTCGCCGCATTCATAGGTGCCGATCCGCAGGAGATCATCTTCACATCGTGCGCGACGGAGTCCGACAACGCCGCTATCTTCGGCGCCGCCGAGGCGCTTGGCCCTGAGACGACGCTCATCACTTCAAAGGTCGAGCATCCGGCCGTATTGAATCCGCTCCGCCATCTGGCGAAGGCCCGTGGCCATAGGCTTGTGGAGGTAGGCGTCGATGGCGGCGGCAACCTAGACATGGCCGAATACGCCGAGGCGCTGGCACAGCCGGGGCCGAAAGCCGTCTTCATCATGTGGGCAAACAACGAGACTGGCGTCATCTTCGACATGCCGGAGATCGCCCGGCTGGCGAAGGCGGCAGGCGCGTTCATCCACACGGACGCCGTCCAGGCGGTCGGCAAGATCCCAGTCGATGTCTCCAAGGTCCCTGTCGATGCGCTCGCCTTCGCCGGCCACAAGATCCACGCGCCCAAGGGCATAGGGGTGCTCTATGTCCGGCGCGGCACGCGTCTTGCGCCATACATGATCGGCGGGCACCAGGAGCGCGGCAAGCGCGGCGGCACAGAGAACGTGCCGTACATCGTCGGGATGGCCAAGGCGTGCGACCTCGCAGCGGCGCACCTCGCGGACGCGCAGTCCGTGGCGCGTCTTCGCGACAAGCTGGAGGAGGGCATTCTCGCCACTTGCCCCGGGGCAAGCGTCAACGGCGACCGGGCGAGGCGCGTCCCGAACACGACGAACATCAGCTTCGAGTTCATTGAGGGCGAGGCGCTTATCTACCACCTCTCCGACAAAGGCATCTGCGCCTCCTCCGGATCGGCATGCTCGTCCGATTCGCTGGAGCCTTCGCATGTCATACGCGCGATGGGTGTGCCATTCACGAAGGCGCATGGGTCGCTTCGCTTCAGCCTCAGCCGCTACACGACCGAGGCCGAGATCGACCACACTCTCGCCGAGATGCCGCGAATCGTCGCCCGCCTCCGCGAACTCTCGCCTTTCGTCGGCGGCAATGCGCCTGTCTGCCAGTAGGCGAATCATATTTACGCCTATTTGCCGATGTGGTATAGTGTCCTCGGCTCCGGGTGCCACTGTGGCGTCCATCGTCGGGCCGCATCACTAAAACCAGCAAACGACACAGCCTATGAACTCAGCCCTAACCCTAGGTTCCTTCGCCTTCTTCACAGCACTCGTGGCCGCCATCACCTGGTGGAAAAGCCGCGGCGGGGACTCCGGCTCAAACGACGGGTTCTTCCTGGCCGGTCGTTCGCTGACATTCCCCTTCATCGCGGCCTCGCTGCTGCTCACTAACCTTTCGACCGAGCAGCTCGTCGGTCTCAACGGACAGGGCTACACGACCGGCCTCGCGGTGATGATGTGGGAGGTCGTCGGCGTATTGGCGATTGTCCTTATGGCGCTCTTCTTCCTGCCGAAGTTCCTCAAGAGCGGGATCACGACTGTCCCGGAGCTGCTTGACATCCGCTTTGGCGCCAGGGCGCAGCTCGCCTGCAACATCATCTTCCTGCTCGCGTACATGTTCATATTGTTGCCGATGATCCTCTTCACCGGCGCCAAGGGCATGATGGGCATCCTCGACCTGCACGCCGCGACCGGCATCAAGAGCGACACGACGCTCCTTTGGATCATGGTTTGGCTAATCGGATGCATAGGCTCCCTATACGCGCTCTTCGGCGGCCTCAAGTCGATCGTGGTCTCTGACCTCCTCAACGGCATAGGGCTTCTGGTCGGCGGCTTCATGATCACCTTCTTCGGGCTGTGGGCGTGCGGGGCGATCGACCTGGCAACGGGCGCGAGCAGCGCAGGCTCGATTCTCGGCGGTCTTCGCAATATCGCCGCGGACATCCCGGACCATGTCAACTCGATTGGCGCTGAAGGCGGCCAGGCGCCATTCCTCGAGATCTTCACTGGCATCGTCCTCATAAACATCTTCTACTGGTGCACGAACCAGCAGATAATCCAGCGCACTCTCGCTGCCTCGTCGCTCAAGGAGGGGCAGAAGGGTGTGCTGCTTTGCGGGTTGCTCAAGCTCATCGGGCCGCTCTACCTTGTGTTGCCCGGCATCATGGCCTTCTTCCTCTTCAAGCATGGCGTGATCGAGCCGTCGTCGTCGGCGGTTGTCGACTCCGCGACCGGCCAGCTGCGCGAGGCGAACGCCTACGGCGAACTCGTCCGCACGGTCCTCCCGCCGTGGCTTGCGGGCTTCTTCGCCGCCGTTATGGCCGGCGCCGTACTTTCGAGCTTCAACTCCGCCCTCAACTCGACGTGCACGCTCTTCTCGCTCGGCATCTACAAGAAGCTTCGCCCGCAGGCTTCGGAACTGACCTGCGTGAAGGCCGGCAAGTGGTTCGGCCTTGTGATCGCGCTCGCGGCGATGACCCTGTCGCCGATGCTCGACTCGGTGGGGTCTATCTTCAAATACCTCCAGAACATGAACTCGATCTACTTCATCCCGATCCTCGCGGTTGTGCTTGTGGCGCTCGTCTCGAAGCGCGCGCCGGAGGGCGCGGCGCTCTTCGGGCTGATCGGCGGAGTCGTAGTCATCGCGGCTGGCTATTTCGCGTTGCCGCATGTCCCTGGCTGCGATATCGTCGGCGCTATGGGCGAATACCATTTCGTCGGCGTGTGCTTCCTCGCGCTTCTCGACGTGATGCTGCTTATCCGCCTTGTCGCCCCGCGCAAGGAGGCTCATGTGTTCGCCGATGCGAATGCCGTCTCTCTTGAACCGTGGAAGGGAGCCTGGGTCGCGAGCGCCGCGCTCCTGCTTGTGATACTCGGCATCTACGCCGCCTTTGCGGACTTCTCCGTCCTGAAGGACGCCACCGGCCACTACCCGTTCGCGCGGTTCATCGCGCGGGCCGTTCCGGCAATCATCCCGACGCTCGTCCTCTTCTGGCTCGACCGTCGCCTCGACCGGCGGGCCTCGGAGTGACGTTTGGGTAGTTAGGTAGTTAGGTGGTTAGGTAGTTGGGTGGTTAGGTGGTTGGAGGTGCGGCGTCCCGCCGCGCGACGGCTGTTCGTCACTCGTCATTCGTACTTCGTACTTCGCCGCATTAGCGGCGCTTGGCTCGCCATTCACCCATGGAGCAGCCGTGCGCGCGGCGGAAGAGGGCGCAGAGGGACGATACATCCGCGAAGCCGGTGCGTATGGCAATCGTCTTTACCGGAAGGTCCGGCTTGCGGAGCAGTGCCTCGACGGCGGCGAGACGCTTGGCGTGTATGGTGTCGAGGATCGTCCTGCCTGTGAGCGCCTTGAAGCGCCGTTCAAGGAAGCGCCGCGATGTTCCGCAAGCCTCCGCGACATCTGCCACGGACACAGCCCTGTCGGCATTGGCCGATATGAAATCGACAGCCTTGCCCACGAAAAGATCCGCTAACGGCGTCGTCGATGTCGAAGCCCGCTCTACGACATGGCTGGGCGGGCAGAACACGGCCGTCGTCTCGGGCCGATCACCGCGCAGCATCTGCGCCACGAGAGTCATGGCGCTATGGCCGAGGCGCGTCGTCTCCAGCGCAACGGAGGAAAGACCGACCGGCGCCGTCTCGCAGAAGGCGGGATCGTTGTCCACGCCGAGGATCGCGATGTCGTCCGGGACCTTAAGCCCCAGCACGTCGCAGCAGAGCGCGGCGTCATGAGCCGCCTTGTCGTTGCATGCGAAAATGGCCAGCGGTTTCGGAATCCCCTCAACGAACGCGCCGAAGCGCGACAGCATCCTTTCGGGCGAGAAGTCATCGTCAAGCAGTAGATGCGCCCCGGCATACGCCACCCCGTGGCCATGGATCGCTTCGGCGAATGCCTCCCGCCGCTCACGGGACCACCACTCGTTCGCCGACCAGGACTCCAGATCGAGGTATGCGGCGGAAGCATAGCGCCGCTGCCCCGCGAAGTAGTCGGCCGCCATGCGCCCGATGGCGGCGTTGTCCGTCCCGCAGACCACGCTGTGTTCGCGCACGATGCGCCTGGCGGCCTCGCCTTCCGATTTCCCGAAGAACACGCATGGCACCTTGCTTCGCGCAAGCTCGCGTAGAAGGGTCTGGTCGCGGAGGTGCCCCAGCACAGCGAATGGGCGTCCGCGGAACTTGCCTTCGTCATGGTAGATGGCCGTGAACCCGTCCTCGTAGTCCACTGGCATAATGCGCCTGAACCCGCGTTCGCGCGCCCCGCGCAGCACACCTTCCGTGAAGCGGCGGTCGCGCTCGTTCTCGCCCGCCACCACGAATATCCAGGCGTCTCGCTGGTCTGTCCAGTCGCATTCC
Organism: Kiritimatiellia bacterium; assembly: GCA_017458965.1. Taxonomy (GTDB): domain Bacteria; phylum Verrucomicrobiota; class Kiritimatiellia; order RFP12; family JAAYLN01; genus RGIG3612. Next base: position 11,553 of record JAFSZJ010000037.1, on the reverse strand, counting down.
ATAAGCGTGATGTTACAAGAACTCCCTGCCGATTGAAACACTTTTCCAATGGAACTGACGCGAAGTGCCGCCGCAAATTCAAAACACACCGTGCGGATTCCGAAAACGATATCTATTCGAGGCATGGGATAATTGCCGCAAGTAAAAGGAAAAACTCATGCAAATTCGCGCTCTTTCTCTCTTGTCCGTCGCCATGGCGTGGTTCATTCCCGCCCTGGCCTGCGCCGCCGAGTTCAAATTCGCGTCCGTGATCTCCGACCACGCCGTGCTCCAGCGCGATGTCGAGGCGTCGGTCTGGGGCTTCGCCGAGACTGGCACAGTCGTGCGCGTCACACTCTTCAAGGAAGGCGATGACAAGCCCGTCGCCGAGCGTACGGCCACGACGGACGACAACGGCCGCTGGACCGTCAAGCTACCCGCCATGCCCGCAGGCGGGCCATACCGCATTACCGCCGCTTCGCGGCTCGTTGAAACGCCGCTATGCGGCTCGTGGAATAACGTTGAAAGCGCCGCTGCGCGGCACGTTGAAAACATTGAAACGACCTTCAACGATCTTCAACGATCTTCAACGCCTTCAACCTCGCCGAAGAGGACGTCGGAAATCGCGATTTCCGACGTGCTCTTCGGTGACGTCTGGTTCGGATGCGGGCAGTCAAACATGGCCTACACATTTGACGGCTACGGACGCAAGCCGATTGGCGCCGACGAGTTCATCGCCAAGGCCGCCGGCAATCCCAATATCCGCACGCTTCTGATGAACGACGGCGACAACAAAAATTCCCCCTGTCCGCGCGAGGACGCCATCGGCATCCATTGGGAGACGGCCACGCCCGAGGCGATCCGCAGGAACGGCATGGCCCTCTACGTGATGGGCTGGAACCTCAATCAGGTGCTCGACGTCCCGATCGGCCTCGTGAACGCCTCGTGGGGCGCGACGAAGATCGACGGCTGGATCGACCAGGCCTGGGCGAAGGACCACGGCCACGGCCACGCGAAGGGCGTCGCCGGCTACTGGTACAACCGCTGGGCTGGCTTCATGAAGAACGGCGGTGCCGAAGCGTACGAGAAGAAAATCCACGAGTGGAACAAGCGCTTCGACCCCGCATCGAACTTCCTCAAGACCAAGCCCTCGCTCCACGATCCCGACTTCGTCGAGGACGAGAGCTGGAAGCCGGTGACCATCGACGGACGCGGCTTCCAGTCCGATCCGTTTCCCGATGGCTTCACGGGCGAAATCTGGATGCGCGCGACCTTTGACCTCACGGAGGACGACCTAAATAAGAACTGGGCCATCGGCTACGAGGAATCCTACGGGCAGGACATGACCTACCTCAACGGTCGAGCCTTCGGCGGATCCGGCAACCCGAACCATGGCTACGGCGTCCCAATCAAGGAGCACGGCCGCGTCGGCAGGAACGTGCTCGCGGTCCGCTACAAGGTCTGGGGCGGCAAGGACGGCAAGCCGGGCGGGATGCTCAAGCCGGTCGTGATCTCGCTCTGGCCATCGCATGAGCAGCCGCATGAGATGAAGTTCAAGGCCTGCTTCGGCGAGACGCCGCCGAAGGACATCTGGAACCACCCAGAATGCCGCAAGCCGGAGGACGCCCGCGCCATCAGCATGTTCAGCGCTACGACTATGGACGCCGGTCTTGTCCACCCGCTCTACCCGATGGCGATCAAGGGCGCGGTCTGGTACCAGGGATGCAGCGACCTTGGCAATGGCAAGTACCCCGAATTCTTCCGGACGCTCGTCGAAGGCTGGCGCGCGCAGTTCACCTACAATGACAGGCTTCCCGTCCTCGTCACGGAAATCTGCCCGCACAAGCTCGACACCAAGCCCAACTCCGTCGAGCGCATGGAGAACGGCGAGACGAACGCTCCGACCTGGTCCGTGAACGCCGACATGCGCCGCCAGCTCAACGAGCTCGCGACGCTCCTGCCTGACTGCGACACCATTTCGCTCCTCGATCTCGGCGAGCCGGACATTCACCCCATTCGCAAAATCGAAGTCGGAGAGCGCTACGCCAACTGGGCGCTTCAGCACGTGTACGGCAAGGCGGTCGAAGGTTCTTCTCCACAAATCGAGTCCGTCGAGTGGCAGGGGTCGAAGTGCATACTGCACCTCCGAAACGCAAAGGGCCTCAAGACTCGCGACGGCCTCGCGCCCAAGGGCTTCGAGCTTGGCGGTCCCGTGACGACGGGCAAGGACAGGAAGGGCAACGACAAGGAAGGCGTGGTCCTTTACTTCGCCGACGCGAAGATCGTCGGCGACACCATTGAGCTCACGCATCCCGAAGTCGCAGAGGCCTTTGCCTTCCGCTATGCCTGGTTCGACCTCGACTGCGGCTGGAATGTCGTCAACGGCGCAGGCCTTCCCCTCGGCACCTGCCGTGGCTACAAGGACGGCAAGTACCACGACCAGCTGTAGTGGTTGCAACTCTTCCGTCGCGAAATCCTAGCCGCAAAATCACAACGCCCCGTGCGTATTCCGTCAATGTCCCACACAATGGATATGCGAGAATTGTCCCGTCATTCGGCCTTTGCCATTCGACTTCCGCTTTAGACTTCCGGCTTTTGACTTTCGAGTGAAAGGATTACCATGAAAACAACTCGCCTTCTCCTCACCTCTCTCGCGGTGTTCCTGTCCGCCGCCTCCGCGTTCGCGGCGACTTACATCTGGGATCCCGCTAACGCTTCCGGCAATTTCTCGGATGCCACCAAGTGGCTCGTGGACGGAGCAACGCCGGCCACCGCCCCTGGCGCGGGGGATGATGTCATCATCGCCGGCACCGGAACCGAGACCTACTCGATGCGCAATGTCACGCTCGACGTTGACGTCGATGTCAATTCGCTTCTTCTCTCCGATGGCGGCATGCTGATCGGCGACTGGAAGAAGATCACCGCCAACAAGCTCATCCTAGGCAATGGCTTCACGAAACTTGTCTGTAGCAACAAGTCTGTGTTCCAGTCGTTCGATTCGTTCGGGACGCCAGCCGTGATGGAAGTGAGTCCAAACACATTCTCGATCATCGACAAGAGCAAGGTCCGCCTCGTGAACGGAATCGCGATCCAGTTTGCGGAAAAGTCGAACAACGGCGGCCCAGGCGAATTCATGAAGTTCGACGGAGACAAGCTCGTCGTCGTGACGGAGTCTGAGTGCATCACTGATGACATTATGAACACGGGCGCCAACGGCATTGCGTACTTGACGACCGCAACCACGCTGACAGGGGACACGACCGTCAACGGCATTCGCTTCAAGAGCGGCGCCTCCCTTGATCTCGGCGGACACACGCTGACGGTGAAGTCGGGATTCCGGCCTGCTCGCAGCGGCAATTGGGTGTATGGCTACTCGATCACGAACGGCACCGTGAAGACTGAGGCGCCTATGCTTGTCATTGACCGTGGCAGCGAGGGCAAGCTCACGGTGAACTGGGATACCTCCTGGAACACGGATCCGCTGAAGCGAGTGCTCGACTACTCTCGAGACTGGTGCTCTCAGGCCGTAAGCCCGTTCAGCTACCTGCCCCAGTTTGTGACTGGCATTTCGGGCATCATGTTCGCCAAAGACAAGATCAGTCTCAACAAAATGGCCGCAGGTGTTGCCGACGACTGGATACTTGAAACCGGCGCTTTCGAATGGGCGGCCGGCTATTTCAGCGATCACAGCAAGTTCGGCAACATCGGCGGCATTGCTGGCAATGCATATGTGAAGAGCCAGGACAAGTTCAATTCGAAACTTTGGCTCGGCACGTATTCGGATGAAACGTGGAACAACTACGAGTGCGTGGTTGGCCCTGGCGGCGTCCTTGTTCCGGGCGGCCCCGACATGTACGGGAACCGCAAGGGCTGCATGACGTTCCCCGATCTCGAGCAACAACTCAAGGCCTACCAGAAGCTCATCTTCAAGCCCGGCAGCAAGATCTACACGACGGTGCGATCCGACGGATCCTCAACATACATCCAGTGCCCTGGAACCAGTTCCTACCGCTGCAAAGTGACAATCGAGGGCGGCGAAATCGCAGTCATAGACCCCGACAAGGCGCTTAGTGGCACGTGGACGGTGCTGAACACGACCGACCAGATCGAAGGCACGTTCGACACAATCCCATCCGGCTACACCATCAACTACAACGTCAAACAGCAGGATGATTCATACTCCGTCCAGCTTGTCAAGGAGGCGAAGGATAACTACGACGACTCCATTACCGCGACACTCGGAGAGCCCGCCTACGACCAGGACGCTGGAACGGTTTCGATTGGCTACACGATCGATTCGATCGGCGAGCGCGCGACTTCCGTTTCAGCACGCATTGAATGGGGCACGACACAGGCGCTGGGCAACTCCGACAATATCGAAGGTGCCTTCTACGCGAGTGACAGCATCGGCTACACGTTCACCAACGTTTCAGTTGGCGACACCATCTACTTCCGCGTAACCCTTTCGAGCGCATACGCCGATTCCGCGCTTGGCATCCAGAGCGTTTCCATGCCATACGCGCCGCTTACCGCGACGTATGACGCTGCGACCTACGACAAGGGAAACGCAAAGGTCGTTCTGTCCGGAACTCTAATTGGGCTCGGCGGGCCAGACCCAGTGTCGATCATCGTCGACTACGGCTCGACGCAGTCGCTAGGGTCGTCAACGGCGGCCCTCCAGAAGAGTGTGCCAGGTGATTTTCAGATTCTTGTTCCGGGCTTCGCCGCAGGCGACATGGTCCACTACCGTTTCAGGTTTGTCGGCAACGGCGGCACCGTGACATCAGAGATTTTCTCATTCGTCGTCCCCGCATCCTGCACAGTCGATTCGGTCGAAGTCACGCCGGTCAACGCTCAGCTCGGCTTCGTCATTGATCTCTCAGATGGAGGTCTCGGCACCCTCGTCTTCCGCTACTACGTCGGGCAGACCGCAGGTTCGGTGCAACTGGTGCACACGGTTTCCACGAACGCGGCGGCAGGATCCTATGCATATTCATATACGGCCGATTTCGTCGGAAATGCCTTCTATCGCGTCGAGGTCGAAAACACCTACAGCGGCGAAACATGGACGCAGACCTTCCGCAACACAGTCCCGATGTCTCTTACGGACGCCTCCACCTACATCTGGAAGGGCGGTGCCGGTACATGGGCCGATTCCGCGATGTGGACCTCCTCCGACACGGGCGCCGCCGGCGTTCCGAGCGCCGAATCGAGCGTCGTCGTCGGCGACGCCGACACCTTCATCGAGCTTTCATCGAGCCACACGATTTCGAACCTGACCATCAGCTCCGTCGGCAAGCACGAGTTCCGCTCGACGTGGATGTCGAGCAAGCAATCGCTGACCGTCAACGGAACAGTCTCCATATCGGGCGCGGGCGGCGGAACGCTGCTCTTCGATTCGGTTGAAGTCTCGAAGAATGTCATTGATCTTGGCGGCATCCGGCATCTCGTGATCGAAAACGACGGAAGCCTGGCCGTGATGCATTCGACCACCGGCGCGGACGGCGACTTCTCCGGTACGGCCGTCACGCTCGTCAACGGCGGCACACTCACGATCAAGGGATACAACAACAAGGTCTTTTCCTTCGGGAAGCTGACGGCAATCGGCGGCCCCTGCGTAATCAACCTCCCGCAGTACTACGCCGTAAAGGCAAACTTCTCTTCGTTCGAGGCCAAGGACGGTTCGGGTCTGCCTGTCGTGACCGTTCCGAGCGGGATCGTCTCTTTCACGGACACGACGGGCATCGAGATGGTCGGCGGTACGCAGACGCTCGCGGATCCAGGCCCGCAGATCCCCGTCTGCACACAGTTCCAACTCGGGACAGGCAAGGCACCGGCGTACGGCTGCGGCGCCTGCACGCTCGACGGCGGCACAATTCGGGAGATTCCCGCCTCGACGATGCTCGACTCGTTCGATGGCGCGACCGCCTTAGATAACGTCTGCATCACGAACGCTACGACGGTTACCGCCGACGTCACCGTGAACGCGGTTCTCCTCGGACCTGCGAATCTGGATATGGACGGACACACCGTCACGGTCAACAGCGGTGTCTGCCGTGAACTGTACGCGGGAGCCCTTTGGAGCACGACCACCTTGGGGAACGGCACGTTCCGTCTGAAGCGTCCGAGCGCCTTCTGCGATGGAACCGGAAACGCCGCCGTCCACATGCATTGCGATTACGCCACCGTGGACAACACGGACCCGATGAAGCCGATGCTCGCATACAACGCCGCAGACGCGGCGTATCCGGCGGACGCAAGGCACGACGGCTTCACTGGCCGCTTCTCCATGGTTCCTGGAAAGACCTTCGGGCTGAAGAACGGGATCGCCGCCACGAACGCGGTTCTCGAGATGCGCGGCGGTGCGCTCATGGCGACCGAACACAACATCCGGCTCGCCTACCGAGGGCTCGCGGGAGTATCCACGTGGACCCACCAGAAGTGGAATCCCTTTCTCTACCTTGGCGTCCCGAACGGCGACGATTACTGGACGAACACGACCAAGAAGGCGATGGTCGTCGTGGGCGACAAGGGCATCCTCGCGCCGGGCGTTGTCGATTACGACGGCGGCCGCCGCGGCCGCATCGCATTCTCCTACAACACCTTCCTGACGAACCTTGTATTCCGCGACGGCGGCGAGCTGCAGGTCGCGCTCCACGCCGACGGCACATCTTCCTACGTCGATCTGACCGAGACGACGAGCGCCGGCAGCTACATCGGCGTCACGCTTGACGGCGCGCTTTCCGTGACGACGGGCGGCAAGGTCCCGCTGGGAGTCCGCTATCCCATCATAAAGTACCAGCAGGGCAAGCTGACCGGGACCTTCGCACGGAAGACGGCGAACTTTAACGTCGAGTACGATGTACGCCAGCCCGACGGCACCTACGCCGTGACCGTTAGCAAGCTCGCAAGCGGCACAGTCATCACCTTGCGGTAGGATGCGGTCGGTGTGTGCCCGAGCTACGCGGGGTTGCGCCCCGCTCACTGGGCACTCAGGACGGGGGCGGGGTTGCGGTATGGCTGCGCCCCGCTCGCCGGGTACTCAGGACGGGTGCGGGGTAGGGTGGCTGCGCCCTGCTCGCCGGGCATTCAGGACGGGTGCGGGGTAGGGTGGATGTGCCCTGCTCGCCGGGTACTCAGGACGGGGCAGCCGGGGTCCTGACTTCGCGGCGAGCGGGCTTTGCCCGCGCAGCTCGCGGAGATCCCGCGGCCACGTCAGCCGCAATCCGCCAAAAGGGCGTGCGCATTTCGCAAATGCCCGTGGCGGGTTGCGGCATACAATGCCTTCATGTTTCGCCGTATCGCCCAGCTACTCCTTTGCGCGGCCGCCATTGTGGCGCGTGCCGCCCCGGACGTCACATCATCGCTCGAGTACCTCTTCGCGCCGATGGAGTCGCGCTACGGCACGTCGGCGGACAACCTTTCCTCTCGCGCCGTCCACTGCATGGAGTACCTCGACGGTCGCATCTACATAGGCGGTGGCGACTGGAACTCCAACACGGGCCCCGTGCCAATCATCTCGATCCTCCCGGGCGAAACGCCCACATGGACGAACGAGTACAGCGCGGGCACGGAGCACATCGAGGCCTTCAAGAAGTTCTCCGATGGGCGAATCTGGACCCGCTCCACCGACCCGCGGGAGCATGACGCCAACTACGGCTACTTCTTCGCCAAGCAACCCGGAGGCGACTGGGTGCGGTGCCCGCTTGGCAAGATCGACTGGAACCCCGCCCACCAGCTCAACGGCGCGGAGCTCTACACGCACGAGTGGGACTTCTGCGAATACGACGGCAAGTTCTACTTCACCGGCTTTGGTGTCGGCGGCAGCCAGTACTGGCTCAACGGCGACGACACGTTCTCGCATCAGATGGGGTCTGTCACGGCGGGCCAGACCAACGGCTACTACCGCTACACCTACTACACTAACGGGAAGAAGACCGCCGAGGCCGAGAACTACGAGCGATTCCTCACGCTCATGCCGTTCACGAACGGCTGCATCGCGGTGACCTGGCACTACTATGTGAGCGCGAACCCGGATCTCAACCAATGCTACTACTGGAAGCTAGACGATCCACCCGGCTGGCAGTTCAGGCGCGTGGACTGTCCGTGGGACACATTCCTGAACGGCTATCAGGACGTCGACCGCGAGCTTTATTCGTCATCCTACAGCTGGTGGCTCCATTTCCGCGAGGCGACACCATTCAAGGGACGGGTCTTCTACATCGTTACGCCCGGTTGCGCGATGGATGTGCCGATCGGCTTCTTCGCGGCCTCTATGGACGCCTCCGGCAATATCACCTCGCAGCGCCACGCCTTCGACGGCGGTCATTCCCACCCCATCGACATAGCGGTCGTCGGCGGAGCGATGTACGTGATGACCGTAAAGTACGATTCCGCCTCGTCGATCGCCCATGCCATCTGGAAGACCACCGACGGGCAGAGTTTCACAAAACTCGCGACATTCACATCGGACCAGTACTTCGAATCGTTCACCTACGCGAAGGGGTGCTTCTACCTTGGCTACGGCGCCGCGCACATCGGCCACTACAACGGCAAGAGCGCCTCCCCCGTGACGGACAAGGCAGGCCAGATCTGGCGCTTCGCGCTGCTGCAGGTGGACGATGACGGCTCGAACGACGGCCCGACGCCAAGCCTGCCGGAAGATCCCGATCCTTCAGACGAGCCCGAAGATACTAACCTTCCAGATGAGCCCAACGTTCCGGAGGCGAACAACGGCTGGTTTCGCGTCGATTGCGTGGCGGCCATCGTTTCTGCGCCGCTGGACTACGAGCCGCAGATTGTTGGCTACTGCGCCTCGAACGCCTTCTTCGAACTGGAAATGCCATTTGACGCATGCGAGGAGGCCCCAACGCCGAAGACGGGTGCGAAGTGCGTCTTCTGCCTTGCGCCATCGGATGGTGGACTCTCGTACATGGCCTATGCGGCAGACGGATGGCGGAGCGTGACGAACGCGGCCGCGATACCGGTGGCTGGCGCTAGGCGGCGCCTCCGGATGGAGCTTGAGGCGGGCACGCCGTCGGCGCGGCGTTTCCGGTGCCTCATCGACGGCAACGCCCTCGCCGACGCCGCCGGAAACTACTGGCTGCCAATGGCGTCGGGTGGCGACGTGGCGGAGATCTCCATCGACGGCGATGGCTTGGTTTCGGAATTCTTCGGCCGCTTCACCGAATCCTTCGGGGGTGGCCTTTCACTTCTGGAACGGCTTGGCGGTGTCCTGCCGAGGATAGGTGACTTCACGGACGGGAACGGCGCGGCCGTCCCGGCCTTCACAGTCGCGGACGGGGAAGTCGCGGTGTCCGTCCCCGCGACTGTCGCCGGCATCTACTACACCGCCTTCACGGCGCAGTCGCTGAACGGGCCGTGGACCGCCGCCGCCGAGAGCAGCCTGTCGTCCGGCGGGCCAATTCGCTTTGCGTTCTCCACGCTTGACCCTTCCACCGGCAAGTCATACCCGACCTTGTTCGTCTCCATCGTCGCCAGCGACGCTCCATACGCAGTCGGCGAAACACGATGAAGCCTTTTGCGCCGCAAAACATAAATTGCCCGTGCGCAAAAGCGCTATGTCCACGGCATGGCTTTTGCTACCATCCTAGCAAGGATAACCCCATGAAAACTACCGTGACATCCTTCGCCTTGGCCGCAATCGCTTCATGCGCCATTGCCGCCGAAATGCCGACATCCGACCCGTTCGTCCCATTCGCGGACATATCGGCTGACGAGCTGATGCCAACGAACGCCTGCTTCGCGATCGCGCCGGACGGCTCGCTTCTTGTCGAAGGCAAACCGCGCTATCTCCCTGGCGTAATCTGGTACGACCCGCCGGGATGGGGCACCAACCGCAAGGAGGACGACTTCGGCCCATTGCAGTGGCTATACAACCGGATGCCCGGCTACGAGGCCGTGCAGCGGCTCGGAATCGATGCCGGCGGCTTCTACGCCCCGCTTAACTGGATGAAGCGTTACTACCGTCCGTGGCAGCGCGGCGACGATTTCGCCAAGCCTGACCCAAACTACGGCACCTCCATCGGAAGCGGTCTTTCGATGTACGTTGACATGACTGCGTCGGAGTGGGCGCACGGCTCGATATGGCATGCGGACATCCCGGTCGATCCCGACAGTCCGGTCAAGCCCGCCACCTGCCAGAAGCCCGGCAACGAAGGCAAGGTCTGCAACCACAAGGAATGCGGTGCCGCGCTCGACACTCCTGGCCGCCTCTCAAACGCCGCCTGGACGCAGGGACACCAGCACTGGGTGCCATGGAACATCGTGCATCCGCAGGGCCGCAGCGTCTGGAAGCACATGTGGGAGGGCGCGTCGTTCGACTCGTTCAACGACGCCAAGGCCGTCGGCGCCCGCCCATGGTGCTACGAGCTGATGAACGAACCCGCCTGCTGGGAGGAGGGCGCCTACGCGAAGGAGGCCTTCGCCGAGGCGATGGAGAAAAAGTACGGAACCATAGAGGCGCTCAACGAGGCGTGGGCCAAATCAGAGGGCGGCGACAACCGCTACCAATCGTTTGACGAGATCGCCGAGTCGTACGGCAAAAAAGGCAACCCGACCGCCTACCTCGTCGAATACACTAAGTTCATCGAGGACTCCTTCGCCTCGCTCCTCGCCGAGGGCGCGGAGATCGTCCGCGACAAGGTCGATCCTAAGGCGCTCGCGACATTCCAGCCCTGCACGATCCGCACACGCGGCATCGACCTCTACACGGCGTACGACAAGCTCGGCGCGGTCTGCTCGCACACTGGCGGGCGCGGCATCATGGAGGCGCACATGCTGCGCGGCCTCGCGGACGGGAAGCCCATCGTCGATTCGGAGATGTACATCGGCACGAGCGAAAGCTCGATCCGCAACTCCTTCCTCGACCAGTTCCAGCGCGGCTACAACATCTCCTACGCCTTCAAGTGGAACAGGACGATGAAGTCGTCATACAACTTCCTCAACCTCGACAATGTGAAACCCGAGGCGCTGCGCGGCATCCGCGAGGCGAAGCTCGACGCGCTCGACATGGCGGATTTCTTCGCGCCGCGCGACCGTGGTGTGCCGCGCGAGGTGGCCGTTCTGTTCAGCAGCACAACCGAGCGCCTCTCTCAGTGCGCCGGACACCTCTCGTACAAGATGTTCGACCAGGCCGTTGTCGGCTGCGACTACGCGCACCTGTGCCCCGATGTGATCTGGGAAGACCAGATACTGCGAGCTGGCGCTCGCAGCACAAAACCGGGCGTCCCCCGCCTCAATCGCTACAAGGTGCTGGTTGCGGCGGGCGTCGATGCGGTGCGGCCGGGAGTATGTGAGGCGGTGAAGGCCTGGGTGGAGAATGGCGGCGTGCTCGTGTTGATCGGCGAGGCGATGAGTCTCAGCGAATACGGTGCGCCCGCTGCGGATGCCTTCCCCGGCATCCTGGTCGGCAAGCGCAAGGACAGCGAGACGGCGATGATCACGATAGGCGGCACGAAATTCCAGGCCGCCTGCTGGCGCGACACGGCGCTTGACGATTCGTGGGAGCTGCTTGGCTCCATCGGCGATCAGCCCGCCTTCTGGCGCAAGTCG